>CANRKR010000019.1 GCA_947631275.1 uncultured Akkermansia sp.
TATATTTCTGTGAAGGCGGAAGCTCGGAATGGATAGTTTATAAATCGTTAATTGTAAATAATTAGCGGGGGGGGGGGTAGAGCAGTAATGGCTTTTTTTCACTTTTTTTCTCGCGCACGCGTGGGGAAAATGATAGGATAAGGCAACGTGACAATCAGGGAAATTGAGTTGTTTTCCCGTCGTCGCTTCCCTCCTGAATATCATGAAACTGCATCTTCCCTTCGGTCTTCGTAAGGCTCTTCTTTCCTGTCTCACCGCTTTGTCCGCGGCGTTGCCCGTTACGCTGGCTTCCGGCACCCTCGGCGCGGAGGACATCACCTTGGGCGGCGAGAATTCAATTGCTCCGGATGAAGAGCTGGACGCATCGGTTCATGCTGTGCTCCGAGCAGCGGAGGAACAGGAGGAAGCGATGCTCATCTCCGAGACCTCGTTCGGGATTGACCCGGATCCTCTTTCTCGTCCGTACTCCGGCAATTTTGATGACCTCCCCGAAACAGTGCTGCAACCAGCTTCGAGAGAAGGAACCCTGGCGCTCGACAGCACGGTTGATCAGTCCGCTCAGCTTGCGCGGCAATCCCTCCTTCAGCTGAAGGAAGACCGCCTCTTTTCCAACACTGCCGTTATCGCGTCGGATGGGGTGCAAGTTCTTGAAGCTACCGCGACCCCGGAGGGCGTGCCGGGCATTCTGGCGACCAACAATTGGGGACTTGTGTTTGAGGATCAGTTCGACGGGAAGTCAAGCGACGACAGCGCCCTCAACACCAGACTGTGGACGCGCATCCCGTATGAGTCTCCCAATCAGGCAAACAACTGGCGCGCTCACCAGTCGATAGATAAGGATCTCGTGTCCTTTGAGGACAAGGATGGCAACTCCACGATGCGGTTGTGGGGAAAATACGGGAAGCACACGAACCAGAACAACCAGAACAACACCACGCAGGATGTTTACGCCTGCGGCGGCGTCCGTTCGCAAGGCGTTTTCTCCTTCCAGTACGGCTATGTGGAGGTGCGCGCGAAGTATGAAAATGCGAAGGGGGTGTGGCCGGCCATCTGGATGATGCCCGAGAGGGTGCAGGCAGGGCTGGACGGTGGCGGGTGGCCCCGCAGCGGCGAGATCGACATCATGGAGCACCTGAACTATGAGGGTAAATTCTACCAGACGCTGCATCGAGCTGCCGCTAAGGGAGGGGTGGATAGCCAGATAAGCGTTGCCCAGCCCACCCTGAACAAGGATGCCTGGCATACTTACGGGGTGGAATGGACCGCTCAGAGCATCACATTCTACCTGGATGGGGGACAAACCGGAAAGATTGCGTGGGATGAGAGCGGGTATACGCTCTATGGCGCGAAGGGCGCAGTAACGGGGAGCCACACGTGGACTGAGGGTGAAAGGGAACTCTGGCCCTTTGATTACGCGGGTAATACGTTCTATTTGATTCTGGACCAGCAGATCGGCGGCGGTTGGCCGGGGAATCCTGACGACGCCAGCAAGAAAACGTTGTCAAGCCAGGGTGTGTCCATGTGGATCGATTACGTGAAGGTGTATTCGGATGTTGAAAAGTACAATCATCTTGGGAAATGCACGCTGACATGGCAGGAGGCGGGAGGAACGTGGGCAGAGACGGAAGGGAGCCTCTGGAACAAGGGAGCTTTCCTGGCGGCGGACTCGGTGGTATTCGGCGAAGTCACCACAAAGGATGTGACGATTTCCGGCGCCGTGCATGCGACGAATATGGATGTGAACGCAGCCGGTTACACTTTCACCGGGGCGAGAGAGGATGCTAAACTGGTGGTACGGGAGACGCTTACGCTGGCAGATGGCGCCACGGTCAACCTAGCGGTGAGCGCCGAGATCGGTCGTTTGTCCGGCGCGGGGAACCTGACGACCTCCGGCACAGGAAAGACCCTTTGCCTCTACACCTGGAACGGCGACTACAGTGCTGATCCGTACACCGGTACGATCACTGTTTCCAACGGTTGGAATCTCGTGGTATCCTCCGCCGGGGTTTCTGCAGGAACGATAGACCTGACCCAGCAGGGAGATAATAACTATCTGGTGTTTGATAGCAATAATTCGGGGGTTTATCTGGGGGATATAACGCTGAATGCCAATCTTGTCGGCGTGAAAAACGTGCAGGGCAGGGGGGGGAGGAAAGTTACCATCACCGGCACCGTTTCGGGTGTTGATCGTGTCCTTTCTGTCACGAAATACAGTGGGGCCGGGCTTTCTAATTGCTTCGTTTTTGAGGGCGATGTCTCCCGCTTCACCGGGTTTGACGCCACGACGGGCATGGCCAACACCACTTCGGTTTTCACGAGCGGAATTGCTGCTTTCACGTTCAAGGCGGGGCTGGCGTTGAGTGGCGATACAACGTTCAATGTCGGGGATTACGATAATGATTCCGCCTCTAATGCTAATCCAAAACCTGTCAGCAGGAACTGGATTGAGCTGACCGAGACCTCACGGCTTACCGGGGAGGGGGACATCATCAAGACCGGGGCGGGCGAGCTGGAGATCGATGGCGACACGAGCGGTTACAGCGGGACGATGAGGCTGCAGGTGGGCAAGCTGATTCTCGACGGCATCGACGGGAGTCAGGTTGACGTGAGTCTGGAGAATGCGACGGCAGATGCCAACGTGGTGAATCTGAACGCCTCGAAGCGCGCAGGAGCGAGTGGAGGCGTCCTGAGGAGTGTCGGCATGGGTGGAGAGGCGGTGAGTGGCAAGGTGATGCTAGGTGCCGGGGCAAAATGGACGCTGCAGGAGGTGACCCTCACCACCGGGGAGACCCTCACGATCGGTGGTGCGGCGGGGAGCAGCATCACACTGGGCGGGAGCGAAGGCATGAATCTGACGGGCGGCACGCTGGTGTTGAGTGCGGGGGTGGCTTTCGGCGGAAAGCTGAACATTACGCTGACCGGCAGCGATCTTCCCGCCGGACTCATCGGTTTGGAAGCGGGAGCTAATCTCAAGGGTCTCAAGCTGAATCTTGTTGGTTTGCAGCAGGCGGTCGAAGCCGCAGGAGGTATACTCGAGTGGAAGTATCAGCTCTTCTCCCTGCCGACCGTTGGCGAAGATGGACAAAATGATGCTCAGAAAGCCTTGGCGCAGGAATGGTTGAATCAAATGGATGTGCCGTATGAGGGTTGTAGCCTGTTTGTGGATGAGAGCGGGTTCATTTCCCTGCGTAAGGCCGATCTGGTATGGAGTAGCCCATCTGACACCGTGTGGAAGGAGGGGAAAACCGGCTGGGGAGAGGGAGGGACAGATGTCTTTCAATCAGGGTGTACCGTCACTTTCGGCGCCACTTCGGCGGTCACAACAGTGACAATTGACGGTCCGGTGTCCGTCAACAACATGAATGTGAACGGGGCTTACACCTTCAGTGGAAACGGCTCCAATTCTCAGCTCAAAGTGGGTGGCGCCCTGAGTCTGGGAGGGAACGCCACGATTGGGCTTTCGAGCACGATTGCTGTGTTGAGCGGGACGGGGGATCTGACCATCGGCAACACCGGGACGAATGTCGTTACCATCACCGAAGTGGACAGCGAATTCACGGGCTCCATCAAGCTGGCCAATGAAAGCCGGTTGAAGTTGGATGACGGCACATACAGCGGTACTCTCAAGCTCACGGGAGAATTGGCTTACCTCACCGCGCACAACGAGGAGTTGAGCGTGGAAGCTGAGGGACAGGGAGAACATGTGCTGAGCTTCTTCTACGCCCAGCAGATCGGCAATGCGACCGGGCTGAGCGGGATCAATGTCGGGGGAGACGGCGCTAACGCCACGGTGAAGGACTTGACCGCCGGGGTGGGAGGCGCTACGTTCACCTTCGATAATTCGAGGAACGGAGAAGGAAGCTGGGCCGGCTACTCCGGGAGCTTAACGGTGACCGGCACCGTGAGCGGCTACACCGGGTTTGTGGCTAAGCACGCGGGAGCTCGGACCTACTCCGACATCATCTTCACCGGTACGGTGAAACTGGGAGACACGGCAAGCTTTGCCACCGAGGGTTCTTCCAGTCACAGAACCCCGCAAGTCGGTACTTGGGCAAGTCTCTCCATCATCGAATTCAGCGATGGATCCGTCATCACCGGCACGGACACCACCATCACCAAGACGGGGGCGGGTAAGTTGAAGATAGCGGGCGATACGAGCGGACTTACCGGCACACTCAAGCTTCAAGGCGGAGGGCTGGAGCTCAATGGTATCGACGGCTCCGGCATTGCCGTGAGTCTGGAGAATGCCACGGTCAACTCCAATGTGATGAATCTTGGTGGCAACGGGGGCGTTCTGGGGAGCGTCGGCGTGGGCGAAAGCGTGACGAGCGGCAAGGTGATGCTGGCCGCCGGGGCGAGCTGGACGCTTAATGGGATTTCTCTCACCAACAACCAGACCCTCACCATCAGCGGAGGGGCAGGAAGCAGCGTTAACCTGGGAGGAAACGGTGGTATAAACCTGACGGGAGGCACGTTGGAGCTGGGGAGCGGCGTGGCATTCAGCGGGGAGTTGAAGATCGCGCTGACAGGGAGCGGTGATCCTACGGGACTCATCAAGCTGCAGGAGAACGTCAATCTCGATGCCCTCGGGTTGAGTCTGACCGGTCTGGGGGCAGCGATCGGCGACACTTCGGTCTCGACATGGAACTATCAGCTTTTCTCGGGGAATTTGGACGGGGGTGTGCTCGATCTTGCGGAGGCCTGGTTAGCCGGGGCGAAGCTGGACGAGGATTATGCGGACTACAAGCTGGTCCCGGACGCCAATGGCGCCGTCAGCTTGGAACTTCGTTACCTCACATGGAGTTCGACCACCGACGGCGTGTGGCAGAACAATGACGCGACCGGCGATTGGAAACGAGAAGGAACCTTTAGCAATGGGAAGTCGGTTGCCTTCTCTGGTGATGGCAAAAAGGACGTCACCATTTCGGGAGCGGTGCAGCCTGCTGACATGACTGTTTCCGGCACCGGATACAAGTTCCAGGAGCAGGAAAGCGGTACGAACAACTTAGAGGTGACCGGCACGCTGAACCTGGCGGAGAACACGACGACCACGCTGGGTCTCAAGGCCACGATTGCACGCCTGACGGGGGGAACCGCCTCGGCCGGGGGTGAGGAAGGGCTTGCTGTTGCCGCTGAGACCCCTGCTCCGGAACTGGTCATCGAGCGGACCGGCAAAGATGCCGATGCGGCGCATGAAGTGTGGATCAAGGATGCCTCGGGATACAACGGCACGATCAAGGTGGGAAGCGGTGGATTGCTGGTGGTGCGTCCAACTGAATCAAATGGTACTTTCACAGCCCCTGGTGCGACGGTTGATCTGAGCGGTGGTGGTGTTCTGGCGTTCGATACCGCATCCTACACGGGCAATGTTGTTTTCAATGCCAATCTGAAAGGCGTTACAAAACTCCATGGGAAGGGGGGAAGGCGGGTCACCATCATTGGAAGCGTAGAGGGACTCAACCAGAAACTCACTGTTGAAGCATACAACAACGCCGGTCTTTACGACTGCTTCGTCTTCGATGGCGATGTCTCTGCTTTCTCTGGGTTTGATGCCACAGCGAATATGGCCAACACAGTTACGCACTTCCCGGGAGGCATCGCCGCTTTCACGTTCAAGGCTGGGCTGGCGTTGAGCAACAATACAACGTTCAATGTCGGGGATTACGATAACGATTCCGACTCTGGGACTGATCCAGAATCTGTCAGCAGGAACTGGATTGAGCTGACCGAGACCTCTCAGCTTACCGGGACGGGGGACATCATCAAGACCGGGGCGGGCGAGCTGGAGATCGACGGTGACACGAGCGGCTACAGCGGGACGATGAAGCTGCAGGCGGGCAAGTTGATTCTCGACGGCATTGACGGAACAAACGTCTCCGTGAGTCTGGAGAATACTAATGGAGATGCCAATGTGTTGGATTTAAACGTCACGAAACGCACCCCGGCGACGGATGATGCAGGGGAGGAAGTAGAGCTGACCGGCAGCGTTCTGAAGAGCGTTAGCATCGGTGGAAGCGCGACGAGTGGCAAGGTGATGCTGGCCGCCGGGGCGAGCTGGACGCTTAATGAGATTTCTCTCACCAACAACCAGACGCTCACCATCAGCGGAGGGGCAGGCAGCAGCGTCAACCTGGGAGGGGACGAAGGCGTAAATCTGACAGACGGTACGCTGGCATTGGACGGTGGTGTGACGTTCTACGGGGCGCTGAATGTTGCGCTGGCTGGAGATAAGAGCCCCAAAGTCGATTTGAAAGACACGACCGACTTCAGCAATCTCGGTTTGCACGTCACGGGGCTGAGTAATGTGATCGGTGATGGCAGCGCTGACAATTGGAGCTACCAGCTCTTCTCGACACAACTTTCCGGTGATTTGCTCGCCGGAGTGAAGAACTGGCTGAAGGGGGTAGAGTTGGAAGCTTCATATGCGGATTCGTACCGGTTATCGGTGAAGAGTGATGGTCAAACAATCTACTTGCGATCGTTGGTGCTCACGTGGGTCGGCACCGAAGCGACGTGGACCGAGGAGGGAAGCGTGACCACTACGTGGGCTCGGGAAGCTCTTTTCGAAAGAGGGGATCAGGTGCTCTTCGGGGAGACAAGTCAAAAGACAGTGCAGATCGACGGAGGGGTCACCGCGAGCGAGATGACGGTGGAAGCGGACGGCTACACCTTCTCGGCAAAGGCGGAAGGCAAAGAGAACGATGCGCTGACGGTGACCGGTACGCTGAACCTGGCGAGGAACACCACGACCACGCTGGGTCTCAAGACCACGATTGCGAGCCTGTCGGGGGAGGGCGGCGATGGCGCTGCGCCGAAGCTTGTCATTGAGCGGTCGGGACAAGACCCCGCTGCGGCGCATGAGGTGTGGATCAAGGATGCTTCGGAGTACAACGGCACAATCGAGGTGAAGGGAGGCGGATTGCTGGTCGTGCGTCTTGCGGCCGGTGCAGATGGTACTTTCACAGCCCCTGGTATGACGGTCGATCTGAGCGGTGGCGGCGTGCTGGCATTTGACAACAATACGGACGGCTATTACAAGGGCAATGTTATTTTCAATGCCAACCTGACTGGCGTTATTAAGCTGCAGGCGAAGGGTGGGCGAAATGTTGCGGTGACCGGCACGGTGCAGGGCAACAACAGCAGTCTTACTGCTGAAAAATACGCTGGAGCCGGGTTATCTGCCTGCTTCGTGTTTGAGGGCGCTGTTTCCGGGTTCACCGGGTTCACCACCGGCGCAGATATGTGCAATCCCTCCCTCCACGGACAAAAGACGATTGCAGCGTTCACCTTCAAGAGCGGGCTGACATTGAGTGGCAGTACGACGTTTGATGTCGCCGACTATGATAACGTCAACACCGCCAACAGGCACTGGATCGAGCTGACCGAGAGCTCCAGTCTTACCGGAACGGGGGACATCATCAAGACCGGGGCGGGCGAGCTGGAGATCGACGGCAACACGAGCGGCTACAGCGGGACGATGAAGCTGCAGGCGGGCAAGTTGATTCTCGACGGCATCGATGGGAGTCGGGTTGACGTGAGTCTGGAGAATGCGACGGCAGACGCCAACGTGGTGAATCTGAACGCCTCGAAGCGCGCAGGAGCGAGTGGAGGCGTCCTGAAGAGCGTTAGCGTCGGCGAAGGAGCGACGAGTGGCAAGGTGATGCTGGGAGCCGGGGCGAGCTGGACGCTTAATGAGATTTCTCTCACCGCCCAACAGACGCTCACCATCAGTGGAGGAGAAGGAAGCAGCCTCACCCTGGGCGGAGACGGGGGCATGAGCCTGCCGGACGGCACGCTGGCGTTGGGCGCCGGGGTGGCATTTGGCGGGCAATTGAATGTCGTGCTGTCCGTGGATAGTGTTTCTACCGGGGCCATCGGTCTGGAGGATAATACCAACCTCAGTGGACTTACTCTGAATTTGGTTGGTCTGGAGGCGGTTGTTCGTGGTGCGCCTGAAGAGTGGGGGGGATACAAGCTCTTCTCGACAGAACTGTCCGGCGACTTGCTCAGCAAAGTGAAGGACTGGCTGAAAGAGGTAGATTTGGGAACTCCATACAGGGATTCGTACCGATTATCGGTGAAGAGTGATGGTCAAATTTACCTGCGACCGTTGGTGCTTACATGGGACGGCGGCGCGGTGACATGGACCGAGGGAAGCGAGGCAGGTGAATGGAAAGGGGGTAACTCTTTCGAGAGGGGAGATCAGGTGCTCTTCGAGGAGACAGGAAAGGGGACGGTGGAAATCGATGGAGCGGTCACCGCGAGCGAGATGACAGTGAATGTGAGCGGCTACACCTTCTCGGCAAAGGCAGAAGGCAAAGAAGGCGATGCGCTGACGGTGACCGGCACGCTGAGTCTGGAGGAAAATGCGGAAACCACCATTGAGCTTTCGAGCACGATTAACGAGCTGAGTGGGGACGGCAACCTGACCATCGGCAACACCGGGACGAATGTCGTTACCATCACCGAAGTGGGGGACGACTTCAGCGGCTCCATCAAGCTGGCCAATGAAAGCCGGTTGAAGTTGGATGACGGCACATACAGCGGTACTCTCAAGCTCACGGGAGAATTGGCTTACCTCACCGCGCACAACGAGGAGTTGAGCGTGGAAGCTGAGGGACAGGGAGAACATGTGCTGAGCTTCTTCTACGCCCAGCAGATCGGCAATGCGACCGGGCTGAGCGGGATCAATGTCGGGGGAGACGGCGCTAACGCCACGGTGAAGGACTTGACCGCCGGGGTGGGAGGCGCTACGTTCACCTTCGATAATTCGAGGAACGGAAGCGGAGTCTGGGCCGGCTACTCCGGGAGCTTAACGGTTACCGGCACCGTGAGAGGCTACACCGGGTTTGTGGCTAAGCACGCGGGAGCTCGGACCTACTCCGATATCATCTTCACCGGCACGGTGAACTTGGGAACAGAGGCGAGCTTTGACACCGAGGGTTCTTCCAGTCACAAAACCCCGCAAGTCGGTACCTGGGCTGCCCTCTCCACCATTGAATTCAGCAGTGGCTCCACCATCACCGGCACGGACACCACCATCACCAAGACGGGGGCGGGCAAGCTGAAGATAGCGGGCGATACGAGCGGACTTACCGGCACACTCAAGCTTCAAGGCGGTGTGCTGGAACTCAATGGTATCGACGGCTCCGGCATTGTTTTGAGTCTGGAGGACGCCGAAGCGGAGACGACCCTGCAGGGCGCTGGCGTCCTGGGGCGTGTCGACATCGGTGGAGACGCGGCGAGCGGGGAGGTTGTGTTGGGCACTGGGGCGAGTTGGAGGGTCGAGAATATGGGTATCCAAAAGGGGCAGGTGCTGACTATCACGGGCGGCACGGATGCGAACGTAAGATTCGGGACAGAGACGGGGGAAGTCTCGTCGATGGTGCTCGGCGGTACGTTGGCGCTGAATGGGGGGACATACGACGGCGCGCTGAAGTTGCAGCTGGGGAGCGATGCGAGGGAGGACGGTGTGCAGATCGTGATCGGCGATGGGGTGGAAATAGGCAGGGAGGATGTGACGCTGAAGATTGAGGTGACGGCGGCGTTCATCGAGAGATTGAACGAGACGTGGAGGTACAAGCTGTTTGACGGCAAAATGACGGAAGAGCTGGCAGCGCACGTGCTGGTGGAGCCCGATGAGGAGATACGGAAGAAAGGGTGCACGTTCACGGTGGGCTCCGATGGCTATCTGACCGTGGCGCGGCTGGCTGAGCGGTACTGGAACGGGGGACCGGCCCCTCTGGAATGGGGCGGGAACTCCACGCCGTGGACGGATAGAGACGGGAAGGGAGCATATTCCTGGGAAAACGAAAGAGTCCTGGAGGACAGGAACAGTTACATGGATGTGCACTTCACGGCCGAGAGCGGGGAGCACACGGTAAACGTCCTGAACCAGGATGGCGGGCCTATTGAAGCGGATCAGCTGACCATCGGGGGCGCAGCGGCAGGGAAGACCCAGAGCTACACGTTCTCCGGCGGTTCGTTGGAGATTCAGAAGAGCCTCACTTCTGGCGCGAACACTGATCTGAAGGTGGAGAACAGCATCACCGTGAAAGGCAAGGCCGAGGTGGAGGGAGTTCTGACGGTGAGCGGCGGTGGGGAGGTGTCCGTGGGCACGAACAGCTCCGTAAAGGCTGTGATGGTGGAAGAGGAAGGCAAGTTTACCGCGGGGAAAGGTCTCAAAGTGGCTGGGAACCTGGAGGTGAATGGGACGGCTCAATTTGAGCAAGTCGAGGTGGGCGGCAAGGTAAGCGTGGGGCAGGGAGCTGAGTTGAATTCCACCGACACGCTGACGGTGCAATCGCTCGAGGTGCACGGGAATCTGAATTCCGCCGGTGCGTTGATGGCGCAGTCGCTTGAGGTGCGCGGGAATGTGAGCCTGGACGGCGGCGGCGCAGTGAAGGGTGATGTAACCCTCGGCAACGGCGGTTCGTTGAAGGCGACAGGGAATCTGGAGATTGCAGGGAAGGTGGTCGCGGAGGGCGGCAGCCTTGTCGTCCAGCAGGGAGGGAAGCTGATCACCGGCGCCTGGGAGGGAAGCCTGAGTTCTCTGACTCTGAATTACGGGGCGTCGGTGACAATGAACGGGACGATTGCGGGTACGGTGAACCTCGGGGCGCTGGTGCACAACGGAGACTCTGAGCTCGTGCTGGACGGGCTGAAGGATGTCTCCGCCGGGATGATGCTGAGTGTGAGCGGGACGACCGGTGATGGCCAGCTGACCGTGCGTCTCTCGACGGAGTTCCTGGACAGCATTGTGAACAGCGGCAACCGGTACACTCTGTTCGACACCCGGAATCACGCGGAGATTACCGGGATAGAAATCGGCGAAGAACTGGGGTATATCATCGGGATGGACTGGAAGACGGGGATCCTCACGGTGGAGATGGAGGCGGCGCCGGAGATACAACCGGACAGCGTCTACACCAGCTCGGAGGAGCAGAACGACTCCGATGAGTGGAAAACGCGGGAGCCCGGCGCCAACATCTACTACGACGTGGCGTCTTACGAAGAAATTCGGATCGATAAGAATACGAGCATCAATATCAGTGATGAAAGCCGCCCGGAGTATCATTTCGGCGAAACCGGACTGGTGCTGCACAATCTGCAAGGCAAGGAAGCCGGGGCGGAGCTCTCTGTGATCGGCGGCGCAAAGAACGATATTGTGACCCTGCAAGATTGGGAAAACGAGAAAACCGACAGCCGTGTCGTCACTTACGGAGGCACTCTGAGGGTGGAAAATGCCAAACTGCGCATCGACCACGGCAAGAGGGATGAGGAAGGAGTCGTCCTCAATGAGGAAAAAGCAGCGTCTGTCTTCGCGAATTTCACAGGGAGTCTTGATCTCAGCAAGGGGAAGGGGTTGGAGATGGCTCTCGGCGTGCTGGAGTTGAGCGGGGCTGAAAACGACCTCGGCAGCGGGGGAATTACGTTCACGAACGCGACGGAGCTATCTCAGCTGATTCTGAGCGCGGGTGAGACGAGGGCGGCAGGCGAAATCACGGTTCAGACTGCGACCATGTTTGCGGCTCTCAACGAGTCCCCGGTTGACGAGGAGACGCAGCCCATCGGGAGGCAGGAGCATATTCTCCTTCAGGATGGGGCGATCCTGGCGCTCGGTGCGGAGTCGAAGAAGACCATCATCGGCGACGGCGTGGTGATCGGCTATGCCCCGGCTGCGCCGACGGAAACGGACGACGGTTCCGCGAGGAGCACGGACGCGACAGAAGATTCGGGAGCTCTCACAGGGACGGTGTCCATGCGGGGGAAGGTCAATCTTGCAGCGGGCGCGCGTGTGACGGGGGTGCACATGGAATTCGAGGAGGGCGCGGAGGTGACCTGGCATGCCGGTTCAGCGGCGTCGGCTCAGGATGAGATCTACGGTCTCGTGGCTACTGGCGGCAAGCTTTCCGGTGGCAAGGATATCGCCATTCGGGTGAAGGAGTGGAAACCCGGTGTCTGCTCCCCCACCATGTGCAGCGGGATGGATTTCAGCAACTACACCGGAAAGATGACGATCCGCAAGAGCGAAAACAACCAGGTGTTTGCCGGGGTGACCGGTGGCGCCGGGTGGAATATGGATGTGGAGAGCGGCGGTCGGGTGGTGTTTGATGTGCTGAATGACGCCGGGCAAAACGCGGCGTGGACGATGGGTGATGTGACCCTTCGATCCGGCGCTATCCTGACGCTGTGCTTCACGCTGGATGGCCCCACGATGCTGCGCGCGACTTCTCAGCCGAATATGTCCTTCAACTCTTTCTCTGCGGAGAAAGGGGCGCGCCTGACGCTCTACTCGGACAGCGTCATCCCCCCGACGGAAGAGTCCTATGTGCTGGGCACCGTGACAGATGTGATGAAGTCCGGTCTCGGAGAAGACAGCATCATCATACCGGAGCTCCAGGGGACGGCTTTCTGGCGCGTGAGCGAGGCTCGTGTATGCCTGGAGGGCAGGGAGCTCCTGCTGAAGCTCTCAATGGACGGCAACAACAAACTCCTCGCGGCAATGGATCCCGATGCTTCGCAAAATGCCAAAGCCGGCGCGGAGGCTCTCTGGCAACTTGTCGGCAAGACCGATAGCGCACGCGTCATGGGAGAACTCGCCGATCCGGATTCCGACATCAAGAAACTGGCAGACGATGCCGGGTTGCGTAGTGAGTTCGGCGATGCAAAGGGGCTGGAGAAGCTGATGGCGGGCTCCGTGGGCGCCAGCTTCGTCGGCGTGGCTCCCGCGCTCGGGCAGGATATGCACCGGCAGCTCTCCGCCATCCGCAACCGCACTGCGTCCATGGGCTCTGAGGTCTCTCCGACGGATGGAACCGATGGGCGGACATCCTGGCACGCATGGATTAATGCCGAGAGCGGCTACCATGAGCTGGACGACGACGGGCTTCAGCCCGGCTACCGCCTCAATGGCTGGGGCGGCACGGTCGGTATAGATGCCGATGTTTCTCCCTCCACGACGGTCGGTCTCGCCCTGAGCGCCATGTACAATGATCTCAAGTCCAGCGCAGCCGACAGCATGACGAGCGATCTGGACACCTGCTACCTCAGCTTCTTCCAACGCCACATGAGCGGACGCTGGTCCCACACTCTCGTGCTGAGCGTCGGCATGGCTTCTCTCGACAGCAAGCGCACCGTGGCTCTCACCGGCGGCTCCTATACCGCCAGCGGAGACACGGACGGGTATGCTCTGGGCGCTCTCTACGAGGTCGGCTACACGCATGGACTGGATCCGGAACGCTTCGGCGCCCTGCAATCGGTCTTCAACGTGGAGTTCCGCCGCGTTTCGCTCAGCGGGTTTGAGGAGCATGGCTCCGCCGCTGCGCTGCACGTGGATGACATGGAGGAGACTGTCGTCACCTTCGGCGCGGGTCTCCGCTACCAGCGCTTTATGGGGACCCGGGTGGTGAATCGGTCCGCTCTGCTGGAGCTGCGTGCGCTCGCCAGGGTGGATGCCGGCGACACGCGCGGTGAAGCCGTCACCGGCTTCCTCGACGGAGATTACAGGAACCATCTTCGCGGCGCGGAGATCGGTCGCATCGGCGCGGAACTCGGCGCGGGCGTCACGGTACCCGTGGGAACCAGCGGCTCCATCTTTGTCGATGCTTCCCTCGAGCTGCGCAGCGGCTACACCTCGTTCGACGCTTCGGCGGGATACAGGATCGGATTTTGAGTGAGCACGAGGTACCGTAGTCTCCATAGATTGTAGCGCTCCCTCAATTAACCGAGTACGGAATTTGCAGGCTTCGCACGGGTTCGCGAAGCCTGTACGGCGCGGAGTTTTCGGGATGAGGAGGGGAGCGGTACAAAGCGACAGCAGATTTGCTACGTCAATTCGTGCCTCCAAATGCATTTGCCCCGGGGCGGGAATGACACTATTTTTTCACAGCAACGGTGAGAGAACGGTTATTTGCGCTTGCAAGGGAAGGGGAACTTTGGCATACTCACGGGAGAACCATAGAAATATGCCACTTATTTACATCAAGAATTCGACTCAGGTGTACACCTTTGAGCTGCCGGTTGTGCCGGGGACGGAGGTCGTGTTGGGGAGTGCTCCGACGTGTTCGGTGTTTTTACCTGCAGAGGCCGGGGTGGCGCCAATGCATGCGCGCATAATTTACCAGCCGGAAGGGTATGTGATTGAGGATTTGCAGAGCGGGTACGGAACTTTTCAGAATGGGAGACCTGTGCAGGCGGAGTACATGATGCCGGGCGTTGATTACATGCTTGGTGCGGTGGGCGTGTGTTATGATCCACAGGGGAGTGCCGCCTACCCACAGGGAGGGGCGCCGCCGCAGCAGCAACAGGTGGCCGGGCAGCCCGGTGGGGTGAAAAAGAAGAGTCCGCTGCGCCGGGGCGCCGCTGCTGCAGGAGGGGGACTGGATGCCAAACAACTCCGGGCGATGGCGGCTAAGTACAAGCGTCCGGGCGCCGGTGGAAGCCTGGCAAAGACTCTGTATGTGATTATCCTTTTCATCGTAGCTTTTTATGCGGGAATTGCGTTGCATCACTGGCAACGCACGGGTAATTTCCTCCCCGGAATTGTGGAAGACGGCGCCGCGGGGGGTAACGCTGCAGAGAGCAGCGCTGCAGAAGATAATTAAGGACGACGGACCGGATGACGAAGCGATGGGTCAGGGTGGCGGCATGTGCCGTGCTGTTCTCTCTGCTGCCGTCGGCGTGTCGCGAGGAGAAGGAACAGAAGTCCGGGAACGCGGATAACGGCGGAGAGGTCCTGCCGCTTCCCGTGGATCATCTGCAGCCGGCAGCGCCGGAAGAGGCATTGGTGCGCGAGCAAATCCTGCCTTTACTGGCGGATTATCCCATGGTGCAGCTGGGGGAGTTGGAGATGGACACTCGTGCGGAGAAAGACGGCGCTGTTCAGATAGCGGCGCGTGTGTTGCTCCGAGTGCAGGAAGATTTGTATGAAGCGGAAGAGAATCCAGGGAATTTTGACGAGGATCTCAAGCAGATCAACCAGGCGATGAATCAGGCCATGCTGCCGGATGCTCACTTTCTGTTGCAGGTTGGGGCGCAGGCTGATGCGTTGACAGATGAGGATCGCGCGGTGAAGCCGTTGCCACCGGAACTGCAGAGGATGGTTGATGAGGTGCAGGAGATCGCGAGGCGTCCGCTCTATCGCCTGCGTACCCCGGCGAACACGGCGGTGGAGGTGCCTCTCACCATGCGCGCGGTCGAAAAGGACGGGCAGTGGAGCTTCAGCGACACTCACTTTGACACGGCGCCGCTGAAGGCGCTGCAGCCCCTGATTGCCGCGCAGGCTCTCCCGCAGGGGGCGGCTATCTATACCGCCGGGTTTGAGGCGCAGGTGCGCGCCGAGTTGCAAGCAAAGATGACGGCATTTTGCACTGAGGCGCAGACCTACATCAGGAGTCGGGAACAAACTGCGCGTGAGACTCTGCTGCGAATGCAATCCAGCCATGAAGAGGCTGAGAAAAGAGCGCAGCAACAGGAGGAGGCTCGCGCAGCCTGGGAGAAGTCCTGTGCGGGATTGCTTTACGACGCCGCCCTCTACGAGGGGGAGTGGAAACGAGGAGACTCCTTCGGCAAATTCTCCCTGCGTATCTCCAAAGGGAAGGTTTTCCCGGAGGGATTCCAATTCGTCGGCACGCTGAGTGATACCGATCTGCCTCAGGCGGAAATGCAGGTGACGGGGCGTGCTGAACCCGCTAAGCCGGGCGAAGCGATTCCATGCGTGGTACGCATTTTCAACGGACGCTATGATCCGGATGTGCCGACAGCGGAGGTGTTTGATGCTAAGGATGCGTTGATGAGGCTTTCCCTTGCGCCGGATGGGACGCTTTCCGGCGTGATGACATGCGAGAGCTGGGGAGAGGCGGAAGCTGACAGGGTGTTTCAGGTTCAGCTTCACATGGTGCTCCCCAGGCAATCTGATCGCCGTCGTCGGTGAGTTCGTGGACATCGCATCAGAAGGCGTGATTTGCTTCGGCTGAATTTCAGCTTTGGGATTTTAAAATTTTTGCGTTTGCGTGCGAATTTCGTTGCTCCGAATCGTTTCAGATTTGGCTTGACTTAACGGCGGTCGGTATGGCAGAATTCGCGTGCCGCCGGGGCTCCCGGAGGTGCAGCCGGAGAACCCCGCCAGGACCGAGAGGTAGCAACGGTATTCGGTCTGTGTCTGTCGGGGTAGCCTCGGCGGTTTTTCTCTCCCATGGAAGCGCTCGTGCTAGCTGCGGACAAGCCGACCCTGGAGTATGCTGCCGAGGGTGTTGAGCTGTACAGGAAGCGGCTGCAGGGATTCGGCAAGGTGGAGGTGAGGTATGTGCGCGGCGGAAGCTCGGAGGAAGTGTCGGCACGGTTGCTGCGGGCAAGTGAGGGGTGTCTGCGCATCGCGGTGGATGAGCGCGGGAAGAACATGAGCACACGCGAGCTGACGAAGCTGTGGAAGGAATGGCAGCTGCGCTCAGTGCGGCGCGTAGCTTTCATGGTGGGCGCGGCGGACGGACACAGTGAAGAACTGAGGGTGGCAAGCGATCTCATTCTTTCTTTCGGACGCCACACAATGCAGCACGAACTGGCGCTCGTGGTACTGATGGAGCAAATTTACCGCGTGCACACACTCCTGGCCGGATTGCCCTATCACCGAGGCTGATCGTCGTGGAGCAGGAGGGAGAGGAGCTGAGAGGTATCCTGCGCCGGCGGGAGCGGTGAGGCAGCGCAAAGTTCATCCTGCCGGGCGTACCCCCAGCCTACGGCAACAAAGCGGCAGGCGGCGTTTTTTGCCGTGTCGGCATCGTAGAGGGAATCACCGACCAGGGTGATTTGATGCGGAGGAAGATTCCAAAGTTTTGCGATATGTAGCAGGGCATCCGGCGCCGGTTTGCGTGGAAATTTTCCCGTGAAGCCCAGGACGGGGTCAAAAGGGATGCCCGGGAACAACTCGCGCACCATCGGTTCGGTGACGTCGTGCGGCTTGTTGGAGAGTACGGCTAATTTGTTTTCGTGCCCGGCAAGGGCGCGTAGCATCTCCTGTATGCCGGGGTATGGGAGCGTGAAATCCCCGCGCCAGCAGGATGGATAACAGTGGCGAAACGCCGCGTGCATCGGTTCTAATTCGGCGGCGGGGGCTCCATTCGCGTCCCGGTAGCCGATCGCCTGAGCGCAGAGATTGCGCGCGCCGCGACCGATCATGCCTCGCACCTCCTCCCGGCTGAGCCGCTGTTTACCCAGAGTTTCCAGCGCACGGTTCACGCCCTCCGCGATGCCGGGGAGGGAATCCGCAAGGGTGCCGTCCAGATCAAAGATGATGCCGCGGTTCATCAGTGAATGCAGCCGCGTTCGGATTCATGGAGGAAGCGGATAAGGTTTTGCACGTAGCTGTTGGAGCCGTACGTGGGATCAGACTGCACTGTTTCGATGCCGTCGTGGATGTTGGTGCCCTTAACGAGGAAAAGCTTTTTGTAGGCGAACTTGATGGCGCGGATATCATCCTCGGAGATTCCGCGGCGTTGCAGACCGATGCTGTTGACGGCGCGCACCGTTGCGGGGAAACCTTCGGCAATCATGTACGGAGGAACATCCTGAGGAATGCGGGCGCAGCCGCCGACCATGGCGTGCTCCCCTACTCGCACAAACTGATGGAGGGCGGCAAAACCGCCGATGATAGCCCAATCACCGATATGACAATGCCCAGCCACGCCGGCGAAACCGGAGAAGATACAGTGATTGCCCACGATGCACTCGTGCCCGCAGTGGGAATTGATGAGGAAGACGTTGTTGCTGCCAATAACGGTTTTGGTTTCGGCGGTCGTGGAGCGGTTGATGTTGCAATTTTCGCGGAAGACGTTGTCATCCCCGACTTCCAGGAAAGTCGGCTCGCCTTTGTATTTAAGATCCTGCGTTTTTAATCCAATCACCGAGAAGGGGAAAAATTCATTGCGCGCGCCGAAGGTGGAGGGCCCGCCGAGTACCACATGACTGTGCAGAACGCAGCCGCTGCCGAGCCGTACCTTGTCACCCACTACGCAGTAAGGACCGACCACGACATCTTCCGCAAGTTCGGCTCCCGGGTCAACGATAGCTGTTGGATGGATTTTCGCCATGACTCGATTCTACCGCCTTTTCCGTATTTCATCAAGTCTCAATTCTGTTAGACAAGAGACGCAGGGAAGGCATGCGGGATAGGATTTGCGGGTGAAATCAGTTGAGCGTGATATCACCGATCGCATCCTCCGGCCACAAGCTGCGGCTCACCATAAATTCCTCCCAGGCGAGCATGATGTGCTCGAAAAGAGCGGGGTTCACCGAAAAGTTGGCGAGAGTGTGGTCGGCATGTGAGCAGGAGAGAATCTCTGCGGAATTGCCGAAATGTTGCCATTTCTTGCAGAACCATTCCACGGTTTCGAAGTCCAGCAGAGGGTCATCCATACCGTGTGCGCAGAAGAGGGGAGGAAGACGCTTGCGAAGCAGGGTGCAGGGATTGACCGCTGCCGGGTTCGTACACTCCTGCACCACACGCAGGACTCGCGCTTCCGGCGCTTCAGGATCCACCACCCCGCGAAAAATGGCGACGGCAACCGGAGAGTTCGGCAGTTCGTCATGCCGCCAAAATTGCCACCACCGACGCCTGGAGACAATGGGCTGCATAGCGGCGTTGAGGGCCAGCAGCCCCCCGGCATCAATGCCGGCGACAGTGATTCGTTTTGGGTTGAGACCGAGGCCTTCCGCCTGTGCATAGCACCACTCCCAAACCTGCAACCCTTCTTCCATGATATCCTCAGCTGTTACCTCGTAGGCGTCATGGGTGCGCAGTTCGGGGACGAGGCAGGGGATGCCGCGATCCGCGAGTTGCAATGCCCACGGAGCGAGTTGATCAATGAGGTTCTTGCACCACATGCCTCCCGAGTAGAAAAGCACTGAGGGAGCGCTGGCGGCAGCCGAGTGTCCGGTCGGCGTGAAGAAAGAGACATTCAGCTCGTGACCATCGGCGAAACGTTTCCAGATGATCGTGTGCGCACGTTGCAACAAACTCCGTTTGAGCTGGTCGTCATCATTCTTTTGCTGGTTCCCTGCAAATGACGTCATACCACGGGGCAAAGTATGCTATTTCCTTGCCAAAAAGGCAAGTCTGATGTATGTTGAAACAGGTTTATGAGGACTTTTTTTTTCTTTCTGGCAATGAGTTTTGCGTGGGTGTTTCCCCTGCCGGGGCAGCAGCCGACTGCGTCGCCGAAATCCACTCAGACGCCTCCCCTTCTTACGCCGGATCAAGAGAAGGCTCGCGAGTTAGTTGAGACCGTGTACAACACCTGGCGACTGAGTGTGCAGAGGGGGGACGAATCCGGCTGGCGATCCAGCACGACGTCTTCCCGGCAGGTGAAGGTGCGCAATCTTGTCATTTCGGAGCGGGGCAGTTTTCCGGGTGACTTTTTTCGCAGTGCGCAGAGTGCGCCGCCTCTGGAAAACTTTCGCTATGTGGGAGCGCTCGGCAGCGTCGGCGGACGTACCATCGCCGCTACCTACGTGGGCAAGCTGCAGTTGGGCAGCAAGGCTGCTGCGCATCAGAATGCTTTGGTCATCGAACTGGTACAGGAAGGAGGGAAGTGGAAACTCGACCAAACGCGGTTTTTTAACCTCAGCAAGCTGCCCGCTGTCTTGAAGCGACTGGAGGCGAAGGATCTCGCTGTTTTGCGTGAACAGGATGGCTTCCATCCCTACCGTGCCATCCCGGCAACACCACCTGCTTGTCCGAAGCCGGAACTCATCGGCAAAGTATTTGTGGATTGTCCCGGGAGGGCTATCGAGATGCGCATCAATGGGGTATCAATTCACGAGTTTGACAACGAGCGACGCGCAGACACAATCAGCGGGGGACTCAAGCGCGGGAGCAACACGATTTCTTACACCATCAGGGACAGCGCGTTCAGTTCTGAAAAACCGGGGATGGGGATTGGGCTGTTTGTGATGCCGGAGGGGCAGGGCAAGCAGCCGGTCTGTGTGTTTGACCACATCCTGGACGCTACCGGGCAGGCAAACGGTGGGAATTTTTCTTTTGACGTCACGCCCGAGCTTTTGTCGGCCATGGATCCGAACAACAAGGCGACGCCGCATCCTTTCCATGCGGAACCTCTGAAGCCCCGGGAAGAGTCGAAGACGAAGAATTGATCAATCGTTGGGATTTTCTCTATTCCTGAGCGCCAATTTTTATGCCAACGGCTTTTCTACCGCCGGATTTTTTCCGCCGCTACAGCGTGAGCGATATGTTCGGATGCGGCGTGGAGTGCGAGGTGGATCTCGGCTGCGGGGACGGCGGATTTCTGCTGGCGATGGCGCAGCATGAGCCGGATCGTCTTTTTCTGGGAGTGGAGCGGCTTCTCGGACGTGTGCGCAAGGTATGTTCGCGGGCGGATCGGTTGGGGCAGGGGAACGTGCGGTGTTTGCGGGCAGAGAGCCGCTACGTATTGGAATGGATGTTGCAGCCGGGCAGTGTGCGGAGGCTGCATTACCTTTTTCCGGATCCGTGGCCGAAAGAGAAGCACCACAAGAAGCGACTCGTGCAGACGGATTTCATTCCCGTGCTGCACCGCGTGTTGGCGGGAGGCGGCGAGATGCTTTTCCGCACTGATCACGAGGATTATTTTGCATGGGTGTGCGATTGTATGACGGCTTCGGGACTCTTCTCACGCGCGGATTGGGATAATGCCGTCTTCTATCCGAAAACCGATTTTCAGAGGCATTGGGAATCTCTTGGCAAGCCGATCCATTCCGCTCGTTTTTTGCGCCATGAGCTTTGAATTACACAACACCGACCCAACCGGGGCGCGCTGTGGCACGCTTCACTTGCCGCATGGCGACGTTCCCACGCCCATCTTCATGCCCGTGGGGACGCAAGGGACGGTGAAAACGTTGCATCCGGAGGAATTGGAGTTGCTTGGGGCGCGCATCATTCTCGGCAACACGTACCATCTGAGCTTGCGCCCCGGGGATGAGCTTATTCGCGACCTCGGAGGGCTGCACCGCTTTGCCGGCTGGGAAGGCCCCATGCTGACGGATTCCGGAGGATTCCAGGTGTGGAGTCTCGCCAAACTGCGCAAGATCACGGAGGAGGGAGTGCGGTTCCGCAACCATATTGACGGTGCCTACACCCTGCTTACCCCGGAACGCAGCATGGAGATTCAGGCGAATCTCGGGGCGGATATCGCGATGCTCTTCGACGAGTGTCCGCCGTATCCCTGCGAGCGGCGCTATGCCGAGCAATCCCTGGGCTACACTGTCCGCTGGGCAAAGCGTTGCAAGACATGGGTGCAGGAGCATGCTCCCACCAGCGGGAAGGGGGCGCAGCAACATTTCGGCATCGTGCAGGGGTCGGTGTATGCCGACTTGCGACGCGCCTGTGCGGAGGAACTTGCGGAGATGGATTGGGACGGCTACGCCATCGGCGGGGTATCGGTGGGGGAGCCGGAATCTGAGATGCTGTGCGCCATTGAGAACACAACTCCCCATTTGCCGCGGCATAAGGCGCGCTACGCGATGGGACTCGGCACGCCGGTGCAAATTCTGGAGATGATTGAGCGTGGAGTGGACATGTTCGATTGTGTGATGCCGACGCGTCTGGCGCGGCACGGAGTGGCGCTCACTCCGGACGGGCCGATGCACATCACCAATGAACGGTGGAAGCACGATGAACGTCCCATCGATGCAGAGGGGCACGCGCATGTTACGCGTTTTTCCCGCGCGGCAGTGCGGCATTTTTTCCGTGCCGGGGAGGCGCTGGGGCAGCGTCTGCTCTCCTTCCAGAATCTTCACTTTTACCTGCGGCTCATGGCGCAAGCGCGAAGCGCCATTGCGGCCGGACAATTCGCTGCCTTCAAAAGCAGCTTCATCGCGCGTTACCAAGCTCATCAAAAACCATGAACATAACACCGATCCTGGCACAAGCCGCCGCCCCCGCCACGGAGGGCAATCCCTACCAGATGCTTATCACGCTGGTTCTCATCTTCGTGATTTTTTACTTCATCGCGATTCGTCCTCAGCGCAAGCAGCAGAAGGAACTCAAAGCACGACAGGATGCTCTCAAACCGGGCGACAAGGTCGTCTCTGCCGGCGGAATTTTCGGCATCGTGCGTGAGGTGAAGGATTCCACCGTGCGGTTGGAGATTGCGCCGAATGTAGTCATCAAGATCGTGAAGAGTCAGATCGTGCAGACTGTCGGCAAGGACGGTTCGCCGGAGAATTGAAGTTTCTCATTCACTGCGCATGCAGGACGTTTTCACCATCGAGGAGCTGGAAGCGCAGGTCAATTCGCTTCCTCGTCCCCGGCTGGGTGTGGTGGGGAATCCGATTGCTCATTCTCTCTCGCCCGCGATGCAGCTGGCGGCCATGCGTTCCGCCGGCGTCGGCGGTTCGTACGTGCGCATTCTGTGTCCCAGGGAACCCGGGGCTTTTCGTGACCTCGTGCAACGTCTGAGAGCCCTGGATTTTCTCGGGATCAATGTGACCGTGCCGTTCAAGCGGGAGGCCCGTGCCGTAGCGGATGAAGAGGATCGACTTTCCGAGTTGAGCGGAGCGGCGAACACACTCGCGTTCCGCGCCGGGAAAATTGAAGGCGGCAACACGGATGGTCCCGGTTTTGAGTACGCACTGGCAGAACACTGTGGAAGTCAGTTGGCGGGAGAGTGTGTGATGATTCTCGGCGCGTGCGGCGGCGCGGGGAGCGCGCTTGCGATGCAGTGTGCTCTATCCGGGTGTCGCCACTTGATGCTTGCCAATCGTCCGCGTCCGGAGCTTGAACAGCTTGCGGCGCGGCTGCGCGAAATCACGCCGGAGCTGCGCAATACCGTCGTGCTCTTGTCGGACAAAGAACAGACTCGCGCGGCGGCTCAGGAAGCGCACATCATCGTGAATGCGACGAGTTTGGGGCTTTCTGAGGATGATCCGCTTCCGATAGCAGCCGAATTGCTGTGCGAGGGGCATGTCGTGTTCGACCTCATCACGCATGACACGCCGTTGCAGCGTGCAGCACGGGAGAAAGGGTGCATGGTGTGCGACGGGCGGGATATGCTGCTGGGGCAGGGCGCACTGTCCTTCGAAAAATGGTTCGGAAGACCGGCGGATACAGCAGCGATGCGTGCAGCTCTGTTCAAGGCAGCAGACGTCTAGCTCCCGGAACGCTCAGGCGTCGGGATTCAGCAGCGTAGCCGAACGAGCCAACGTCCGGCGCGTTCTCATTTTTCCGCACATGGCGAGGTGAGGCGCCACTACGGAGAAAGTTCACGATGCCGTGACCGATAGCTTGCGCAAAGACGCGCGCGCCGGCATCGCGGGTGAGGTATTCCGCATGCGCGCGGTTGTTGACGAATGCCGCCTCTACCACGGCGGCCGGGATACCCGAATCATCACAGGCGTTCAACCAACCTGCCGCGCGATCCGCATCCACGCGGCGCACTTCAATGGAGCAGCCGCGTCCGCCATTAGGCATGCCGTGGTTGAGTACTTCGTTGTCCAATGCCCGGCAGATTGAACTCGCGAGACCGCGTCCGTTGAAATGGTTGCAGAGGATGACGCTGCGTCCGGCGCTCGTCCAGCGGCTTCCTGAGCTGTTAAGATGGAGGAAGACGATGCACGCGGCCTTTTTCCAGATGGCGTAATCGGCGCTTACCATGCCGCTTCCTACGCGGTCCGGGTGGTAGCGGGAAGGAGTGCGTTTTCCGTTGGCATCCGGTCGGCGCAATTGAACGACGCCGGTTTTTCTTGCGATGCCTGCGAGAGGTTCGTGTGTGGGGGCAAAGCCGCGGTTTGTGACCACGCAGTTCCAACCCGCGCGCTCGATGACTTCTTTCACCACTCCGGCATATCGATACCAGAATTCACATTCCCTCAGGATCGTCCCGTTCACCGCCCCTGGAGCGGAGGCGCCTTCTCCCCCCATAAAATGCCCGATGTCAAGTACAACCGTTCCCCCCTTCATCGCGCCCACATTCTGGATCTGCGATTGCGCGCACAGCTCGCCCACCAGAAGCAGCAACAGCATGAATACCCCGCGGATCATGCCGCGAGTTTACCTTCTACCACTGTAAGAGTCAAGTTTCCGCTGCATCCGTCTTCGTTTGCAGTGGGGCAATATCTACCTCGTTCGCCCATTCTTTCAATTCTTTTCCCGTGTAGGCAAAAAGTCCGTCTGCGCACAGCCGACGCCCCAGCTCATTCGCCGTCATCAGCACGCAGGCCGTGTCTTCTCCCATCGCATTCCCGGCTTTCACCTTCCCATCTCGAGTCATGACCACGGCATCGTACTTCATCGTACCGCTCAACGCTATAATCGCTTCGACCAGTTCTTCCCTCTTTACTTCAGGCATGGGGACATTTTACATGCTGCACTTTTTTTTGCAAGAGTGCTGCGTAAAAAAGATTCTCTTGAAAATTTTTGTGCTGCGCACCATCGCTCAACATTTTCGTTTGTCAAAAAACGATCAAAATAAGCCACTTGCGCTCATTGAGCACAAGTGGCGAAATGGAGGCGAGGGGAGTCGAACCCCTGTCCCGGACACTTTTGATGCAAGCATCTCCATGTTCAGGCGCAGAAGCTGCTCTAGCCAAGGCGGGAACTCTGCGCCGGCTCCCGGAAAGGCGAGGTACCTGTGGGTGAGTTTCAAGCGGCGGTACCCCCCGCAAGAGACTGCCCGCTGGGTCGAAGATCCGGCGTCCTAGTGGGCGTCAGACGCGGGATCCGGCGCGTAAGTTACGCAGCCATGGCGTATTCGTTCTCAGAATAGGCACTTAATGTTTGAGCGGCTTGGTAAGGGGGCCAGCCGATCAACCCCCACATGCAGCCGGCACCTCGAATGTTCGGTCGAAACCGGGGCGCCCCCGATGAAAAAGCCGCCGCTATGCAAGAGTGCAACAGCGACGGTCAGCACGCCCGTAGGGATTCGAACCCCAAACCTTCTGATCCGTAGTCAGACGCTCTATCCAGTTGAGCTACGGGCGCATGAGCAGCTCGGAAAGCTGAGCCTCCCGGAGGAAGCGAGGGCAAGTATAGCACGCCGCGCAGGGTTGTCAATCCCTTTTCTGAGGGAGAAACGCAAATTCCTCACAAGCAGGCGAGCCAAAATCAGCGAATGAAATTGGTGTAGCTGCGCGGAACTTCCTCCCCGGCGGGGACGGCGGCGTACGCCTTGATAGCGCGGGCGAGGTTACGGCCCAGCTGACGCATGACGGCGACGCCTTCTTCATCCTGCATCACCTGCTCGGGAGCATTACCGTGCACCTCATTCCAGTAGAACGAGGAGATGACGGGCATTTGGTTAATCGTGAGGTGTTTCTGGATGGCGTCAATCGTTGCGATGGATCCGGCCCGACGGCTGGAGGCAACGGCGGCACCTGGCTTGCCGGCAAAGGCGAAACTGCCGGCGTAGAAAGCGCGATCCAACGCGCTGAGGAGGCGCCCGGACGGGTGCCCGTAGTAAACGGGGGAGCCGAAAACAAAACCGTGCGCATTTTTTGCCTTGGCGATGAGTTCATTCACAGGGTCGTCTTTCCAGATGCAGACGCCGGGATGTTTGCGACAGTTGCCGCAGGCGATGCAGTCCTGCATTGGACCTGCCCCCAGATGCAAAATTTCGACTTCTATATCGCTTTTTCTGAGTTCCTCTGCCACAAGGGAAAGCGCTGTATAGGTGCAGCCCTCGCGGTGCGGGCTGCCATTGACAAGCAAGGCTCGCAGTTTCGTGGAGCCCTCGGTGGGTTCATCTCCTAAAACCGCCGCTGCTGCGAGTGCACCGCCGACCAGCCCGGCGCGGGTTATAAAAGTTCGTCGATCTGTGAGCATGCCGTTCTTATAGCCGATAAGCAGGGAATGCACAAGAAAAAAACGCGTGCACACGTGCGCGGCACGACGGTGGAAATAAGGCGGAAAAAGAGCTCCGAATACTTTGTGGAAAACCCTTGTAAATCACGAGAACTTTTGCTACACTCGCGCGCATGGAAATTTTTGGGTCGCCCGTATTTGTGCTGTTTGCCGTTCTTTTCGTGGGTTTGATGTTTGGGAATCTGAGTATCAAAGGCATAAGTCTTGGGAGTTCCGGGGTCTTGTTTGCTGCGCTTGTAGCCGGGCACTTTGGGTTGCATGTGCCGGACGGAATAGCCGATGTGGGAACGGCTATTTTCGTATATTGTGTGGGGTTGGGCGTTGGCAATCGTTTTTTTGATTCATTGAAGAGCCGTGGGAAGTACTTGATATTGCTTGCAGTGCTGGTAGTCGGTGTGGCCTGGTTTACGGCATTAGCCCTGGGAAGCGCTCTTGGTATGGATTCCGGCGTGGTGGCCGGGCTTTTTGCCGGGGCCTGTACCAGCACACCGGCACTTGCCGCAGCCATGGAGTCTCAGGGTGTTCAGGTTACGGGCGTGAATATCGGCTATGCTGTGGCCTACCCGTTCGGTGTGATAGGGGTGGTGCTCTTTGTGCAGTTGCTGCCGCGGTTGCTGCGTCAAAGCCTCGATTCTCAGGGTATGGGAGGAAAGCAGGCGGCGGAAGACAAGCACACCATCGTTTCACGCGTAGTGCGAGTGACGAATCCGGAGATCATAGGGCGCCCCATTGACACCTTTTGCGGGGAGAAGCATCTGCGTTGTCGCGTCACGCGTGTGATGCGCGGCAATGCACTGGCGCCTCTGCAGGGGGATGATATCTTTACGGAAAACAGCGAGGTGTTGCTTGTCGGGGAGCGTGAGGATTTGGAACGCGAGGTACCGTGTTTTGGGCATGTGCCTGCGCCTGTGCATCGTCCGCGTATTTTTACGGATGAGCGTGCAGAGCTTATCGTCCTCTCTCGTGCTATTTGCAATAAAACTCTGCGCGAGCTTGATACACTCGGGCAGTATGGCATCGTCATCTCCCGCGTTACGCGCCTTGGCGTTACTTTCATTCCAACGGCCGACACCGAGATACTGCGCAATGATGTCCTGCGCGTGGTGGGGTTTCCCGCCGCCATCGAGAGTTTCAAGAAGGAATGCGGACACCGCAGCGGAGCGCTGAATGCTGCGGATATGCTCTCACTGGTGGGAGGGTTGATGATGGGCGTTCTGCTCGGCAAGTTGCAATTCAGCTTCGGAAGCGGTGGTTCCTTTTCGCTGGGCATCGCCGGCGGACCGCTCGTGGTGGCTCTCATCCTCGGTCATTTTGGCAGGCTTGGTCCCATCCTCGGCTATATCCCGCGCCCCACTCGTGTATTGCTCATGGAGTTTGGACTGGTGCTGTTCCTTGCCGGGGCAGGGGTGAAAGGCGGTGCGTCTTTGATCGAAACCTTGCGCGCTAACGGCTTCTCCATGTTCCTTGTCGGCTTTGCTGTCACTCTGGCGCCCATGGTGGTTTCGTATGTGGTGGCTCGCCGTGTGTTGCGTATGAGCCTCGCAGAAACGCTCGGCGGTATCTGCGGCAGCATGACTTCTACGCCCGCTCTCGGCGCCATCACTGCCAAAACAGATCGGCAGGAGCCCGTCATTGCCTACTCCACAGCGTACCCCGCTGCACTCATTCTCATGACAGTGCTGGCCAAATTGCTCTGCGATTTAATGTAGTGCAATGCAGAAGAGGCGAATGGTGCAAGTAAAACTTGCAAAAGGCAGGAAAATGGTGTAACCTCCTGCGCGGGTGCGGCGTCGACCTCTTCGAGGTTTGTCATGTAGAAAAACGGGCAGAGGACGGCTCCCCCTCCCAGTCAACTAAAGCTACCTTGTTATGAGTACGAATCAGAAGAAGTTCCTCAAGATTCTTATTGTGCTGCTCCTCAGTGGGGCGATGTTGTTCATTCCTTTTGAGACGCTTGGGGTGCCGATTAACCCGGTGCAGGCGCGTGTGGTGGCTCTTTTCGTGCTGGCGGCTCTCATGTGGATTTTGGAACCCGTTCCCATCTGGACGACATCGACCCTGGTGATTGCGCTTTGCTTGTTGGGTATTTCGAACCAGGCCCTTACGTTCCTCCGACCGGATCGCTACGACAAGGTGGAAGTGAACGCGATCGTTCAGGAAGCCATTGGTTCCGGCGGCGCTGTGAGTCCGGAACTTCTGAAGGAGATTCAGGATACCGTGAATGCTCGTCTCAAGAAAAAGCCGACTGTGAATGAGCAGGAGGTGCGTATGACCCTCGGTTTCCAGCTCATGGATTACAGCGAGAAAGCTGAGACAAAAGGGGAGGCGGCAGCGGCGCAAACACTCAAGGAGGCACATCACAGACTGTATGAGGATGCCCTTTCGGCGAGAATCAAGAATCTCAAATTCGTCAACGTGATGCAGCAAAAGACGACGATGGCGACCTTTGCTGACCCGATCATCATTCTCTTCCTGGGCGGGTTCTTCCTGGCGGCTGCGGCCACGAAATACCGATTGGACATCAATCTGGCCAAGGTGCTACTGAAACCCTTCGGCACGAACCCGAAATTTGTGATGTTGGGACTCATGGTAGTGACGGCTCTTTTCTCCATGTTCATGAGCAACACGGCAACGGCAGCCATGATGCTCGCCATCCTGACCCCGGTGCTGGCTCTCTTCGGACCGGAGGATCGCGGACGTGCGGCATTTGCCCTTTGCATCCCGATTGCGGCGAACATTGGCGGCATCGGGACTCCCATCGGAACCCCGCCGAATGCCATTGCTCTGAAGGCTATGCAGGATATGGGACTCACCATCACTTTCGGCAAGTGGATGGTGTTTGGCGTACCGTTTGTGATTGTGATGCTGCTGGTAGGGTGGTTCATTCTCGTGAAGATGTTCCCGACGCAACAGAAAGAGCTCAAGCTCGAGGTAGGAGGAAAATTCCTCAAAACTCCCAAGGCTATCATCGTGTATTCCACCTTCGCGGTGACCATCGCTCTGTGGTGCTTCAGCGATATGCTTTCGCTGGGACTTGACTCGAACACCATCGCCATCATCCCCATTGCCGTGTTTGCCATCACGCAGGTGATCACTAAGGAAGATCTTAAGTCCATGAGCTGGGATGTGCTCTGGCTCGTGGCCGGCGGTTTTGCGCTTGGCGTTGCGCTGCAGGAGACGGGGTTGGCCAAGGACATGATAGATGCCATTCCCTTCGGAACATGGAATCCCACGGTACTCATGATTGGAGCGGGCTTCATCTGCCTTTTCATGGCGACCTTCATGAGCCACACTGCCACGGCTTCGCTGCTCATGCCGATCCTGGCCGGCGTGGCGGGCGCTATGGTGAAGACCGGGAGCATGGACGACGCCGGCGCTATCGGCCTGCTCTGCGCGATTGCGTTTGCGTCTTCGCTGGGCATGGCTCTGCCGATTTCCACCCCGCCGAATGCCCTGGCATACGCTACCGGTCTCGTGGAGCAGAAGGGCATGGCAATTTCCGGTACAATACTCTGTCTACTGGGTTTGTTCATTACGTTCGTGCTGATGTATTTCCTGCAGACCATTGGTTTCTTCGCCGTCTGACGCGTTGCTATGATCTCCCTGCCGGACTCCATCATGCGCCCGCTCAAGCGGGTTAACCGGGTCTATTTTACGGATCCGGATCGCATCCTCGCGGTTCCGGCAGGCGGTACCCTCGTGCGGCAGAATGAAGAGTGCCACCGACTCTTCCTTGTCCTGCGCGGCACTTTCGTGGCCTATCGCAGGGCGGATAATTTCGAGGGCAGTGAACTGCCGGCAGAGACTCAGGTGCGCGGGCAGGAAGTCTTTCGTGCCGAACCCCGTTCGTACGTCTGTGTGCAGGCTTTCTTCTCGCGCTCCTACCACAGCAGCTACCACATCGCTGCCGTGGAGGACGCCGAGGTGGCGTATATTGACGACACCACGTCGGCGGTGGACGAGGAACACTATGGTACCCTGGAACAACAGTTCGTTCCGGTGCTGGTGCACGAGCTTGCGGCGCGCAATTTCCGCATTTTCACCCACGTGTCGGAGAAGGAGGAAGCGGTACGACTGTTGCAGAGGGCGGAAATGGCGTCTGTGCTCGGGCAGCTCTCGGCCGGTATCGCTCACGAATTAAATAACGCTGTCGGCGTGATTTCCCGACGCACGGATTTTGTGGCGGAGAACCTGTCCTCCTTCCTCAGCGAGGATGACCCTCAGAATGCTCGCCTGTTCCGGTACGGGTATGAGGATGAGTCCTTCCTGTCTGCGGGCGAGGTGCGCACTCGTGCCAGAGCTTATGAACGCGATCTGGATATGCCGCAGGAGGCTGCTAAGGTGCTGGCCCATATTGCTCCGGACGATGCAAGTCTCAAGAAGCTTGATTCCAAATTCCTTAAGCATGTACGCCACAATTTCCGCTTTTGGGAGCTGGGTCACGACCTGCGTGACCTGCACATGGCTTCGCGTCACGCCTCCGGCATTGTGCGCGCGGTGAAATTGCTCGGTGGCGGAAGCAGCTCGCGCGAGGCGGGGGTGGATGTAAACCAATCCGTACGCGATGCGTTGAATCTGCTCTCCGCAAAGCTCAAAAATATCACCGTGCAGACGCAGTTGGGCGAACTGCCGGGCGTTTTTGCCGATCCCACTGAGCTGCTGCAAATCTGGACCAATATTATCTCCAACGCCTGCGATGCTATGCAGCACGCAGAAACGCCTCAACCCACGGTTTGCATCACTACCACGACTCTGCATGCGGAGAACCTGCAACTGCTGCCCACGGAATACGTAGCTGTCACCATTTCCAACAATGGGCCGCCCATCCCTGAAGAGATACGCGACAAGATTTTTCAGCCGAGTTTCACCACGAAGAAGAAGGGGATGGACTTTGGGCTGGGACTCGGTCTGTCCATCGTGCGGCGTCTTGTGGACAGCTACGGCGCCACCATCGAACTTCACAGCTCAGACACTATCACTTCATTTACTATCAACCTACCTACCACTCAAATCCATGGAAACGATTAACATCATCTGTGTGGACGACCAGCCGGAAGTGCTGGATTCCGTGCTTCGTGATCTGCGTCCGCTCTCCCCGCTTGTGCGGTTGGAGGAAGCCGGCGGTACTGAGGACTGCCTGCGTTTGCTCGAGCAGATTGATGAAGAAGGCGGTCACGTGGCGGTTCTCATCACTGACCAGGTGATGCCGGGCAACACCGGAACCGACCTGCTGGCCAAAGTAGCGAGCGATCACCGGTTTTCGCGCACCCGAAAGGTGCTGCTCACCGGGCAAGCCACGCATGCCGACACTATCAATGCCATCAATGAGGGGCGTCTGGATAACTATGTTGAAAAACCGTGGGAACCGGAAAAGCTGTTGGGCATGGTGAAACGTCTGCTCACCCTCTACATCATGGAGGCAGGTATTGATTACAAGCCCTACATGAGTATCCTCGACAACGCAACATTGTTTTCGAAGCTGCGCTGAGCATTTGACGGCAATAAAACTCTCTCTTATCAAAAGCATGAAAACCTATCGATTTGCTGCATTGGCGCTTGCCGTCACTGCCTCGTTTTCTCCTGCGGCTACCTTCTCTGAAAGCGCGGATGCGCTGGTGAGTCATATCAAGGACGCCTGCGTGGTGTACGACAACAAGGACACCTTTGTTCAAAAAGTTCGCTTCTCCTGGCTGGAGCAATTCCAGATGGCAGCCGTGCAGCCGAATGGCAGCAATGGTCTTCACCTCAAGTCGGGCGCTTCTCCGGTCAATCAGGAGTTCCGCCGTTCGTGGCTTGGTCTCACCGCTGATATGGCCAGTGGTACTACCTTCCGCACCTGGGTGCGCATAGGCGGTTTGCCGGAGCGTGAGACGTACGCCGGTGGTCGTACCAAGCGTAATTTTACCTACACAAGCCTGTTTGAACTCTGGCTCAAACAGAACATCAAACCCGTGAAAGGACTCAGTGTGCAGGTCGGTAAAATCAAATCCCTCTTCACGATGGATTACAGCATGCCGAGTTCCTCCATCTACTGCATAGAACGTTCGCTTATTGCCAACCAGTTTGCGCAGGATTCGAACTGGGGAGTGGATGTGACTTATGCGCCCGATAAGGAGAACAAAGTGTATGTGCAGCTGATGGCTAATGATCGTGCTTCGGCTTCCAAAAGCATGACCCATGGGGATGTGTACCGCGATGGTCGCGGTTTCAAGGGGGAGTTTGGTTGGGAGGATCGCTGTTTCCTCATTCTGGGAGCTTCTCACAAATTTTCCAAATCCGACTCCGGCTACCAGGAAATTTCTGCGCAATACCTGCATGACTTTGACAATGCTTACCACGGAAGGCACGCCAAGGGGCAGAATTACTACGGTCTCGGCTTCATGGATGCTGTCTCGCTGGGCTATGAGTTCAAGAAGAACCGTTTCCTCCTCATGAGCAACTTGGTAAGCGCCTTTGAGCAACAGACAGGCAATGGCTCCAATAACATCGGTCTTGAACTTCAGGGCGTCTATTCTCTGACCCCGCACGTTGATCTCGTGGCTCGCTACACCGGAATGACCGGTCGCGACGCCTGCAAACTGGCGGCGGATCGTTACATTTGCACGCAATGTGATGCGGAGTCTGCTCCCAGCTGGGTGGATTCTGTGCATACCTTCTACTTCGGCGCGGATTTCTACCTTTCGGCCAAGGAGAAGAACGCCGCTAAGTGGATGCTGGGCGTCGAGTACACCACGGCGCGTGACGGTGGGGCTGATTGCTATAACGGCTGGGCATTCTCCACCGCCACCCGTTGGAGCTTCTGATCGCTCTCCTGCCGCAAAAACGAGCGCCAAAATAGGACTTGCTAAATTTCTTGTTCTCTGTTACAAATACCGGGCGACGGTTGCCGGATTTCGGCGTTGTCGGTGTTACGTCTCGATGAGTTTCCCTTTTTTCAGCAAACTGCGCCAGAAGAAGCAGCATCTGCGCCTCATTCGCGATGAATTGCAGCGCGTTCGCCTCACAATTTCGGAGCAAACGAATGATTTTTCCCCGCATGTGCGCCGCTACATGACGGAAATATGTCGTGGACGCGGCAAAATGATTCGTCCCGGACTCGTATTGCTCACGGCTGCGGCTACGGGCGGCATCCGTGAGGAACATGTCACCTTCGCCGCCTTGGTGGAGATGCTGCATCTGGCGACGCTTATCCACGATGATGTGCTGGATCGTGCCGATACTCGTCGTGATGTCCCGACGCCGAATGCGCTGTGGGGGAATGAGTTGGCTGTTCTTCTCGGGGACACGCTTCTGGCGCAAGCCATGGTGATGGGAACACGCTTGGGGGACATTCGATTCAATCGTCGTATGGCGCTCTGTACGCGTGATTTGTGTCAGGGGGAAGTGGAACAGTCCACACGCCTGTGGGACACGGAAATGACGCGGGCGGATTATTATGAAATCATCCGCAAAAAAACTGCGACGCTCTTTGCCATGTCGATGAGCGGCGCGGCCATGCTGCAGGGGCTTGATGAAGAGATGGTGGAAAATATGCACCGCATGGGAACTCTGCTGGGTGTTTCTTACCAGATTTATGACGATTGCCTGGACTTGCTGGGTATAGACACTGCCGCCGGAAAGACTCTGGGTACCGATGTGCAGAAGGGCAAGCTAACCCTGCCGATTTTCTTCCTCATGGAATCCGACAGGGAGGATATTGCCGCAGAGGTGCGCAAGGCGGTGGAGCAGCGCCATTGCATAGATCTGCCGCGTCTGCGCCACACAGAGGGTTTCCGTGTGGCGATTGAACTATCCGCCGCTGAGGCGCTGGCTCGCAATGAGGAAGCGCGAGAGGTTCTCGGTATGCTTTCGGACTCCCCGGCCCGCGAGGCTTTGGCGGAGACGACGTATCGGTTGGACGATATGCTACGCGCGTGCTATGACCCCGATCAATTTAATTTATGAGTACGACTGAACATTGCGCCTTGCGCCCGGAAAAAATGCTCCCGTTCGGGCGCGAGAAGATGGAGGAGTTGTGGGAAACGACTGTGAGCTGCGCCTGGGAGGAAGCGGGGCACGAGCCGAAAATGGCGCCTATGCTGGAGGAGATCGTGTTGAGTCGTTCCGGTTTGGATAAGGCTGTGGCGGTTCGTCTTTCTCAGCGTTTGGGGGGTGCGCATTTTCCTCGGGAGAACTGTGAGGATCTCCTCATGAACGTGCTTTCCGAGGATCCGGATATTACCGCCGCCATGGCGGATGATCTGCAGGCTGTCGTGCAGCGTGATCCGGCCAGTCACAATCCGCTCATTCCTTTGCTCTTTTTCAAGGGCTTCCATGCCCTCTGCACTTACCGCATTGCCCATGCGCTTTGGGAATCTGAGCGCCGCTTGTCTGCCTTGCTTTTGCAGAGTCTTTCCAGCGAGGTCTTCGGGATTGATATCCACCCTGCCGCCCGCATCGGGTGCGGTATCATGTTGGATCACGGCACCGGCATTGTCATTGGTGAAACCGCCATCGTGGAGAACAACGTCTCCATGTTGCACGAGGTGACGCTTGGCGGCACCGGTAAGGAGTTTTGCGACCGCCATCCTGTTGTGCGCAGCGGCGTGATGATCGGAGCCGGCGCCAAGGTGCTCGGCCGCGTGGAAATTGGCGAAGGCGCGAAGATCGCCGCTTCCTCTGTCGTGCTGGAGGATGTGCGCCCTCATACCACTGTCGCCGGTGTGCCGGCGGTAGAAGTGGCAACTCCTACAGAGCAGGATGATCCCGCTTTCAGCATGCGCCAGGCGCTTCGCTGAGTTTCCTTTCCCTCTGCTTCCCTTTTATGCTCACCAGACTCAGCTTGCGTCTTCCCGTGCCGCAGGCGGATCTCGTTGAGGAGAGGTTCCGTGCTGCTGCACGTGCCTTGCGTGTTCCGCGTCGCCGTGTGCGAGGAGTGCGTCTGCTCAAGGAAAGTTTGGATGCTCGACAGCGTACGATTTATAAGCAGCTGGAGTGCCTCGTGGCGGTGGATGAGCCTCTGCCTCAGGAGACACCCTTGCCTGCTCCTCCCGCACTCGTCTCTGCCGATGCGCGCCGGGCGATTATCGTGGGCGCCGGTCCGGGCGGGTTATTTGCGGCGTTGCGTTGTTTGGAACTGGGGTTGCGTCCCATTCTGCTGGAGCGGGGAAAGGACGTCTCCTCCCGTCGTTTTGACCTTCAGCCGATCAACTGCCGCGGCTATGTGGTGGAGGATTCCAACTATTGCTTTGGCGAGGGCGGGGCAGGGGCTTTTTCCGATGGCAAACTCTACACCCGCGCCACTAAGCGTGGTTCAGTCGCAGAGGTGTACCGTATCTTTGTGGCGCACGGCGCGCCGGAATCTATCCTGACTGCTTCTCATCCACATATTGGATCGGATAAATTGCCGCGCATCATCCAATCTTTGCGGCGCAGTATTCTCGCCGCCGGTGGGGAAGTGCATTTCGGCGCGCGAGTGAGTGCTCTTCTGCGCGGTGCAGATGCTTCGCGTCTGCGTGGTGTGCGCACTGCAGATGGCCGCGAGTGGGAGGCAAATGCCGTGATTCTCACCACAGGACACAGTGCGCGGGATATCTACCGCATGCTGCATGACGAGGGGCTTGCTCTGGAGCGTAAGAGCTTTGCTGCCGGCGTGCGCATTGAGCATCCGCAGGCGCTGATCGATGCCGCTCTCTACCACCTGCGACCCGGCATGCCGCGCCCTGATTTTCTACCTGCTGCTGCTTATTCTCTCGCTACCACCATCCGTGAGCGCGGTGTGCATTCGTTCTGTATGTGTCCCGGCGGATTCATCGTTCCTGCTGCTACTGAGAATGACGAGGTCGTTGTGAATGGGATGTCTCTCTCCCGTCGCAACTCCCCACTGGCCAATTCGGGCTTTGTGGTCACGGTTACTCCGGAGGATACGGATGCTTTCGCTGCCGAGCACGGCGTGCTCTCCGGCATCGCGTGGCAGAAGGCTTTGGAACAGGCTACTTCCCGTGCCGGTGGGGGGGCCATGAAAGCTCCTGCCCAGCGCGTGCAGGATTTCCTCGCCCAGCGCGTTTCCGCTTCCCTCCCGCGCACGGGGTATCGTCCGGGAATCTCCCCGTGGGACCTGCACGAACTCCTCCCTCACGGTATTGCAGAGCGACTTGCGGAGGGATTACGCTTCTTTGAGCATAAATTGCCCGGCTTTTCCGGGCAAGAAGCTCTGCTCATCGGCTGCGAGACCCGTACCAGCTCCCCCGTCCGTGTCCCGCGCGATCCTTCTACTCTGCAGCATCCGCAACTGGTCGGTCTCATCCCATGCGGCGAGGGTGCAGGTTTCGCCGGTGGCATTGTCTCTGCCGCCCTTGATGGGCGCCGAGCAGCCGAAGCCGCTGCGGCGGTGGCATGAATCCGCGGACAGCACAGCGAAGCAAGACTCCCTTTGCAGCAAAAGCGGGGGATTCTTCATGACCGGGTGAGGGAGTCCGGCGCCTTGTGTGTGCGAACTCGTCTCCAGAATGGGGCGCCGAACAAATAGTATGTCGTTCTGATTTTGCACTGATCCAAATGGCATCTATCTTGTATTTTGATACGTAGAATTTTCCACCATTTGTAGCGTGTCCCCACCCATTCGTGCCGTAGAATGTACTCTAATCGTATACGTGTCAGGTGGTGCAGGCCGGGCTGATGGAGCAATTCCTTCCGGATGAAGGGGAAGATCATCTGCTCCAGCTGCTTGGTTTGTGCGTTGCCTGAGGCGAGCATGAGCGAGTGGGAGAATAATAGGACGACGTATGCTGAGACGAAGAGCATGTGCTGTTGAAGAAGACCATGGTCTCGGTAGTATTCCCAAATCAAAAAGGCGATTTTTACCTGTTCGTTGAAGTGCAAATCATGTGTTTCTTGAAGTCTGTTCAGGAAACTTTGAGGATGCTGCCGGTAGTAATAGAGACTTTCGGCGATAAAGCAAATGCGTTGTGTGAAGGCCGAATAGACTGAGAGAAAATACATATCTTCCCACCAGTGAGCAACGGGAAATTCAATCTGCGCACGTTTTATGATATCCCGCCTGAAAATCCTGACCCATACGTAGGAATCACGTGATATAAGAAAACGAAGAGCATCGTTCACTTCTACTTCTCCATTTCCCGGTGGGTACCATTTATTGTAAGGACGTCCCTTGGTGCCAGTTTTTTCGAAACCGCATGCGCCCATCTCGGCTCCTCCTTGCATGGCTATGAACATTTTCTCGCACATAGTGGGAGCATACCAATCATCACTGTCACAAAACATGATAAGCGGTGCTGTGGCTGCTTTCAAACCCGTGTTTCTTGCTGCGCTCAGTCCACCATTTTTCTGCACTATAACCCGCACACGCTTATCTTTTTTTGCATATCCATCCAAGATCTCCGCACACCCATCCGTACTACCATCATTCACACAGATAATCTCCACATCATCAAACGTTTGTTGCACGAGACTATCCATGCACTGCCGGAGAAATGGTTCTACGTTGTGGATTGGGACAATAATCGAAATCTTAGGCATTTTTTCAATACAAAATATAAATCTGAATAGACCAGAAATTAGAGTTAAGCTTAGAAAACTGGTCGGAGTGATTATCTCTTTCCAAAA
>CANRKR010000020.1 GCA_947631275.1 uncultured Akkermansia sp.
ATGAACAGTGGCATCTGGACATGGTTCGCCATTGGCTATATGTGTGCGTGGGCCTACGTCGTGGCGCTGCTGGTGTACCAGTTTGGAACATGGGTCAGCACGGGAATCTTCTCCACAGGACAGATGGTGGCATGTGTGTTGGCAGTCTTTGTTCTCTCTTTGCTTCTGCGTCGCAGAGCGTCTGCTATTTCTGACAAATAACCCCAATTTGAAGATGCATACGGGAGACATTATTCTCATCGTTCTCCTCGCCCTGGCGGGAGTTTTGGCAATCATCAGCTGCCTGCGCAAGAAAGGGTGCGGCAGTTGCCCGGGCGGCTGCAGCTGTGGCGGGAAATGCCCTGATGGCAATCACTGCTGTTGCCACGGGAAGCATGAAGAAAAGAAGTAAACGATCTTCGGACTCTCTTCCATCCAACAACAAAACCAATGAATAAAACGAACATAATCGCGACAGCACTGGTCGGTTTTCTGACCGCACCGGTGATGACTCAAGCGGACGACTCAAAGCCTCAGGCAGGAGACATACTCCAGGACATCAATATGTTCAATCCTGAGGATGGGGACCCCGCGTACAAGGTAAGAGCCCATGAAAAATACGGCACGCAATGGGGCGTTGATGTAGCCTATGGCTACTGGGGCACTCACCGCGCCACCGCCGGTACTCATGGCAACAATAATCTCATCCTCCTGCACGGTCAGCTCAATCAGAGGCTTCTCCAGGATGAGCAGAATGGTGGCACATGGCTGCGTATCGAAGTCTCCGGCTCATGGGGACTCGATCCAAGCACCGTGCGCTCCAATGGTGGGGGAACGTACGCGGAGGGCTTCGGCGCTTCCACGAGCGTGCACCCGGACATCATGGGAGCGCACAATTTATACCTGCCGGAGGTAGCGCTCATGCATTACTTCGCGGGCAGGCGCGCCTGCATGATCGCCGGCATGGTAAATCTCACCAATTACTTTGATGCTGTGGGTATAGCCAATGATACCTTCTCGAGCTTTGTGAATTCCGGATTCGTCAATTCCACCATTCTTCCGCTCTACGACAGCAACCTCGGCGCCGTCTTGCAGGTGGAACTCAATCCGAAAAACTATGTGATGGCGGCAGTCTCGCGTTCCGGCATTTCCATGGGCTATAACCCCTTTGGTGACGGGAGCGATGGTTATTGCGTGGTGGGGGAGTACGGGCACATCGCCTGCGACGGCAAGCTGGTGCTGCGTCTCAACCCATTCTTCACCATGGCGGATGAAGAAACAGAGCAGGGCGATGTTCACCGTCGTAATGCGGGGCTCGTCGGTAGTGCAGAGTATTCTCCGACCGATTGCGCGACGTTTTATCTGCGCACCGGGTTTGGAGCGAAGCAGGAGCTTGGCGGTGCGGCAGAGTTTTCGATTGGCACAAACCTGCATCTCATCCCCGCGCGAGAGGACGATTTTCTCGGCATTTCGTGGGGTGTTTTCAAAGCTCAGACGCCGTATGAAAGCGAGGATGGCGAGCAGGGACACAGCCGCGAGAACGTTCTGGAAGTGATGTACAGCCTGCAGCTTACGGATTATTTCAAACTCGTACCGCATTTCCAATACATCCACAACCCCGCCTATCGTGCCTGTCAGGATGCTAACGTCTTCGGCGTACAAGGCGTCTTCTCTTTCTGAGCCTTTCCAGGTGCTGTAATGTGCGACTTCCGGCGTGGCGGTTATCTTTGCCATGCCGGAAGCCTTTTGTTTTGCGAGCGGTCAAATTTGTATCGTCCGAGATGCATATACACCGGAATTTTGCGGGTTATGTGCGCTCGCAATGTTATTGCCAAATTGTGGTCCATTGAGGAGCGTATTCGAAATACGTACGTCAAGCTATCAATCAGAAAAAAATATCATTTATTTTCAATAATTTACGCAAAATACTCACTTCCGACAGCAAGAAAAAAGCAAGATATAGTTTATGCGCTGTCATCTTATATTAAATAAGTTATGATCAAAATTGTACGTATTTCGAATACGCTATACTAAGCAGGGTTCGAAAGAAGAGTTCGCTAGGGTCGATAGACCAGCTCTCAGTTTGCGGCTATTCATGTCTTGGATACTGCACCGATGGCGGACGAGATGTCTTTCGGCTTATCCCTAATAGTACTTAACCGTCAAATAGATTACAACTATGTCCAACAGCACAATAGTATATAAGGATCGACTCATTCGTGTTAACCCAGAAAATGCCTACCGGCTCGACTATTCTAGTAATGGAGGTAGGACTTGGTTGCTTCTCCATAACAAAAATGCGAACACTGGAGAATTTAAAGAACTTATTGATATGGGAAACGAATTGCTTGCGGAAACGACAAAGGGTGTTTTTTATTCCCGCGATGGAGGGCGAGTGTGGTTTTGCCGCAGTCGTCGAAAATAATGAAGAGCACCCATGACAGGAGGGTGGTGGCGTTATGCCATCACCCTCGCTTGTACTCTTTTATTTGAAGTGAAAACCTCGTCGAGATCACACAAACTCCACCTTATGAAAAAGCTTTTCTCTTGTTTATCTAAACGACAGATCGTAGTTGCGTTTCTGGTACTGATTGCAATTGGCATCTTTTTTGTGCTTCCCGGAATAGCTCCATTTGGTTATGACTTTATTTGGGAAAAATGGTTTATAGCATGTATAGGAATCATTTTCTCTGCTATCATCACTTTGCTGCTTCTGAGAGGGCAAAGTAAAGAGCAATTGAGCCAATCGAGGAGTGAAAAAGTCTATGAGAAAAAACTAGATACATATAATCAATTTCTCGAAACTCTCGGAAAGATAACTGAAGACAAAAAACTTGAAGAAAGCGAAGAGGTTCACTTGCGAATATGGGTGGCAAAGCTCGCAATGTACACGAATGCAGACACCCTTCATAAAGTCTGCGAGCAGCTAAAAAATTTTATACTATGCACATGTACTGATGTTGAGTCTGAAGAGTGGGGAACCAGTGAGGAAATCAATAAACTGAAAAAAGATCTTAATCTAGTTTACCCGCCCAGTAAAAGGCTTGAAGAGGATGAGAATGTCCGAGAAGCCCTGATGCGTTCAGATATGATGCTTTGGGCGCTGATGGAGATTACGACTTGTCTCAAAGGAGAGCTCTATCTAACGGAACAAAAGGAGAAAGAAGAGTCACGCAAGAAGCTGAATATCCACCGAATGCTTCAACCGTTTGCACAAATATTTACCGTTGCCAAGTTGCATAAAACAACAGATACCATCGAACATGAAGAGTCCGGCGATGAATGCAACTCTGAACAGACAGATGAGAAGAGCTGTGGGAGACCCGCATTTAACAGCGACACTTCGTACGACACGGCGAATTCTGTTGGAAAGCAGAAATCGGAGGGAGGGCCCATTGAGAATGTGGCAAATCCAGAAGGTCTGACAGACATACAATCGGTCCAGACGAGTGATGCGCCGCAGGATCAAGATGAGCTTGAAAAAGCAAATAAGGGGAATGGGTTTTGCAAAATTTTGGATGTCAATTCCGATTATAGCTGGAACGTTCAGAATAAGGATGTTGCCGGTGCACATGTTATTCTATCTGTCAAACCAAGCCAAAGCAATGAGGACAATAAAGGCAAATGGATTGAAGTTCAGAACTACAATAACGAGTGCATACTTTTTCTAGTTTGCAAAGATGAAAATAATAAACATGATGTCGAGTTTGCCAAAGAGCTGAAATACGGATACTGGTACAGTAATATGAGAATGGGCTATGGTTGCTGGCGCACCCGTCTCGATGATGATGAGTGGAAACAAGATTGCTCCAATGCAGAAAAAGATGGTGATGCAGAACCAGATAAAGCGATATGCCCGGCTCGATTTATGGAGCGCTATCAGGAAGAGAAATTCTTCAGAGAACACGTTGACAAAAAATTGGCCCGACTTGTCAACTATTTGGAGAGGTACAGCGTAGGACAAAAAATGCGGAAAATCATAACAGCCTCAGAAGAATTTGATAGCAACAAAGTGACTCTTCTGCCACGCATTGGTGGTCTTTGGTGCGACATAAACGTTCTCGGAGAAGAAGGGTTCATACGACTTAACCTATATGTGAAAAACGAAGGAGACATCGTAGAAGGAAATGTCTTCGTCACAAGATGGTATGCGGACAAGGCATTCCAAAGGCTGATGGGTGCTTTATCGGACAAGTTGCGAAAGAGCGAAGAGGAAATACAAAATGAAGTTATAGAAATGGGTCAGATCTCGCTGCCTTCATTCGAAGTTGTGAGAAACGATAATGGTTCGACCAACATCAAGGGAACTGCTGAAAACGCCGTAAAGGAATTTTGGAAATGGTACGAGGAGATTTCCTCGATATGCCGTCCCGCACAAAAATAACCCCGTAGCAGGATTCTGCATTTCTCCTCTTGAAGCCAATGATGCTATCTACTCGAAAGATTTTGCCGGTCATGTAGACCGGGGTACGAAACAACTTATCATCAATTATCACACTTATAACCAAAACCTATGAATATCTTCACAAAATACAGCAATGCGCTTCCCTACACGGAAGAGGAAAAAGCACGCATCAGCCGACTGGATGAACTGATGGAGAGTTGGGAGAAAAAAGTCCGTCAAAATAAGGAGACAGCCCCCTTTATGGCGGATGGCGCTTATCCGCATTACTTCGGGCAAAATCCACGAGTACTCTTCATTGGGCGCGAAGCATACGGGGATTATGAACCATGTACGAAGGCATCCTATTTGGTTGAGTATTACGAAAATTACATTGAAGGGATGGCTTATGGTGAGCGTTCTTTGAATCAGGCAAAATTCCACGGTCGACTCTTCTACATGATGCATGCCATCAATACGGGCGCAGAAAACTGGTCGGATGTCCCATGGGCAGAAGAAATTGCCATGGAGGATTTTAAGACAGGTAAGCTCAGCTTCGCCTTCATGAATCTCAATAAGCTGATGAATATAAGCGAAGACAATGCAATGGATATGGAAACTCTCGAAAAGTTTGCTCATACTTACCGCGAGGAAACCCGAAAGGAAATTGAAATTCTGGACCCCCATATCATTGTCTCAGCCAACTTAATGAACCAAGTCGATATGAATCCGATATTCGGCGATTGGGAAGGGCTTAGTGGAAATGGTGAAGACGGGGAAAACATCTATGTCTGGCGGGGGCGCGTCAATGATCACCCTGTTTACCTTCTCGACCTCCTTCACTTTTCTGCCTACAATAAGCCCGAGTATGAGGCTTTCTACGCTTGTGTCCGTGACGTTTGCAAGAAGTACGATATTAAAGGGCAATGTAAGTAAGGGTCGGTCATAGGACGGTGGAAGGCGTGCACATACAAGGTGTTGGCGACGAGCACAGAGGTGAAATTTTTTCCGTGCGTCCTTCAATGTTCGACCTACACGATAGAGAGCTGTCGAATGGAAACAAGACTTTTACAAGCCATGAAAACTGAGATGATGAACAACGAAAACAAAGTATGCCCGAAGGGCGATGAAGAACTGGCTCAGATGGTGCGTGCTCTGCGGAACGGCGAGATAAAAATTGAACTGATCCCGCAACTGGTGAGGGTGGAGAGAGAACAGAAATCCCTCGAAGAGGAAACTGTGATGGAGAGTGACGACGAATTGCCGCTGACGGCGAAGACGGTGCTGAGTGTGGCGGCGGAGCAGGGTCGCACCGATCTTGTGCGTCTCCTTCTCGCCGCCGGAGCGGATCCGGACGCCTCTACGACGCTCCATGAGGATGTCCCTCTGTTTGCTGCTGCAAGGAGCAAAAATAGGGAGACGCTGGAACTGCTGCTCACCGCGGGCGCCGGGGTGGAGGCGATTGGGGGACGAAGCGCCACGGCTCTCATCGAGGCCGTTAAGGTCGGTTGGCAAGAGGGTGTGCAGCGTTTGCTTGCCGCCGGTGCCGATGTGAACGCTGTCGGTGATGGTTTCAGGACTCCTCTCACCCACGCCGTGCACGCGGGAAATGAAGCCATGGCGGAACTTCTGCTTGCCGCCGGAGCAAGGATCAATCCCCAGGGTAACGAACGCCGCTCATCTTTGCAACAAGCCGTGGAGGACGGGAATACGGATATGATCCATTTCCTGTTGCGTCACGGAGCCGATATCGATGGAGCCACGGAGGAGGAAACGCCCCTGACGATTGCCGTGAAAACAGGGAAGGCGGACAGGGTAGAGCTGCTGCTCTCTGCCGGAGCGAATGCCAGTGCTCGCCCGGAATACGGTCTCACCTCTCTCTCACGCGCCGCCGCCGAGGGCTACACCGACATTGTACGCCTTCTGCTCCATGCCGGGGCGGATGTTCACGCCAGGGAAATCCACGGCGAAACAGCATTAAGCGTAGCTCTCGCACGAGGATACGATGAAATCACCGAACTCCTGCGCCAAGCCGGAGCCAACTAACCTTTCACTTCAACAACTAATCACATACTACTATGAAAAATACAGAAACTACAATAACGGCAGAATTCAAAAAATGCTATCCGAAAGACGAGCACAGAGTCCTGGAGAAACTCGATGTGCTCATGGAATCATGGGCAGAAAAATGGGCCAATGATTCGCATACGGACAAGCATAGGTTCAAGACCGACGGATTTTATCCATACTATTTCCACCAAAAGCCTCGCGTGCTCTTTATCGGACGCGACACGTACAACGAGGAAAGTACAGAGTCTTGGGAAACGCGTTCGTATTTGAATGGGTATTACAATTCTTTCGTCAAAGGTGAGGGAGCACGCTATTCTCTCGACAATTCAATAGAGATTTTCCATAGCAGGCTCTTTTACATGATGCACGCCATCAATATGGGTTTCCCGAAGCGCGACTGGGGAAAGGTCCCCTTTTCGGAAAAAATCGCGATGGGTGACTTTAAGAAAGGTAAGCTCAGCTTCGCCTTCATGAATCTCTGCAAAATAACCAAAGAAGGGGAAGATCCTTCTGCAGATTGGTCGGCCATCCGTCCGTTTGTGGACAGCTATTACGCAGAAATCCGCCAAGAAATCGAAATCCTGGATCCGGACATCATCATCACGGCTAACTTGTTTGCCCCACTTGGTAAGAAGCGGATGAGGCTGATTTTCGGAGATTGGGAGGATGTCGATTCGAATATTGAAGGGGGTGTCAATATCAGAAAGGTAAATGACCGCCCGATGTACATCTTTGACACCTTCCATTTTTCGCGTCTGCCGAGGTCCGAGGGTGGAACATACGATTATTTCTACGCACCCGTCCGCGACGCCTACAAGGAAATTAAGCAGCACATAAGGAAATGAGCCAATCGATATAAAACCGTGAATTGCGTAGAGCATCCCCAAAAAAGATGCTCCGCGCGGGTGAGTATGACACAAATTCTTTTCCGGATAAAGTGTTAGCATTGCTTAAAATGTCTAACTTTTTAACATTGATAGTCAGCGATATACAGAAAAGCGCCTCTGAAAACCGTTGAAACCCTTAATAAATTTAAGGCCATTCGCAAATAATTAAAAACAAAAAGATTAGAAAAATATTTACGCTTGCCGACGAGGAGGGATCTCCTACAATAACGCAGAACTTATGGACCCAGCAATCGAGAAGATGCGCGAACTCTTCATGGGGTATGAACACGCCATCCGCGAGGAAAATTGTCCCGTGGGAGAAGTGCGCGAACTCCCGGAGGGGGGATTGAGCATCGACGCACGGACGGAAGATAGTACGGCGTTAATCATTGCGGCAGAATGCGGACGCTTGGACGTTGTGACGCTGCGTTGGAGAATGAAAACGCAGAAATTGCGGAACTTCTGCGACGGGCAAGGTCCGACCAGGCAACCGACCGATCTTGACCTTGTATGAAAGAAGAGATTAGAAAAAGGAAACTTCGGACCCGGCTGTATGCCGCCATCGAAAATGAGAAGTGCACGCTCGGTCGAATCCGTCGGCTGATAGCGGACGGGGCGTTGGAAGCATCAAAGGATGACGACTGGAGGAAGCGCTCACCGCTCTACTTGGCGGCGCAAGCCGGGAGGAAAGATGTTGTGCAGCTCCTGCTGGAAGCCGGGGAGGATCCGACCGATCCACCGAATAAGGATGCTGTGAGAAGCTGTGATGAGAAGACGCCGAGGACAGCCTTGAGCGTGGCGACGCTGTGGGGGCATACGGATATCGTGCAGGTGCTTCTGGATGCCGGGAAGGCGGCAAAGAAACGTCCGGATCTCGAAGGCGCGTTGTGCTCTGCCGTGTATGCCGGGAGGGTGGACCTGGTGCGGCTTTTTCTGGAGGCAGGGGCAGCGGTGGATCCGGAGCCGGATGAGGAAAGCTGTTGGCGTGACAACGATACACCCCTCTCTCTCGCCATCAAGACCGAGCGGCGGGAGCTGCTCGACCTGCTGCTCGATGCCGGAGCGAACATCAACCGCAACACGGGAAAAAACACCCCATTGTGCCTGGCGGCGCGTGCCAACGATCCGGAACTTATGCAGCGCCTCATCGACCGCGGGGCGGATGTGAACGGCGCCACGGAAGAATACACCCCGCTCATCGCCGCGGCAGAGGAAGGTTTCGAGGAAAGTGTGCGTTTTCTCCTCGCCCACGGCGCGGATGTGAACCTGGCGACGCAACGATACACTCCACTCGCAGCGGGGGCCTGGGTCCGAAATGATCGCTTTGTGCCCATTGCTCGTGTCTTGCTGGAGGCCGGGGCGGATGTGAACAGGGTTGCGGGAAACTATACCCCACTCATCGATGCCGCAGAGGCTGAGCTGACGGAAGGTGTGCGGCTGTTGCTGAATGCCGGAGCGGACCCGAATAAACCGACGCGGGAGTACACGCCGCTTATTGCAGCTGCTGAGGGAAACAACACGGAGGTAACACGTATGTTGCTGGATGCCGGAGCGGATGTCAATCTGGCTACGGAATACGCTACGCCTCTGATCGCCGCGGCGTACGATGGGTATTATATCGAGAATCTGCACGTACTGCTTGCCGCCGGCGCCGATGTCAACGCGGTAGCGAACGGCAAAAATGCCCGCGAAAATGCCCTGGACGAAGGGAACGTGAGGGGTGCGCACGTTTTACGACTCGCCGGCGCTCAAGATCATCCAAAAACTATTTTCTACAAAGAACACCGAGAGGGACTGAGACCGAAAGAGGAACACTTAGCAGAGGCTATTACCAACGGCTGCAGCGCGGAGGAATTCCGCAAGCTCATCCGCGACGGGCTGCCCAAAGTGAAGGAGCTTTCCGCCGAGGAAGACGCACCCTCGCCCCTCTACCTCGCTGCGCAGGCAGGACGGTGCGACCTGGTGCAGATCCTGCTGGAGGCGGGGGCAGATGTGTTCCGCCGAACTTGGAGCTGTGATTCCGGCTCTACTCCGCGCACGGCGCTGAGCATCGCCGCCCGCCACGGACATATCGACGTCGTGCGCCAACTCATGGACAGCAAGCCGGATCCCCGCTGCTTGCGCTATTTTCCCGAGGTGCCGGATAAAGAGAAAATCGGCGAGGAGGAGTGGCAGAAACGCTACGTCCGGCAATTCCGCCGTTGTCTCGGATTCCAGGGCGCACTGAGCTCCGCCTGCCTCGAGGGGCATGCTGACATTGTGCGCCTCATCCTGGAGGCGGGGGCGGACGTGGATCTGGATGCGCATGAGTACCTGAACGATAACCCGCTCACCCTGGCCATCAAAGGCGAGCGGTGGGAGGTGATTGACATCCTGCTGGAAGCCGGGGCGGATGTGAATTGGGCTCACTATATGGATATGCCGCTGGGCGTCGCCGCCCGCACCAATAATGTGAAGCTTATGGAGCATCTGATCGCTCACGGAGCCAAAATCAACCCGAAGCTCAGAAGAGGCTTCTTCGATGCCCACACCCCGCTCATGTCTGCGGCGGATGAGGGCTGTGAGGAAAGCGTCCGTTTTCTGCTGGACCACGGGGCGGATGTGAATGCCAAAACGCGGGGGACGACTCCTCTCATCGAGGCTATGAGCTTCGGGCGTGAAGGGGTAGTGCGTCTGCTGCTGGACGCCGGTGCCGATGTGAATGCCGTGGGTCGCTTCCATACTCCACTTTCGGCAGCGGCGGAAAATGGAGACCCCACCCTTGTGCGTCTGCTGCTGGACGCCGAAGCGGACCCGAATCTCGGAGCAGAGCGTTTCACCAACCCGCTCATTGCTGCCGCAGAAGTGGGGCATGAGGAGATAGCGCGGATGTTGCTTGCCGCCGGTGCCGATGTGAACGCCGCCACAGACAACAACACCCCGCTTATCGTAGCGGCAGGTCAAATACGGGAGAGCATAGTGCAGCTGATGTTGGATCATGGGGCGGATGTCAATGTCGTGGCAGGGGGCAGAACGGCCCTCATGAACGCTTTGGAGCAGAATCGTCTCGCTATCGCCCGTCTCCTCCGCCGTGCCGGTGCCGTGGATATTCCTACCCAATTCGTATGGAACAAATGACCTTGGAATCGACTCCTTTTTCTTTCCCTTCAATCAATAACAAACAATCTCAACAACCACACACAATCATGACAAAGACAGAACGACTCAATCAGCACCTCATCCAGGAGAGCGCTCATCGCAAGGCATCTGTGGATCTAATTCGAACCCTCATTGATATCGGAGCCGATGTCAATGCACAGGCTCAGGAAGGAGATTACGGTACAGCCCTCATCGCGGCAGCGTTTGAAGGGAACTTGGATATCGTCAAACTGCTGCTGGAAGCCGGGGCAGATGTCAATGCCCAGGCTCAGGTGGGACATTACAGTACAGCCCTCATCGCAGCGGCCGGAAGAGGAAAAGCGAGTATCGTCAAGCTGCTGCTGGAAGCCGGGGCGGAGGTTAATGCTCGGAACGGAGATGACAAAACAGCCCTCATTGCGGCGGCGAAAGAAGGGAAGGTGAAGATCGTTAAGCTGTTGCTGGAAGCCGGGGCGGATGTCAATGCGCAGGCTCAGGTGGGACATTACGGCACAGCTCTCATTGCGGCGGCGGAAAGAGGGGACGAGGATATCGTTAAGCTGTTGCTGGAAGCCGGGGCCGATGTCAATGCGCAAGCTCAGACCGGGAATTACGGGACAGCCCTCATTGCGGCCGCTGAAAACTGGGGCAAGGTGAGTATCAAGATCATCAGGCTACTGCTGGAAGCCGGGGCCGATGTCAATGCACAGGTTCAGGTGGGGAATTACGGCACAGCCCTCATCGCGGCGGCAAACCAGGGGGACTTTGTCGCAATCAAGCTGCTGCTGAAGGTTGGGGCAGATGTCAATGCACAGGCACAGACTGGGGAGCACGGTACGGCTCTCATTGCGGCGGCGAGGGACGGGAAGATAAAGATCGTCAAGCTGTTGCTGGAAGCCGGGGCTAATGCGGATGGGAGAGCGCTTGCCACTGCAGAGGATGAGAAAATCGTGAAACTTTTGCTCGCTGCCGGAGCGAAGGAACCGACAGAGGGCACAGAAACATCCGATTGAATCATATCGTAACTCAAAAATGGGTACAATGAACAAAAACGACCAACTTATCCAAGAAATTAAGACAGCTGGCGCCCCCGCAGAAAAGTACGGAAGCTTCTGGAAGCCGGGGCGGATGTGAATGCTGGCTATCTTCTTTCCATTCCATTAATCATCAACAACATTAGCAACCACATGCGATCATGTCAAAGACAGAACGACTCAATCAATACCTCATCCGGGAAATCTCTGATTCAGAGGCATCTGTGGATGTAGTCCGAGCACTCATTGATGCCGGAGCCGATGTCAATGCCCAGGCTCAGGTGGGACATTACGGCACAGCTCTTGTCGCGGCGGCGGGAAGAGAGAACGAGGAGATCGTCAAGCTGCTGCTGGAAGCCGGGGCGGATGTCAATGTCCAGGCTCAGGTGGGGGATTGCGGCACACCCCTTATTGCGGCGGCGTTTGTGGGGAACGAGGAGATCGTCAGGCTGCTGCTGGAAGCCGGGGCAGACGTCCATGCGCAGGCTCAGGTGGGGGATTACGGCACACCCCTCATTGCGGCGGCGGAAAGAGGAATATGGGATCTCCATATAGTGAAAGAAGAAGAAGGGAACGTGAAGATCGTTAAACTGTTGCTGGAAGCCGGGGCGGATGTCTATGCGCAGGCTCAGGTGGGGTATCACGGTACAGCCCTCATTGCGGCGGTAAGATTTGGGGACCCGGTTGTAATCAAGCTGCTCCTGAAGGTTGGGGCAGACGTCCATGCCCAGGCTCAGGTGGGACATTACGGCACAGCTCTCATTGCGGCGGCGAAAAGAGGGGACGAGGATATCGTTAAGCTGTTGCTGGAAGCCGGGGCGGATATCCATGCCCAGGCTCAGGTGGGAGATTACGGCACAGCTCTCATTGCGGCGGCGGAAGATGGGAAGGTGAAGATCGTCAAGCTGCTGCTGAAAGCCGGAGCCGATGTCCATGCGCAGGCTCAGACCGGGTATCGCGGGACGGCCCTTATCGCGGCGGCGGGGAGAGGAAAAGCGGATATCGTCAAGCTCCTGCTTACTGCCGGGGCAGACGTCAATGCCCAGGCTCAGGCGGGGGATTACGGTACAGCCCTCATCGCGGCGGCGAAGAATGGGAAGGAGAAGATCGTCAAGCTGCTGCTGGAAGCCGGGGCGGATGTCAATGCGCAGGGTCAGGTGGGAGATTACGGCACAGCTCTCATTGCGGCGGCGGGGAGAGGAAAAGCGGAGATCATCGAGCTCCTGCTGGAAGCCGGGGCGGATGTCAATGCGCAGGCTCAGACCGGGAAATACGGGACAGCCCTCATCGAGGCGGCGAAAGATGGGAAGGTGAAAATCGCCAAGCTATTGCTGGGAAGCGGGGCGGATGTCAATGCACAGGCTCAGACCGGGGAGTACGGTACGGCTCTCATTGCGGCGGTGGAAGATGAAGAGGAGAAAGTGAAGATCGTCAAGCTGCTGCTCGCTGCCGGGGCTGATGTGGATGAGAAAGCTCTTGTCACGGCAGAGGAAAAATGGCATGAGGATATCGTTGAACTTTTGCTCGCTGCCGGAGCGAAGGAATCGGCTGAGGATACCGAATCATCCGATTGAATCAACTTAACCCTAAAAAAGAATAAGAAAACATCCGACATTCTCGGTTCGGTTCCCGTTCCATCAACGGTAGAGGAGAAACTCGAAAACGCCAACAAAGAGCCGGTTTACCTGTGCGAACTGTTATAATCCCCTGAATTCCGAAATCCGGATTTGCGCATTCCCGTCGCGCTGGGGAAAGAGGTGCATGGCAATCCGGTGATCGGGAATCTGTCGGCGATGCCGGACGTGCTTGTTGTCGGCTCCGATGGTTCCGAAAAATTCACATGCATCAACAACATGCTTGTGTCGTTCCTCTGCCAATTCCGTCCGGATGAACTGCGCCTTGCATTGGTGGATGCCCGAGGGACAGAGATTCTCCCCGCTGCCGGGGTAGACCCCAACAAGGAGGGCAATGGCAAGAATGCCCTGGAGCACGCTTTATCGGTCAATCCAAAACCGAGCGTGGTGCATCTTTTCCGCGCCGCCGACACTCATTAATCTCCCTCAATATCATACCGTCGCGTGATTTATGAAATCCGCGGCGGTATGCCCCTATTCTTAGAAGGGATTAACACACTCTGCAACGAATCAACTGGCCCCCTTTTGTGCCTGTGTCATGTTGCATTTAATTTTGCAATGCACAATGCGCATTTGCCCTGAGATTTTGACTTGAACTGCGGGGGAGCATGTGGTAATAAGGACAGTCGGTGAAAGTTTGTATTGCAGAGTGGATAGGAAAGCGGATAAGTATGGAAGATGCTCACCTTGTGCGGCACTACCCACATGCAACATTGGCGCTTGTGTGCGATGGAATGGGAGGACATGATTACGGGGCGCTGGCGGCGCATACTGCTTGCAATTCTTTCGCTGAATTTTTTGAAAAAGAGCGCGCTCTCGCCGATATACCGAGTCGATTGAAAACGGCTCTCTTTCATGCTAACGATGCGGTTGGAGAAAAATTGTCAAGTTTGGGTGCATACGGTGGTTGCACCCTCCTGGCGGTCTATGTAACAGAGGATGTGATGTGGTGGGTGAGTGTGGGGGATTCTCCTCTGGTTATATGGAGGGCAGGGCGTTTGCTACGACTCAATGAGGACCACTCCATGCGGGATATTTACGAAAAAATACTTGTGAAGGATTTCGGAGGATCCCGTTCAATGCTTTCGCAGGCCAATGCGTTGCGCTCGGCTGTGACGGGCGAAAATATGTCGCTCATTGATGCCCCGACGACACCGTATCTATTGCTGCCGGGAGATCGTATCTTGCTGGCAAGTGATGGGGTGGATGAAATACTTTTCACCAGACCCTTGCGCGAGAGCGTTCGTCGGGTGTTCATGCAGCAAGGCAACCAGTTGGCAGCCGAATTGGTGGAAGCCTGCCGTGCGATGGCCTCGCCGGAAGCGGATAACGTGACAGTGCTGACCATGGATCGGGCCTGTCGTAATTGAAAAGCTCGGACGCGTTGCTGTGTCGTGCTTGAAAACGTTACGAGCCTCACCCGTGAAGATATTCGCCCCCGATGGAAACGAATGCAACAAAATTTGAACGGGGGAAGCTGTGCCAAAGGTCACACCCCGTATCATGGACATAAAAGGGACCACCTGTGGATACGAGAACGGAGAATACGTGCTGCCTCCCCTGCCTTATGAATCGGGGGCTCTGAAGGAAATACTGGATACTGAGACAGTATTGCTGCATCACGACAAGCACCACGCGGCGTATGTGGCAGGAGCGAACTCTGCGGCAGAAACATTGCGACGCATTGCAGAGGGGGAGCTTGCAGCAGAGTTGGCGCCGAGCGCGATGGATAAGCTAGCCTTCAACCTTGGTGGTCATGTGTTGCATTGTCTGTACTGGAAGAGTCTCAGCCCGGAGCAGCAGGATACGCCGAGCGGGGCATTGGCGGATGCAATCAACGCCTCCTTCGGGAGCATGGAGGGATTTATGAGGGTTTTCCGCGCGGTGACGTTGGGGGTGCAAGGAAGTGGATGGGGAGTGCTGGGGGTAGATCCCGTGAGCGGACTGCTGCGCATATTCGGCGTGCAGCGGCATCAGGATATCTTTGTGCCGGGCGTGCAACCGCTGATGGTTTGCGATGTGTGGGAGCACGCCTATTACCTGCGCTACCACAGCAACCGCGCCGATTATATCGACAACTTCCTCAAGCATATTGATTGGAACAACACACAACAACGATTAACCGCATTGAGTCATGAATGATGATACCTCGACAAAAACAATGATGGGCCACGCGACAACCCGCTCCTGGCTGGTGGCGCTGCTGGCGATAGCAGAGCTGGTTCTCGGCTTTGTGCTGCTGAGTTTCCCGTACATCATGGGAGCCTCTGCGGTGTGGGTCGGTGGCTTCGTGCTGCTGGTTGTGGCGCTGATGCGTCTCATCCAAATTTTTACGAGACCAGGATATCGCCTGTGGAATTTCCTCGCAATGCTGATTTACGCATGCCTGGGCTTTGTGTTCGTCATGCACACCGGTGTGTCACTTTCTGCCATTACTTTGGCTATCGGTCTGGCACTGCTGGTTGGCGGCGTTCTGCGTTTAGTCATAGCGTTTTCTCTGCGACGAGAAGAGGGAAGTGCATGGCGTTTTTTCAACGCGCTCGTTTCTATTGTCCTGGGTGCACTGGTGACTTGGGGCTGGCCGGAGAGTTCTTTCTGGCTGCTGGGGACCATCATTGCCGTGGAGATGATTTTCTCGGGCTGGACTTTACTCTTTTTGGCTCTTGCTCCGCATCGCGAAGTAGTGGCTAGTCCACGAAACTAAATAGGATTCAGCTCATTTTACGAATTTCATCCCCGAGCGGATCAAAAATCTCCGCCCGGGGATGCGTATTTTGGGCTTGCAAGGGCGGCGCATCAGCGGTATCATCCCCGCGTGCCGCTCCGGAGTGCGGCGCCGAATCAATTTTCACCACTTTACGCCATGGACTTCATATCAACTTACGCCTCTGCCTTGAGCCCTTCTCTGACCCTTGCCGTAACCAATCGAGCAAAGGAATTAAAAGCTAAAGGAGAACAGATTTTCGGGATTGCCGGCGGCGAGCCGGATAAGGATACTCCTGAGAACATCAAACGGGCTGCTATTCATGCATTGGAGCAGGGCGCCACCAAGTACACACCTTCCGCCGGACTTCCGGAACTTCGTCAGGCTATTTCTTCGAAACTCAAGAAGGACAACAATCTGGAGTATTCTCCGGACCAAATTTGCGTGTGTTCCGGTGCAAAACCGGCGGTTTACAGTGCTCTGCGGGCGACCATTAGTCCCGGGGATGAGGTGATTATACCATCGCCATATTGGGTGAGCTACCCTTCCATGGTGCAGCTTTGCGGCGGCACGCCGGTGTTTGTGGAGACGAAGGCAGAGAATGGCTGGAAGATCACGGCAGCGGAGTTTGAAAATGCCATGACTCCTCGCACCAAGATGATCATCCTCAATACTCCTCATAATCCGACTGGGGCTGTCTATACTGAGGATGAATTGCGCGCCATTGGTGAGGTGGCGGTGGAGGAAGACATCCTTATTCTTTCGGATGAAATCTACGAATACCTTGTGTACGATGAAACGAAGCATGTTTCCATAGGTTCTCTTTCCCCGGATCTCTACAAACTAACCATTACGATCAACGGTTTCTCAAAGAGTTACGCAATGACCGGCTGGCGTCTTGGCTATTCTGCTGCACCGGATGCTATTGCAAAAGCGATCCGGCTCATTCAAGATCACACGGCGTCCAATGCCACCAGCTTTGCGCAGTACGGTGCAATCGAGGCTCTCACTGGTGATCAATCCTTTGTAAGCGATTTGCGTGAGGAATATGACATGCGTCGTCAATACGTCTACGAGCGCCTGAAGAACACGCCGAAAATTAAGGTTGTGGAGCCGCAGGGCGCTTTCTATTTCTTCTTGGATATGAGTGAGACCGGTATGAGTTCCCTGCAGCTCTGCGAGCGTTTGCTGGAACGCTACAAGGTGGCGGCTGTGCCTGGCATTGCATTTGGCAACGACCACGCCATCCGTATTTCTTACTGTACCTCGCTCGATGTGCTCAAGGAAGCGCTTGATCGCCTGGAGGAGTTCTGCCGCAGGCTGGGCTGACGCCGTGATTTGTGCCTTCCTCTTTTATCCCCTCCCTTTTCTTTCTATCCTGCGCTAAGAGAGGGGGCTTCCCGGGGATGGTCGCGCTTATGATGAGGATCTCCACAGCAGGTCGCTACGCTCTGCGGCTCATGGCTTTTCTGGCTTCACAACCAGGGGGTAAGCCGGTCGCTCTGCGCACCGTATCTGAGCGGCAGCATATTCCTCTCAAGTATCTTGAATCCATCGTTTCCGTACTAGTGCGAGAGGGACTTATGACCAGCTCTCGCGGGAAAATGGGGGGCTACTGCCTGAGTCGTTCGCCGCAGAATTACACGGTATATGAAATTCTCCGAGCGGCAGAGGGGGATATGGCGCCTGTTTCCTGCCTCGTGAAAGATGCCACACCGTGCCCCATGGAGTCGGAATGCACAACCCTTCCGGTCTGGAAGGGGCTTGACCGGGTGATGCGAGAGTACTTGGAGGGCATCACTCTGGACCGTATCGCACACGGACCCCAAGGGCAGTTCTCCTTCCGCGACGGAATTTAGCAGATGAGGCAAGGAGAGTCACACCCGCGGGGTTGTGTCGTCTTGCGGTTTCTGCGGCTGGCGGGCGAGTCCTGCCTCCGCTTCTGGAGAAGCATCCGGTTCCGTAGGAGGCAGGGCGGATTTTTGAGGGGTTTCTTGTTCGCGCATAAGTTCCTGCTCGAATTCACGCTTGGCGCGGCGCAGGATGCCGAGGCTTTTGCCGAGATTGCGGGCGATTTCCGGCAGGCGAGAAGCGCCGAAGACGACGAGGCAAATGATGGCGAAAATGAGCCACTGCGACGGAGAACCGAAGTACGCAAGAGGAAGCATGGGAGGATTCTACCCCGCATGCGACCATGTGTCAAGCGGTCGCAAAGCGAACAATTGGTTTTTCCGCATTTCGGACTTTTCAGCTGGAGAAATTTCGGATAGAATACCGCCGCTATGTTGCAAGCAGGAATTGTCGGATTGCCAAATGTCGGAAAATCAACGCTGTTCAATGCCGTGACGCGGTCGCGCAAGGCGGAGGCGGCGAATTATCCCTTCTGCACGATTGACCCGAATGTAGGGGTGGTGGAGGTGCCGGATGCCCGCCTGGCGGTGTTGGCGGAGATGAGCAAAAGCGCGCAGATTGTGCCTGCTGCCATTGAATTTGTGGATATCGCCGGTCTGGTGAAGGGGGCGGCAGAGGGGGCAGGGCTCGGCAATAAGTTCCTTTCGCACATCCGGGAGACAGATGCCATCGTGCAGGTGGTGCGCTGTTTTGAGGATGCAGACATCATCCATGAGTTGGGGAGTGTGGATCCCGTGCGTGACATAGAGATCATCAATAACGAACTTATCCTGGCTGACCTGGCATCGCTGGAAAAGCGCAAAGAGACGCGCGTGAAAAAAGCGAAGAGCGGGGATAAGGAAGCAAAGGAAGAAGTGGCGCTTATTGAGAAGCTCATGCCGCACCTGGACGCGGGGAATCCGGCGATTACGCTGGAGTTGAGTGAGGCGGAGCGTAAGTTATTGAAGTCTTTTTTCCTGCTGTCGGACAAAAAGAGCATCTTTGCCTGCAATGTAAGTGAGGCTGAACTAGCGGGAGTACTGGCGGATCCGGATGCTCATCCCTTTGTGGGTGCTGTAAGGCGGTATGTCGCGGCGCAGCATCATGCTGAGGCGGTGGTCATCTCCGCGCGCATCGAAGAGGAGCTTGCCGAGCTGCCGGAAGGGGAAGCACGTGAGTATCTGCAAGCTCTTGGTGTGGAAGATTCGGGCGTGAGCTTGCTTATCCGCGCGGTATATCATCTGCTTGGTTTGCGCACGTATCTGACAACCGGTCCGAAGGAAACGCGGGCGTGGACCATCCCGGCCGGGGCGAAAGCGCCGCAGGCAGCCGGGGTGATTCACACGGATTTTGAACGGGGATTCATCGCGGCTCAGGTGGTGGCGTATGAGGACCTGGTAGCGTGCGGTTCGTTGCTCAAGGCGAAGGAAAACGCCAAGTTGCGCATTGAAGGAAAGGACTACGTTGTGCAGGATGGGGATGTTGTTGAATTCCGTTTCAATGTTTCTAAGTAATCCTCCCATTTCTTCGATCAGATTTTCTTCAGAGAGCGGATGCCTGTAATCGTGGCGATCCACTGTGCGCCGGGCGCGTGAAGCGCGGTGTTGAAGTTGCCGACGCAGCGGTTGTAGTTGAGGGCGAGTTCATCCTGGAGGAAGAGGGCGTGCGACACGTCGTTGGTCAAGTCGCGAAGTTCGCTGTCTTCTTGCATCTCAGGCATCTTTTCTATGGTTTCTACTGCGTTGAGCAGGACGAACCGCAAGTCTTTTTCCGTACGGCTCAGGTTTGTTACCTCCTCTGTATCCGGTGGCGGCATCCCCCGCAGCGCGAGCACGCGTTGCGAGTCATCAGCAAGGCAGCGCAGACGGCGTGGTTGCACATCCCCGAGCGGTAGAAAACCGGAGTAGCGCAGCGTAAACTCAATGAGACGTTCGTTGCGAGCGCGTGTGCTATTTCCCCAGCTTTGCCAGGCTTCTTCTGCAGCGTGCAGGAGGCGCTGCAGGCGCACCCATGTACCGACTCCCCAGGCTAGCACCGCAACAAGAATCCCCATCGGAACTGCGTATTCCATACCCGCGCATTTTCCCGCACGCTCTCATTCGGCGCAAGGAAATAGAACCAACCGTTAGTTCTGGATAGGATTAAATTCCAAATTTATCCAAAGTAAGAAAAAACTGCACTTTGGACTTGCAAAATGGGGAGATAGGTGTATATTAAGCCCGCTCCGTCGGCACCGATGTTTGCGTGATCCACGGAGGAACCACCACAACAAACACCAAGAAAACCAGAAGTATGGCACGTCTTTTCGGTATAGAGATACCCAATGAGAAGAGGGTGGAGGCTTCCCTGCGCTACATTTATGGCATCGGAGCATCTACCGCCAGGAAGGTGCTGGAGCAGGCCGGAGTATCGCCGGATCTGCGCACCGGCACACTGTCAGATGCACAGCTGACCAAGATTGTGCAGGCGATCACGAGTAACAATATCCTCATCGAGGGTGATCTGAGGCGCGAGAAACAGATGGCGCTCAAGCGGCTCACGAGCATCAACTGTTTGCGGGGCATTCGCCATCGCAAGGGATTGCCGGTGCGTGGGCAGCGTACGCGCACCAATGCCCGCACTCGCAAGGGGCGCAAGAAGACTGTGGGCGCCAAGAAATCCTGATCTCTGAGGCACAACGTAAGAAACCTTAACACGTAGAAAGCGAATTATGGCAGACGAAACAACAGAAGAGACAAAGCCTGTGGTGGAGGTCGCAGAGGCGGCGCCCGAGGCGGCAGCAGCGGCTGCTCCCGCAGTGGAGACGAGCGGTGATCATGAGCAAGGGCAGCGCAAGGGCGAGCAGCGGCGCGATATCTTTGCCGAACTCGGTCTGGCGGAGGATGAAACGAAGGTCAAAATTCTTAAAGCAAAAGGCAGTAAGAACATTACCACCGGCATTGTCCATATTTCCTCAACATTCAACAACACCGTGGTGAGCGTGACTGACCTGAAAGGTAATGTGATTGGCTGGTCTTCCGCCGGCAAGCTGAATTTTAAAGGCAGTCGTAAGAGCACAGCCTATGCCGGGCAGGTGGTTTGCCAGGATGCATGCCGCCAGGCTATGGGGCACGGTTTGAAGGAAGTTGAAGTGCGCGTGAAGGGGCCCGGCTCCGGTCGCGAATCCGCCGTGCGTGCCGTACAGGCTATGGGGCTGGAGATTTCCTCCATTGCCGATGTGACACCCATTCCGCACAATGGATGTCGTCCTCCCAAGGCTCGCCGTGCCTGATGCCTTCCTCCCTACAACCCTGAACATATCGTAGAAAAACATTATGGCTCGTTATACTGGACCTACTGCCAAGATCAGCCGCCGCTATGGAGTGGAGCTTTTTGGTGTCAGCAAATCATTTACGCGTCGCCCCTTCCCGCCGGGACAGCATGGCGCTCGCGCCGGTCGCAAGAAAAAGTCGGATTACGGCGTGATGCTTGCGGAGAAACAGAAACTGCGTTACATGTACGGCGTGCTGGAAGGTCAATTCCGTCGCTATTACCACGAGGCTTCCCGCCGCCGTGGCGTAACTGGTGATATCCTGCTGCAGCTTCTGGAGCAGCGGTTGGATAATGTGATCTTCCGTTCAAACTTTGCCAACACACGAGCCGCAGCTCGCCAGATGGTCTCCCATGGTCATGTGCTGGTGAATGGCAAGAAGGTGGACATTCCTTCCTACCACTGCAAACCAGGCGACGTGGTAAGCGTAGCGGCTAAAACACGTTCTCAGGCTCTTGCTAACCGTTTCGTGGAACTGAACACGGATGCTACGACCCCGGATTGGCTAAAGGTCGATACGACAAAGCTAACCGCTGAGGTGCTGCGTGTGCCCACGACGGAGGAGATCGCTCCCATCGTGAACGTGCAGCTCATCGTGGAGTTCTACTCCCGGTAAGGCGAGGTCATTGCACTTCAAGAGAAATTTTCAAGATCCGCGGTGTTTTACCTGCGGATCTTTTTTTCTCTGCGCCGTGGAGATGAGGCAATTTTGCTATCTCATCCCAAGCCGGACGAAACAGCGCGCGAGAGGATGGTTGAAAGATGTCAGCGGAGACGTCCTTCCGAAAGACTGAAGTGTGCGAAACGGCATTGGTCCGGCGAGGCATCCTTCTCCAGATCATCAACAATTTCGTACAAGTCCTTCTTCTTCGTCTCTTCGTGCCGCATGTAGGTGTCGAAATGGTACAGGGCAAGTTTAATGACGGTGGTGCGGTCTATCATTCTTTCGTTCATGATTCGTTCGATGGAATTGCACATCATTCCTGTGGCGCGGAAACAGATGACTTTTGGCATAAGTTTTCAGAGTATATGGTTATTAGAAAGAGAGGCCAACGTATGCTCTGAGCTTAGCCAATGTTCCCGGTCTCTTGCATGACCGGGTAGAAGCGTTCCCATTTCATCGACAGCCCCCTGCATTCGGCAGTATAGCGGATTAGGAATCCGCTTGGGGCCTTTACCCCTGTTTTGAAGGCGATTAATTCGCTCGACTTCCATCAATTTCCTTCAAGCAATGAGACAGGGGAAAGAATTGACTTGCTTATTAAATGTTGGATAACAAGCATTAAGATTTTTTTTGACGATGATGCCTTGACAACGGATTCCTAATCCGTATTCAGATTCATGTAACTACATAAGAGTGAAAGCTATGAAAGGGAAAAAACATTGCATAAACTCCATAAGTCCTTGTCCTTTTGGGGAAGAAGTGCAAACACTACTCGCTATGCTGATGAGCCGACGCATGGTCAGGGAAGGGAAGGGCAGCCCTGGAGCCGCTCATGAAATAAGGGTGCGGGGCGGATGGGATAAAGATCATTCGTGGGGAATTAGCTTCCGGAGCGCTGTTTCTCTCTCTCTGGCGGAACGGGCAGACAAACGGGAACGCACAGTAAAGGAGCTGCGTTATGTTCTTCGTCGCCTCATGCAGGCGCCGGTAGCTTTGAATCGCCAAAAGTTACACACTATCACGACCAAACAGTGTGATGATGTGCTGCGGGCTCATTGCCGGACTCCCAGGCAGTATGTAAAGGGAAGGGCGCTGCTCCATTCGGTCTTTACGTTTGGACAGCGGAACGGCTGGTGTCTGTTCAATCCCGTTGCAGCTTTGCCGAAGCCGCGTATCATTGAGAAAGAAATTGTGCCTCTTCCATGGAAACAGATCATCGAACTCCTGCGGACGAGTCGACAGCAAGAATTCAGCGGGTGTATGGCAGCATTGGGATTTATGCTCTGGGCAGGGATCAGACCGGCAGAAATCGAGCGCCTGAGTTGGGGGGATGTTGATTGCTCCGAACGCGTGATTATTCTGAGTGCCGAGCATTCTAAGACAGGTGGTTGCCGTCATGTTACTCTCTACCCCGTCCTGATGTCATGGTTGCGGCGCATCCCCCTCGACCTGCGAAAAGAAGGGATGATCTGTCCACCGAATTGGAGCAAACTTTGGCGAAACCTCAGGCGGGCGGCAGGTATCACAGAGTGGCAGCAGGATGTCCTGCGCCACACCTTCGCCAGTTATCATCTTAAGCGCTGGCATGATCTTCCCCGCCTCCAGGAGGAAATGGGGCACTCCTCCCTTCAACTTCTCCGCACTCGCTATCTCAGTATGCGAGGTATCACTGAACACCATGCTCAACTTTTCTGGTCATCATCTATTCTTCCTTGATTATTAGATAATTTTAAATTTTCTGATGATGCTGGTTACGGGGGAGAGTTGCTAAATCTGCGTGCGGGCTGGAGCAAAATAAATTGCTCAATAGCGAAATATCTTAGCTGAATATTTTTTTCTTGCATCCATATCTGCACTTTGCTACATTCACGGGGTCAGTTTATGCTTGAAGCGTGCAATATATGTTTGGAGGTAGATGATGACGGGGAGCCTCTTTTTTTGCTCAATAATGTCAATTTCAACATCCCTCTTGGACATTTTATGGCGATCGTGGGTCCAAGCGGCTGCGGGAAGACGACCTTGCTTAAGACGATCGCCGGTATTAAGACGGCGACAGATGGCACATTTATCTGGGAGGGGCGTGATCTTTCTGAAGATGGGGATTTTGAGCCGAATGAGATCGGGTATGTCCCTCAGTTTAGTATAGCCTATGAGGAACTCACCGTAGATGAGAGCATTGAGAGTGCCGCCAGATTGCGAGTGAATGTCGATGAGGATGAACTCAATGATATCATCGACGAGGTGCTAGCTGAGACAGGAATGACGGATATTGCTGACCGTCAGGTGAAACTGCTTTCCGGTGGTCAAAAGCGACGGCTGGCGCTGGCGATGGAGTTGGTGAGTCGTCCGCGTATTCTCCTGTGTGATGAGGTGACGAGTGGGTTGGATCCGCGCTCGGAGCGTGAGATAGTGCAGTTGCTGCATGAGCTGAGTCGTAAAAAGGGACGTATCGTCATCTCGGTCACTCACAGCTTGGCGCAGATGGAACTCTATGACAGTATCATGGTGATGGTGCGCGGCAATCTTGCCTATCATGGGGTACCGGGTACGATGAATCATTATTTTGGGGTGGAAAATTTTGAAGAAGTGTATCCTCGACTGGCTCTTCGCAAGCCGGATCAGTGGCGCGTGTCGTGGCTCAAGCACCGTGAGCCCTATTACGAGCGTATGGAGAAGGAGCGCAAGAGCAAGTATGCCGCGCTCGGTGTGACTCCTCCGGTCTCCAAAGTCTCCGATGAGAGGCAAAAACGTCGTCGTAGCAGGGAGGATGTGGACGAGGAGGATGATGAAACGGAGGAGGATGAAACAGAGTTGCCCGGATTCGGTACGCAGTTCAGCCAGTTGCTTAAGCGTCGTTTCAACATTCTGCTTCGGGATCGAACTCAGTTGATGTTGCAAGTGGCGATGATTGTTATCTTCCCCATCCTCGTCGCTCTCTTTTCCAGCAAGGGGCAGGATCAGTTACTCATTCTTGCTGATACCACGAGCAATGACATCGCCGCAGAAATCCAGGCGCAGCAGGCGCAGGCGGAAGTGCGAGCCCGCGTGGGTTCTGCCGTTTCCGGCATCATCATGTTTGAGGTAATCTTGCTCGGACTCATGGGCTCCAACAATGCTTCGCGAGAGATCGCGGCCGAGCGTCTCATTATGGAGAAAGAAAAATTCGCCGGCATGCGCGTGGGAGCCTACGTGATGTCTAAGGTCGTGTATTTGGCTTTACTGGTGCTGCTGCAGAGCGTATGGATGTATGCTTTCGTGCAGTTTTTCTGGGAATATCGCGGGGATCACCTCAACCATCTGTACTTCTTGCTGCTGGCCAACGCTGCCATGACGAGTGTTTGCCTCGGCATATCGGCGAACTGCAAGACGCCGGATCAAGCTTCTCTGCTGAGTATTTATCTGGTCGGTTTCCAGCTTCCGCTTTCAGGAGCCGTGCTTGCTCTCCCGGATATGGTGGAGATGTTCACTCAGCCGTTTATCTCGGCTTACTGGGCATGGAGCGGCAGCATTGAGGGAGGGTTGGGCGCGGATGTGCTCAAGGCCGTGAAGAGTATCGTGCAGACCAGTTTCTCTCCGGCGCGTCTCTGTGAGGTGGTTCTCTGGGCACACGTGCTGTTCGGCATCGTGTTGGCATGGATCGGGGCGCGCAGAGCGCAGTGGGATTAGTCTTTTTTCATTCAACTGACAATTATTCTCTATGGCTACAAGACGAAAATCAAAAAAGAAAGGCGGTCGCGGAAGAAGAGGGGGTAATAGTAACATGTTGTTCCTCGGCGTCGTTGCGGCAGCGGTACTCGTTTTGGCGGCGTTGCTCGGTTCCGGCGTCCTCAAAAAAGGTGGCAGCAGTCGAGAGGTTGAAGCCACTGCGGATTCTTTCCGTATCGCGGATTATCGTCGGGATGGCTCTCGGTTTGCCTCTGCCGGCAATGCGTACGTCTTTGAGGGGCGCGTGGAAAACATTGAAACAATCGGGAATGATCGCATCGTGAGCATCTCCATTCCGAACAATCCGGATGAACGGCTGCCTCTTCTTGTGCCGGGGGATGCGAAGTTGCGCACCAACCTGACGCGCGGCGACCGCTTTGTTTTTGAAACGACTTGCACCACTGGTAAAGCCCCGGATGGTTCCCAGGTGAAGGGTGTACTCATTGTGAAAAATGCACAGTCTAAGTGAGATGAAGACAGGAAAAATATGGATGACGCTGGGGACGCTGCTTATCAGCTCATGGTGCGAAGCGCAGATGCCCGTATCAAACGGAGGGGCGGCTCCCGCACCTCAGTCGGGCGGTGGTGCCGCCCTGCCGAGCTCGTTTGATGCTTCTGGCAGCGCCGCTAAACCTCAACAAAACGACCCCTCTCGTAAGGGGGAAACGCCTCCTCCCCAGCTGTTGGGGATGGAGATGCCCCTCATGGATCCTTCCTCCGATACTGTTTCTTACAACGGTGGTATCTTTGATGTGGGAAATAATGCGGCGGTGCGAGCGCGCTTCGAGAAATACCTGCAGCAGATTCCTGATGACAGCGCAGAATCCAAACGTTACCGAAAGATTATCAATGAAATCCTCAAGCTGACCCAGCGCGGCGGACGCGACTCTCGCTACGTCGTCGGTAGCGAAACTCTCATTCGCGTGGGCATGGCTCTCTATCAGGCGAATGAATTTCCCGCCGATGGTGGGCAGTCCGGCACGCTGGCCAGCGCTATGGTGAGCGCGTTGGACGTGCAAAGGGCTAATTTGTCGCGCGAGAGAAAAAATGCCGAGCTGGATGCGGAAATGGATGCCCTCGTCCGCAGGATGGATCGCGAGAATGCGAAGAATGCCTGGACCGCCCGCAATTTCGAAAGGTACAAAACTAAGGACCCGAAAGCCAAAATTACATACACCGATGCGATGAAGGATTCGCGAAACATGCTGGAAGCCGACAAAGCGAATGTGGCTGAAAAGAAGGCGGAGAAGGCTGCCAATAAGGTGGCGAGCGAGGCGAACTTTCTTGCCGCCAAGTTGAATTATCAGTCGATTCTCATCTCCATCTTTTTGCAGCGGCGCTTTGACCACGTCGTCATCGGTTCGCGCGTCTATCGTCATCTTTTCAAAGATGGCGATGTGAAGCTCAACGTTGACGAGGACTCGCAAGTTGGCAAGGCGTTTTCCAAGGGCACCGGCATGCCGCCGACGGTCAATGCTCTTGATTCTGCCGCCAGCAATGCGCGCCGCGAGATTGATCAGAGTATTCAAGCCGTCCATAGTGCTCTTGCATGCAACAGATTGGGAGAGGCAACCCAGCAGTTGATTGCCGCTGTTGCCATTGGCGAATACATGCAGAGCGTTGCTACATTCCCTGCGGAGGCTCGCCGCCGTATCGCGCAGTATTGGACTCTGCGCAAGAGGGCGTACACGGCGCTCAACGCGCGGGATTACGCGACGGTGGAGGAAGTGGCAGCGAAAATGAAGGAAATGGATGCAGATTTTGATAATTCGCTGTTGCTCTCTTACACGACGGGTAAAAAGCGGCAGAGCGATTTGGCTATTCGGAACGCGATGAAAGCTCTGCAGGCCGGGGATGAGGAGAAGTTCAATGAGTACATCGCGGAGGCAGGCACCATCTGGCCGCGCAATCCGAACTTGGATAAGGGGGCAGATATGCTCAATAAGATTGATGCGGGTGATCCTCTGAAGGAAGAGTTCCGCAACCATTACAAGCTCGGTGAGTTCCGCCGCATCGCCGCCGATCGCGAGCGTTTCAAGGTCGTGAACATGGATCCTGAACTCGCCAAACAGTACGAGGAAGTGATCACTCTCGTGATGAAGATCGACGGACTTCTTGAGCAGCTTAAGACTGTGGCTCAGCAAGACACGACTCTTGGTCCCTGCATGGCGTATGAGAAACTCATCGAGTGGCAGAAAGAGGATGAGCGCTATGCGCAGGACAAGGAGATGATGATCGCCCTGAAGGATTACGAATCTCAGGCACATGACTTTGTGCAGGCTCTGCGGGATGCAGAGCGCTGTGAGAAGCGCGGCGAGTACGGCTCCGCCCTCTCCTGCTACTATCGTGCCCAGTGCAAATATCCCGGCTCAAATATTGCCAAAGAGGGCATCCGTCGCGTGAGTGATATCATCGTGAACGCTACCTATCCATGAGCTTGCGTTTCCCGGTGACGACCCGCTTTGCTCCCACGCCAAGCGGTGAGTTGCACCTCGGACATGTCCTGGCTGCATGGGAGGCGCGTCGCTTGGCGGATGTGCATGGCGGACGGTGCTTGTTACGCATCGAGGATCTGGATGCCGCCCGTTCGCGTGATCCTTTCGTGCTGCAGCGGATGCTCAACGATCTTGAGTGGATTGGGTTGCACTTCGACGGCGAGATGGTGCGGCAGAGCGAACGCACAGCTGCGTATTCCTGCGCACTCGACAAGCTGCGGGCTGTGGGGTTGCTCTACCCCTGCTTCTGTTCGCGCGCAGAGATTCGTGCCGAGTGGGAGGGAATCTCCCGAGCTCCGCACGGTACGCCGTATCGGCGCTACAGTGGTCATTGTCGTTCCCTGCCGGGGGATCTCGTGGAGGAGAAACTCGCCCGTGGCGTGCCGCATGCCTGGCGCATTGATATGCGTCGTGTGCAGGACATCATTGGCTGCCCCACATGGGAGGACATCGGTTGCAGAGGGGTGCAGCGTTGCGTTCCTTCAGCGTGTGAGGATGTGGTGCTCGCCCGGAAGGACGCCCCGGCCAGCTACCATCTCGCCGTGGTGGTGGATGATGCGTGGCAGGGCGTGAATCTTGTTTCCCGTGGCGAGGATTTACTGGGGAGCACGCCCATTCATCGTGCGCTCCAGGGTGTGCTCGCTCTTCCGGTTCCTCTCTACGCGCATCATATTCTACTGCGCGATGCCACCGGGCGTCGCCTTGCCAAGCGTGACCAATCCTGCAGCATTCGTATCCTTCGTGATCAAGGATTTTGCCGGCAGCAGGTTATGGCTGCTGTGCATTCCGCCATCAAAGAAGGGGGCAGATGCCGCTTGCCTTTGCACTGAGAGAGGCAGGCGCGTTGAATGGTAAAACGATCACCCCCTGTAAAGAGCCTTGCGGTGTTGCCAGATGGCGAAGGCAATACAAAGGATATTCGGGAGCCAGAGGACGATATAAGGAGTCGCTCCCGGGATTTTGCGGGATAGCTCGCAGAAGACCAACGCTATGAAATAGAGAGCGGCCACGAGAATGCCCAGGGCGAAGCCCGTGGTAGAGTCTCGGCGGCGTGCCGTGATAGCAAGAGGTACCCCGATAAGAGAAAAGACGAGGCAGGCGCAGGCGAATGAGACGCGCTGCGCGCCTTCGGTGCGGAAAGCCAGTTCATTCACCGGGGTAAGTGTGGCGGTAAGTCGATTGATCTCATGTACAGTTTCCTGAACCAGCATGCGCGCACAGGGGAAGGAGGGGGTGGAGATCGCCGCCGCCTGCACGCTGCTGCATGTCTCGGGTGTGAGGGAGCGTATGCGGTCAAGATGAGCGAGGGTTTCCTCAATTTCTGCGTTGGTGAAGCGGTTGGGCTTCATTTTTCTGTGGTTGTGCAGAGGAATGTGGATGCGCATCGGCATCTCGCGCACGATGGGAAGATCTGTCCATTCTCCGCTGCGGTGCTCAATGGTCGTATCGTGCAAATTGAGTAGTAGCTGGCGCGAGTTACGGTCAAACTCGCCAATGTCCGCCGTGCGCGCGTGCATAGCTCCCAGAGAGGCATTGCCCCTGCTGCCCTCATCCTCCGTCGGGTAGATGTGCAGCCCGAAGAGGCGGTCTCCCTCCCGCCTTTCAATGTAGAGTCGCACTCGGTCAAGCTTCGTGACTGCCTGCCCGGAGTGGAGCAGGTTGCGCGGGTTATCCATAGCGGCTTTCACCGCGATTTCACTCATGGCATTTTTCCCTCGAGGCGCTATCTCAATGTTGATGTAGTAGCATAGCCCGGAGAGGAGTATCGCCATCACGATAGCCGGGGCGCTCAGCCGCCATAAGCTCAATCCTGCCATGCGCATAGAGGTCAGTTCGTTGTCCGCCGCCAGGCGCCCATAGACGAGCAGCACCGCCGTGAGGAATCCCCAGGGCACAGAAAAAGTAAGAGAGAAGGGAATGACCTGCAAGACAAAATCAATCACAATGCCGGGCGGAGCTCCGCTTTCTACCAGCAGAGCGTGAAGCTCTTTGAAAAGCTGCCCGAGGAGTAGAAGGAGCGTGAGTGACAACACACCCAGAAATGTGACCGCAACCAGCTGGCGAAAGATGTAGAGATCAAGTGTTCTCATGGTCCCTTCTAACCGGACGCAAGTCTAGCATACTTCCTTGCGCTCTTCCAGCCAAAAGTATGAAAAGAGCAGGGCACGCATGCATTCCAAACTTTCCTCACGAGCCTCCAGATCATGTAGGAGAGGGGGAAGAATTCACCCTTGCCTCTTCTGCATTTCCTGCATTTGCAATTTGTAGATCTTTTCCTTCAATTCACGAATGCGCTTCTCATTTTGATGCTGCTCGGTGCCGGCGACGAGGGCATCTCGGCATGGGTACTGCGGTTCAATATCCTGCCTCACATTGACTTTTGAGCCGATGGAGAGGATGCGATAGAGCTCCCGTGCCATTTCTCCGGGGGTTCGGATACAGCCGTGCGATAAACGGCGTCCCGCGCGTACCTTCCCAATGTGCATGCCGACTCCATCTCCTGTGAGGCGCATCCAGTAGGGCATAGGCGATCCCACGAAGCGTCCACCTTCCGGTACGGCGTTTTTGAAGGCGTCTGCATTGTAATTGACGCATTTGCCTTCGGCATCGTACATTTTGCCGTACCGGTTGGAGGCATGATCCGGCTTCTTCTCGCGCACAGAAAAGTTACCGGTGGGAGTCGCCCGCCCGGGAATCCCCGTAGAAACAGGCCAGTCCGCCGCCACTTGATTGCCCACATAGAGTCGCCCGCGCTGCTGGGAGAGACAGATCACGACGCGTGAGGAAGCGGTGGCTTTGGAGAGCAGAGCTCGATTCTTGTAAATGCTGATAGTGACGGGGTAACCGCCGTGGGAGACAAAGTGTTCGTAAGAGCCGGCGGGGTAATTGATCTGAGCCTGGCGCTGTTCCAGCTGAGCTAATTCCGCTTGCGCTGCCACCAATTCCGGATTTTTCCTGCTCACACAGGATGAGGTAGAGAGTAAGACAAGTGTCAGACTGAACCAGAGAAAGCGTTTTGTGCAGCTGTTCATGGCGGAGAGAGCAGTAAAGAGGCAACCCGCTGCCGTGCGGCTCTATTTGATGACAACTTTTGAACCGATCGGCGTATTCTCAAAGAAAATCTTGGCCATCTTGCGCGGCAGACGGATGCACCCATGACTCTCCGGTGCAGAGGTGACAATGCCCTCATGCATCCAGATGCCACTGCGCGTGATCTGCATGCCGAAATTCATCTTCGCGCCCTCGTAGTGTCCGCCCTTGGGAATCGGTTGTCCCACGGTATAGTTTTCCACCATCACATTGCCGGCAGAGTCCACGATGCTCCCATACGAGGCCGAGACGTGGTCAATGTCCTTGTCAATGATAGAGAAGACGCCCTGTGGCGTGCCATGTCCGGCCTTCCCGGAGGAAATGTCAGAGAGCCCGACCTGGCGTCCGCCGATATAATATTTTGCTTGCTGCAGTCGGGTATCCACCACGATGACGTGCTCCCCTTCCAGATTGGCCGGTTTGTCCCAGTAGCCGTCCGAGACCGCTTCCTTTGCGTCTGTGAAAAGCTTCTCCGGGCGGAAAAGATACCCCCCGTTCAAGGACGCGGTGAGATCATTCTGAGTAGAGTCGCAGGCGGCGAGAAGTAGGACGGAAATCAGGGAATATATTCGTTTCATGGAAGAAAGAAAGAGTCCTGCCGGGCGCAGTTTTTGGGTCCCTTTGTTTTTCTCCCGGGTCTTCTCCTGCGCGGCGGTGTCCGTTATGCACCCTTTCAGCGAATTTGTCAAGCCTCTTCCACTCGAAACCATGGCAAACGCATTAGACCAAAGCTGTGTGGGATAGCCCGAACTCAGGCATGGCGCACCTCGCGGTCTAGTGCAGGAGCTTGCGGTGGCGATTCTGCTCACGCAACGCTGCCTGCATCTTGGCACAGTGCCGGTAGCGCGTGCGATCTGCAAGCATCTTCATGCTTGCCTGGGACGATCCCCAGCGGATGATTTGAATCTCCACAATACGCAGCCCCCACTGGCGCATCAATTTTTTGTTCGGTTGGTAGATATCGATTGTGCCGGTCCCCACAAGCGCCGAACCGTAGTCATCCACCACGTAAATATACGGCTCGCCTTTGATGCGGAAATGGGTGCCGAGGGGATAGACAGACCAATCAGCGGCGGCGCTGCGCACCTGGTTCGTGTACTTGAGGGGAGCCCCTACGGCGCTGCGCGCTCCGTAGCCTACATGGTCGAATTCGGAATGAGTGTAGGCCGTGGTGCGCACCACGCGGTTGAGCTGCGAGGGGTGATAGAAGGGCATCCCATGCTTGTCGCGCCCCAAATTCGGCAGGCGCGGATCCGGTCTGGCAGATGGGGAAGGCGCTGCCGGGAGGATGAAATCGTATGCTTCCGCAGTCTTGCTCGTCCCCACAGTCGCACAGCTCGCCACTAAAACAAGCGACGAGACGGCAAACGTGATGAGCGGCTTAACGAATTTGAGCATCCTGTGCGGGCGTTCCGGGATGAGAAAAACACGAAATGGGCAAAAAGTCTTCCTCGCCCATCTCCCATCTTCCTGAGTCATAATAGCACATTCTGAGGAGAGGGCAAGCACATAATGTAACAGGTACGCTGTGCATTACAAAATTAAATGCAACAGGTCACCGGCGCAAAGTGTTCTCCAAACCCGTAGAAGTGTCTCCCTTTCCCGCTAGGAGACGGCTACTTTCTGGTCTGTGGCTGATCGGTCAGAGTTGTGTTTCCTGGTCGATCATTACTTTCCCAAGCTTCCCGTCAGCTTGTTTCCTTGTTCAGTGATTTTCTCGTTCATTTCTCTGCCTTTGATAGTGCAAATATCGGCGCAGGGGATCGTTATTCACAACGAGGAAGTTCTCTGTGCCATGTTCCACCAAATTAAATGCGGTTTCACCGTTGATCCGCTCTACTCCACCCCCTTTGGGTGCCGGAAAATCTTACCGCCATATTTTGTCATTAAACCATTGCGGATTTGTGAAACCCAAATGTTCGTACAACTCAGGGATGGCGATTTCGATTCCCGATGTAAGCTCCTTGTACCTATCCAACTATTCGCCTCTAAGGGTTATTTTCCCAAAGAGGATCACAAAGCAGCAGCCGTCTTATCGGGTTCTTTCGTATGAGAAATCAACCCATAGTCCCGCCGCAATACGGGAGTCTTTTTCTGTTTTATCCCATCTTTTTGACTGACGCGCACGAGAATTTCGCACATTCTTCAAGGGGCTATCACTGACAGAAAACAAATAATTTTCTGTGGCCGCCTGCCGTGGCCAACAAACATCTTCCCTTTTCCCTCTGGATTGATGGTGCCCATCTCTAAAGCAATTCCGCTTCATTTGTGTGATCTCAGAGAGTTCTCATTCTGTAATCAATTCTTTAAATAGTCCTTTCAATCCGATTGGATTCACAGAAATTATTTCCGTGTCGGGATAATATGTGCCTGCAAAATATTTAAACTCCTTCCAATTTTTAATTATTTGCGATGGACGGATAGCAGTTACTTTCGACTTATCAAAAACATATGGGGCATTTGTACAATCGCAGCCGACCAAATAAATTTTCCTTGGATTGCACCACAACATAAACTGCACTGCGGCGAAAACAACAGATGAAAAATCCCCTATACATTGATTTGATAAGTCTAAAGAAAATCTGTCTTCCATAATCCCGGCAGATGTGTAATATCGTCGCGCCCCTGCTTGGAGGGACCAACTTTCAGGGATATTCCACTTTGAGGAATTTCCACTTAAAATACCAAAAAATTTTGTTACATTATTTCCCTTATAATTAATTATCTTTTTCTTTAACCCATCTCCAAAAGCACTTTTATCCTGGATAAATAAGTAATCCAATGCAATATTTTCTTTTAAAAAACTGCGGTTGACCCCAACATGTATCGCATGAGGGAAGGGTTTATAAAGGGCATTTGAAGGTCCCGATGCAAGAAGAACCATTTCGGCTCCTACGTGCTTATTTTTGTAAGGAGGAAATGTTTCCTGATGCAGACTCGTAACATCATTCAATGATGGTTTCAGAAGAAAGGAACAGGGCGGCCGATTATCACTCGTCCTTATTCTGCATCCCAGAATGTGGACCTTATAATTATCATCTGATCGTTTTAATTTATATAAACTGATTCCTATGAAACGAAAATCTATCAAATCTGGTTTCCTGACAAAGATATAGAAGGGAATCCCAAAAGCATAATATCGCTTTTTGTTATTTGCTTTAATAGTTTTAAACAGACCGAAAAAATGTTTATGTTTAATTTTGTCAATAGTTTCCTCTCTGGTCTCGTACGGAATTCCTAATACTTTAACCTCGGTTTTAGCTCGTCCATCTGGAGTATCTTTTGTCTCTTTAACGTACAAATGCTCAATAAGTCGATCCCATGTTAAATTTCCGACGAGACTCCTGTATTGATGATATTTGTTGGCTGTAGGTTGTTTTTCCATTTTACGAGGACCGGGCAGTTGGAAGGGGGCAGGTGATCAGGTCTGAGCGAGAACTTCGGTATGCTCTTCAAGGAGTTCCTTGCCGGTGGCATCAATCTTCTCACGCGAAAGGGCATCAATGGGCAAACCCTCCACGATAGTGTGGGTGCCATCCACATTTGTGCAGATGGGCTGGGAGTAGACGGTGCCTGAGGCGCGCACATACTGCACAAGAGGTAGCGCGGTGAACTCCGGCATTGCAACGTCCATAGTGTCATATTGGGTTTTTACTCGATGCGCCGACTCCGCCTCCACAACTTTGCTGAAGGCGCGTTTTGCGATAAAATCAATTCTGTTGGCTTCTTTATCGTGCCTCTGGGTGGAGGATTCGAGGTCATCACAGTAAATCTCACGGGCCTTTGATGAGTAGCTCCGTAAATTGCTGCGGCATTTGACAACAATCGAATCTGGCCGATCCTGTCGCGTGTTGTACGCGAGCATGATCACAGATACCTTCGACTTGGCTTGCTCTCCGCCCTTCACAGTTGCTTTTAGCTTGATTATCTGTCGATGCGCAGCAGATGGCGACCGACACCCGCAGTGTATCTCTTTCTAAATGCGATGTCCAGTCAAAATAATCAAAAAAAGGCGCAGTGATGAGGATTCCGGGACATTGCAAGCATTCGGAAAGAAAAGAGGGGTCTGTGAAAACCGAAATAAGTTCCATAGGGTAACTTATTGATTGAGAAATAGTCATCACAAGGCTACCAGTGCATCGCATTTAGAAAGAGATATACACTTCAAGACGATGCTTATACGTTTGTCATTAATACTCAAAAATTCCCTCTGAAAAAGTGTTGCTGTTCCCTGTTGTCAGGGGAAGGCGTGTGTCTCGGTATTTACCCTGCTGCAAAGCCAGCGTTTGGGATCCGCCTTCATTGCCCGCTGACGCGAGCTCCCTGAACGGGGGGGGCGTCAGGCGCGTTTGTCCCTCGTGCATGGGTGCCGCTAGGCACAACTTGCCGTAAACCGCAAATATAAACGCGTTATGTACATTACGCGCCGATAAAAACGGCCGCCGCCGTAGTGGAAACATACCTCTGCCGCCCGCTACGTGGAGCAGATGGTATGGTTCTTTCCAGGAGTCCTACTGCTATCAACGGCGTTATCAAAGAACGTTGCACAGTGACGCGACTCCTGTCCTTCAATTTCTCCACAATAGTGCCCATAGGCAGAGGTTCAGAAGTCAATTGAAGGATCCGGATCATGAGACGCAACTGCTCATCACTCGGGATATCTGCCATATATAGCTCTCGCATCCTCGCTCTTTGAAAGATCTGGCGAAGAGCCGGCAACAAGTAGTCATCCTCATTTCGGCTCCTCAATTCCGCCCCATGACAGGGTACATCAAGCATGAAATAACTCCTGTCTGTGCCCGTATCAATGCGTGCCCGCGCACTGCCGTTTTTCATGAGCTCGGACTGAATAGTCGGAAATCCGGACGCTCGAGCTTCCGCTAACTTTAACTCCTTTAGGAAATCCCCCAAACGCCGATTCTTATATTTTCTCGAGCGGATGATATCCGCACGCCTCAAAACCGAGTCCGGTATGGAGCGATCGGGACCGGAATGGCTCAGTATGCTTATGTGATGCGGTTCGATAGTGATTTCGACCGGTTCACTAACCTGGTAATCCCTGTGATAAAACGCATTGACAACGGCTTCTTCTAAAGCTTGATACGGATAGTTGAAGTACCGGATAGATTCCGCACGATCTTTCGGCTTTATCACCGTTTCCTGAATCACATTTGTCTTCACGTAATCCAGGATCCTGTTGATCATTGTCGGCACCGACCCTGTTATGGGCGGCAACTCGATGAAATTACTCGGATCCTCAAGTCGACCATTCGGAAACCTGACAATTTCTGCTCGTGTGCACGGGAAAAACTTTTCAGGATGTTCGCAGAACATCATTGCCGCCACGTTCTTTATCATTCGATTTTCTGCTGGCCCTGTCATTAATCCCATACTTTCCAGCAGTTCCACGATGCTTTGCTTACTGTCGACGAGCTTGCTGCCCACCTTGATCAAATGATCGCGCAGGAGTGTCGATGATATATCATCCAGTGCAATTTGTGGGTTCCCTCGTTCATCAAAAGGCACTTGATTTTTCAGCGCCATCAGTTCCGTGTAGTCTGCCCCTTTAGCCTCTTTCGTTACGCTTCCGCAGCGTATGTAATAACGCTGCGTTCTTCTACCCGCTTTCTTCGTTGCCACATTTTCATACACCCTGTATGGCCTTTCTCCCCCACTGGGTACCCAAAGAACCAAAAGATGAGCCCCTTCAACAATCTCGACCGATATTTTGGGGCGATACGTTGGGAAAAGACCGTAACAATACTCTATGATTTCTTTCTGAATCTTGTCAATCTGTGCTTTATCAATTCCTTTAATCGGCGTCTTGACAACGCCTTGTTCTTCCGCCACACCAATAATAACATATCCCCCTCCTATATCGTCAAAATCATTCGCGAAAGCACAGATACTCCTGAATATAGATCCTGCAGTCATCTCGTTCCACGACTCTTTATACTCTATCCGTGAACTTTCCACGCTGTGTGTAAAGAGCATGTCTTCTATCCTGATAGGTAACGCCATTTGCTTGCCTTCGTCGCTTCTTCTTAGTCTTATACACCTCCAGGATTCCTCTGTCAATTCGTAATCTTGTTCATCTTGTTCATCTTGTTCATCTTGTTCATCTTGTTCATCTTGTTCATCTTGTTCATCTTGTTCATCT
>CANRKR010000021.1 GCA_947631275.1 uncultured Akkermansia sp.
CCCGGGGCGGGCAGCACGGCTGCCGATGCGGCCAACAAGCTCGACGACGTCAACCGCGTCATGGGACGCAAGATGCGTATCGTCTCTTTCCGCTGGCTCGACGCGTGGGATATTTAGAAAGCGCGAGGCACGGAGAGCGGAGGACAAATTTTGATCCGGCGAAGCAAAGAACGCGTAGCCGGATACTTCATCATTCGTTCTTCACGCTCAGTGCGGGATAACGATGGTTTGCTCGCGGTCGGGGCCGACGCCTACGGAACCAACGGGGCAACCGATAATCTCCCCGAAGCGCCTGAGATAGGTGCGGCAGTTGGCGGGAAGTTGATCCCAGGAGGTGCATTTGGTGGTGTCCTGCTTCCAGCCGGGGAGCGTTTCGTAGACGGGGGTGCACTTTTCCCAATCGCCGATGAGAGCAGGAGGGACATCCAGCGAGCGATCGCCGAGTTTGTAGGCGGTGCAGATTTTGATTTCCTCGCAGGCGTCCAAGCCATCGAGATTGGTCATGGCCATTTCATCGAAGCCGTTGAACATGGCGGAAAAGCGAAGCACAACACCATCGGCCCAGCCGCACCGGCGCGGGCGTCCGGTGGTGGCGCCGAACTCGCGGCCGAGACCATGCAGGTAATCGGCAATGGCGGCGTCTTCTGTCACGAAAGGACCGGCGCCCACGCGGGTGGTGTAGGCCTTGCAGACGCCGATGATCTTATCAATGCCGGTGGGGGGTACGCCTGAGCCGGTGCAGCAGCCGCCGGCGCTTGTGTTGGAAGAAGTGACGAAGGGGTAGGTGCCGAAATCGACATCCAGCATAGCGCCTTGCGCTCCTTCAAAGAGTATATTCTTGTCGGCGCGGGCGGCACGGGCCAGCACGGGGATCGTGTTGGCGATATGCGGGCGGAGGACATCCGCAGCCTGCATGACGGCACGGAGGCACTCCTGCGCATCGGCAGCGGGGTGACCCAGGCGGTTGAGCTCCTCATTCGCCGCGGCGATGCGAGCCGTGAGCGCCTCCTGCAAGTGGGAGGGGTCGATCAAATCCGCCATGCGAATTCCGATGCGGCGGATCTTATCAGCGTAGGTGGGACCGATGCCCTGCCTGGTCGTGCCGATTTTGTTTGCTCCCAGGGCGTCTTCCTGCGCGGCATCCAGCAACTTGTGGATGGGCAGCACCACGTGGGCGCGGTCGGAGAGGAGGAGATTTTCCGGGGAAATTTGCACACCGAGATCGCGCAAATAGAACATTTCCTCCACGAGCGAGGTGGGATTGATCACCACGCCGTTGCCGATGACATTCACTTTTCCTTTCCAGAGGATGCCGGAGGGTACGAGATGCAGGATGTATTTTTTCCCATGGGTGATGACGGTGTGGCCGGCGTTGCTGCCGCCCTGACTGCGGACCACGAAGTCCGCGGATTCCGTGAGGAAATCGATCACTTTGCCTTTGCCTTCATCTCCCCACTGGGAGCCGATTACGAGTGTGTTCATAGAGAGAAAAAATCAGGAGTTGTACTTACCGGCTTTGAAATCCTCAATCAGCCCGATGAATTCGCCGAAGAAATAGGTGGCATCCTTCGGACCCGGGGCAGCTTCCGGATGGTACTGCACGCAGAAAATGGGCAGAGTCTTGTGGCGCAAACCTTCCACCGTGCCGTCGTTGAGGTTGATATGAGTTACTTCCACATCCTCCGGCAGAGAGCTTTCATCCACCGCGAAGCCGTGGTTCTGGGAGGTGATGGCCACCTTCCCGGTGCGCAGGTCCTTTACCGGCTGGTTGCCGCCGCGATGACCGAACTTCAACTTGAAAGTCTTTCCGCCAAAGGCCAGGCCAAGCAGCTGATGCCCCAGGCAGATGCCGAAGATGGGCAGCTTGCCGAGCAGCTTCTGCAGCTCGGCGTAGATATCCGGCAGGGCAGAGGGATCGCCGGGACCATTGGAGAGGAAAATGCCGTCCGGTTGCAGAGTGAGTACATCTTCCGCCTTTGTGTGAGCGGGGACGACGGTCACATCGAACCCATCGCGCCGCAGGCAGCGCAAGATATTGCGTTTGATGCCGAAATCGAAAGCTACAATGCGGTAGCGGACGGGCGGCAACTCAGCATAGAGGGAGAGATCACCGGTCGTTTTGTTCGGCAACTTCCAAACGCGGGATTCCTCCTCCCAATGGTAGGGCTGCGGGGTGGAGACCTCGGTCACAAAATCACTGCCGGCCATGGGGGGCGCGGCCTGGGCGGCTGCTACGGCCTCTTGCTCGCTAAGCTCCGTGGTGAGGCAGGCGCGTTGCGATCCCCCGGTGCGCAGGAGTTTGGTGAGCATGCGCGTGTCAATTCCCTCAATGCCGGGGATGCCGTGGCGCGCCATCCAATCCTGCAGAGATTCTCGGCAGCGCCAGTTGGAATGCAGCCGTGCCACCTCTGCCACGGCGAAACCGCGCACCTGCGGATGAGCTGACTCGTTGTCCTCTTCGCAGACGCCGTAGTTGCCGATTTCCGGGTAGGTCATCGTGACGATCTGCCCACGGTACGAGGGATCCGTGAGCACCTCCTGGTACCCGGTCATGGAGGTATTGAAGCAGACCTCTCCGGTAACTGTCCCCTGGGCACCGAAAGATTCGCCGTGAAAGATTGTACCGTCTTCTAGCGCGAGAATTGCTTTCATTCTGATTTGTTCAGCCGAGGAACTATAGCAAACCGGAGGGCAGATGGCAAGGCGAAAAGCATGAGCAGGACAAAGTCATTTTTCAATGCCCTGTTCTGCCGAAAGTGCGAGGGATTGAAGGGGCGCTTTTTTGTTGCGGATTCTTTCCTGCGGGACGGTGGGGAACGGAGGACTTTATGCGTCCGGTAGAAAAAATCTCGTCATTTGAATGCTGTTAGCTTGCAAATGAGAGGCAAGTGTGGTAAAAGGACGGGTGCGGGGAGGGAAGAGAGCTTTCCCGCGAGTGAAGCAAGAACCTTTTCCCAATCAGCAAAAAAACTATGAGTGAAGAAGAAACAGACGCAGCCGTGGTGCCTGCTCCTGCTCCCGAGCCGGTTCCGACCTCTGACACGCAGAATCGACTGAGCGCAGCTCGCGAGTTCGCGGGTGAGCAGTACGAAAAAATCCGTCGCGCTGCGGCGGATCAGATGGAGAACGTGCGCCGCTACACGCAGGATGCTCGCCGCCAGCTCAATGAGGGATGGGACGCCACACGCACCAAGGCAAGAGACCTTCACCGCGCAGGGGAGGAATATGTGAAAGCGAATCCTACTTCATGCGTTCTGGGGGCGTTGGGGGCAGGGCTGATTCTCGGTCTGCTGCTTGGCAGCCGCCGCTGACGTTTTCTGCGGGAGAGCAGCACGCGTTGCATGAGTTCAGAAAGTAAAGAGGAGCACTCGCCGGATCGGCGGGGATCGGCGGAGCAACCGACACTGCGTCAGCAAGGTGGCGTGGTGGTGGGGGGGCTGCGCGACGCCGTTCTGCACCTCGTGCGGCATATGGAGTCGCTTTGTGAGCTCTTTCAACTGGAGATGCAGGACTACGCCCGGCGGCAGAAAAATTATGCGATCGGGCTGGCGCTTGGGCTGGGATTCCTGGGGTGTGCGTATCTGTTCCTCTGTGTGCTTGCGGTGATGCTTCTCACGCCGGCGCTCACGATGGTGTGGGCTGTGGCGGCGGTCATTGCCTTTAATATTCTTGCCGGGTTGATATCGCTGCTGATAGCGGGGCATAGCCGATCGGGCAAATTGGCACCGGACACGGTGCAGGAAATCAAGAATGATATCGAATGCGCCAAACTCTATCTGAACGCAAAAGGGAAGCGCTGATGCGCACGGCTGAGGCACGATACGCCATGCTGGAGGCGCTGGAAGGAGCCACCGGGGAGGCGAAGCGTGTGTACTCTCGTTTCGCCGTGCCGCGCATTTATCTGCAGGCAGGAGCGGCGGCTGGCGCCGGGATGGTGGGGATGTGGCTGCTGCGCAGGCTGCTGGGCGGCGTGAGGAGGGCCCCTGTGGCGGCGGCGCCGGCAATGGGTGCGGGGGCTGCGTTTTCCTATCTGCTGGTGCAGGTGGCATCCGCTCTGCTGCTGCCATGGATTCGCTCGCGGGTGCAGAATTCGGATTGGAGTGGGATCCTGCAGAAGATAAGCCCCACGCAGATATTGTTCCGGTGGCTGGGATTGGAGAAATAATGCATGATACCTATTGAGTACAGGGTAGGGGATTCGGACAGGCGGCCATGGGGACGCTGGGTAGTGCTGGACGTGACTCCGCGTCTCGTGGTGAAGAAATTGGTTGTGGAGCCGGGATGTCGCATTTCCCTGCAGAAGCACAGTTTTCGTTCCGAGCGCTGGATTATGATGCAGGGTGTGGCTCAGGTGCAGCTGGGCGATGAGAAGATTGTGATGCAGATGGGTGATGGTGTGTTGATTCCGCAGAATACTCTGCATCGTCTTTCCAATGAAAGTGATCAGGACGTATTGTTGCTTGAGATACAATTTGGAGATTTGCTCAGCGAGGACGATATTGAACGCCTGGAGGATGATTACGGAAGAAATGGGTAGCTGATTTAGCTTGCCAAGATAACGATTCAACGTCATATTAACAGCGGAGACGAATAAGCATGGCTGAACAGACAGAACGAAAAACGCTGGAGGAGCGTAACCGGGCTACGGAGCTTGAGAGACTTCGCCATTCCTGCGCTCATGTGTGCGCCACAGCGATTTGCCGCCTATGGCCGCAAGCGCAGTTGGCTGCGGGTCCGGCGGTGGAGAGTGGTTTTTACTACGATATCGAATTGGACCACAATATTTCGTCGGATGAGTTTGCGCGCATTGAAGAGGAGATGAAGAAGGTGGTGAAGGAGAATGCGCCGTTCGAGAAGACGGTGGTAAGTCGGGACGAGGCGATGCGCATGGCGCAGAGTGGTGAGTTGGGCAGTGTGGGGCCGCGGGATGTGCCGAGCAAGTTCAAAATTGATTTGTTGAAGCGCATACCGGAGGACGAACCGATTTCTATTTATCGCAACGGGGACTTCACCGATTTGTGCGCCGGGCCGCATGTGCCGCGCACGGGGAATTGCAAGGCTTTCAAGATTATGAGCGTTGCATCCGCCTACTACCAGGGAGATGCGAGTGGTCCGCGGCTCCAGCGCGTATACGGCACGTGCTTTCCGAACCGCTCGCAACTGGATGAGCATCTGGCACGGCTGGAGGAGGCGAGGAAGCGTGACCACCGAAAGCTGGGGCGTGAACTGGGGCTTTTTGCCATTGACGAGATGGTGGGGCAGGGTCTCGTTTTGTGGAAGCCCAAGGGGGCAATCATCCGTCGTGAGCTGCAAGACTTTATTACCGAGGAACTGGATCGCATCGGCTATTCGCAGGTCTATACTCCGAACATCGGCAAGTTGGATCTGTACATGACAAGCGGGCACTGGGAACACTACAAGGAGAGCCAATTTCCGCCCATCCCTGATCCGGATGACTTCAAGAAACTGCGGGATGAGAAAGCGAGCTGTGCAGATCTCTTCAATGCGCTGGATTCGCGGACTATCAGCGGGTTCATGCTCAAGCCCATGAATTGCCCGCATCACATTCGCATTTACGCGAATGACCCTCATTCCTACCGTGATTTGCCGGTGCGTCTCGCTGAGTTCGGCACGGTGTACCGCTGGGAACAGAGTGGTGAACTGGGTGGCATGACCCGCGTGCGCGGCTTTACGCAGGATGATGCGCATATCTTCTGCCGTCCGGATCAGATCAAGGAGGAGGTGCAGCAGTGTATCGGCATTGTGAAGCATATTCTGGGCACCCTGCAGATGAACGATTACCGAGTGCGTCTCTCTCTGCGTGACAGAGATTACGCTGACCCTAAGTATGTGGGCAGCGAGGAGAATTGGCGTCTGGCGGAGGATGCGCTGCGTGCCGTACTCAGCGAAGAGGGCTTCGACTACACCGCGGTGGAGAATGAGGCGGCATTCTACGGACCGAAAATCGATTTCATCGTGCGTGATGTCATTGGGCGCGACTGGCAACTTGGCACCGTGCAGGTGGATTACAACCTGCCGGAACGGTTCGAGCTCACCTACACCGGGGCGGACAACAAGCCGCACCGTCCGGTGATGATACACCGCGCCCCATTCGGCAGTATGGAGCGTTTCACCGGTCTGCTCATTGAGCATTTCGCCGGGAAATTCCCAACCTGGCTTGCACCGGAACAGGTGCGCGTGCTTCCCATCTCCGACAAGGTGGCGAATTTTGCGGAACAGGTGCGCGCCGCTCTCGCGGAAGCGGGGGTGCGCGTGCGGGTGGATGATGCCGCCGACAAGATCGGGGCGAAGATTCGCAATGCGCGCCTGGAGCGCGTGCCCTACATGCTCGTGGTCGGTCAACGCGAGGCGGAGCAGGGGCTTGTTTCCGTTCGCCACCGCGAGCTGGAAGAACTCGGAACGATGCCGCTGGCGGATTTTTGCGCCGCCGTGCGTTCTGAGATTGAGCGTCGGCTCATCGCTCCGGAGTTTCAACCGAAGAACCCATCTCAGCAAGCCTGACATGCTGTCGACAGCCCATTTTTACAGATTCACTCAACATCATTAACAACCCAACTCCCTAACCTGTGCCACTCCCACCCAAACGCCCCAACCCGCCCGCACGCAGCAACCGCCGCGACCAGTCCAGCAGAACCTCACCAATTCGCGTGAACGACCGCATTCGTGCTCCGCGTGTTCGCGTTGTCAACGCGGAGGGAGGCCAGCTCGGGGTGATGTCCGTTCGTGACGCTCTTGCTCTGGCCAGGCAGCAGGATCTGGACCTCGTGGAGGTCGCTCCTTTTGCCGATCCGCCCGTTTGTCGCATCATCGATTACGGCAAATACAAGTACATGCAAGCCAAGCAGCAGAAGAACAACAAGTCCAAAGCTGCGCGTATGAAGGAGGTTAAGCTGCGCATCGGCACGGATGTGAATGATTACAACGTCAAGATGGCACGCAGTGAGCAATTTCTCGACCATGGGCATAAAGTGCGTTTTGTGCTGCGCTTCAAAGGACGCGAAAATGCCCACCAGCAGATGGGACTGGAGGTGATGCAGAAGGTGTACGCCGATCTCCAGACGATGGGCAAGGTGGATCAGCCGGCCAAACTTGCAGGCAACACGGTGAGTATGGTGCTTACGCCCCTTCCTGAGGCCAATCGCGTCAAACGGTTCAAGAAATACGAAGAGGAGGATTTCGATACCGAATCCGAGGAATTTGACGCTCGTGAAGAGGGTTGAGCGGACTCCTCCTTACATTATCCGATCTTTGCCGCGTGCGGATTTTCTGAACCGAGGTCAAACAAGCATATGGACTGGATCTATTACCTCATCTACGGCGTTTTGCTGTTGCTCTCGGTTTTTGGTCTGAAGGTCGGTGTGAGCAATGATGCGGCAAACTTTTTGAATTCATCGCTTGGGTGCCGGGCGGGGAGCTTTAATACGGTGGCTGCGGTGGCTGCGGCAGGGGTTCTGCTGGGCGCGAGTTTTTCGAGCGGGATGATGGAGGTGGCGCGCAGTGGAGTGTTCAACCCTCCCATGTTCAGTTTTCACGAGGTGATGCTGCTATTTTTGGCGGTGATGATATCCAACGTGATCCTGCTGGATGTGTACAACACGCTTGGATTGCCGACATCGACAACGATCTCGCTGGTATTTGCGTTGCTGGGTTCGTCTCTGGGCATGGCCGTGTACAGCAAGGATATGGCGACGGAGGATTTTCCGCTGGCTGCTTATATCAACACAAGCAATGCGTTTGCCATCGTGGTGGCGATTTTTGTATCGGTGATCATCGCCTTTACTCTCGGCTCGTGTGTGATGTGGTTCGCGCGCTTGCTCTTCAGTTTTCGTTACACGCGAGCGTACAAATACATCGGGCCGTTATGGTGCGGCAGCGCCCTGACGGCGATTACGTATTTTGCGATCTTCAAGGGGCTCAGGGACAGTTCCATGCTCACGCCGGAGATGAAGGAAATGCTGAATGCGGATGTGGGAACGACGATGATCCGGTGTTGGGTGGCATGGCTCGGGGTGATGGCTTTTCTGCAATATGTCTGTCGGGTGAACACGCTGCGCATCACGGTGCTCAGCGGTACAGGCGCGCTCGCTCTCGCGTTTGCGGGGAATGATCTGGTGAACTTCATCGGCGTGTTCATGGCAGCGCACTCCAGCATCTTCGACATTGCGGTGAATCACGCAGGGAATGTGGCGGACATGAAGATGAATGCGCTGGCTGAGCAATCTATTCAGGCGCCGCCGATTTACCTGCTTACGGCCGGGCTCATCATGGTGGCATCGCTCTTTTTCTCGAAAAACGCACGCAGGGTGACGGAGACTGAGTTGAAGCTTTCTTCATCTAACACCGGGAAGGAGCGTTTCGGGTCGAGTCTGCCGGCGCGTGTGCTGGTTCGCTATGCGTTGAACACCTCGCGCTTTATCGAACGCATCACTCCCCAACCGATCGCTAATTTTGTGGGGAGGCGTTTTGCTCCGCTTACGCCGGAGGAAGAGACCGGTACAAATTATGACCTCGTGCGGGGCTCGGTAAATCTGACTACGGCAGCGCTTCTCATCTCCGTTGCCACCTCGTGGAAAATGCCGCTTTCCACCACCTACGTCACCTTTATGGTGGCGATGGGGTCTTCCCTGGCGGATCGGGCCTGGGGACGCGATAGCGCTGTGTATCGCATCACGGGCGTACTCACCGTGACGGGGGGGTGGTTCCTGACGGCTATCGGCGCCTGTCTCGCATCATTCGGTGTGGCGCTGGTGTTGGCGTATGGAGGGGTATGGGCTGTGTACGGGATGATAGCGCTGGCGCTGGCGTTGCTGGTGCGTTCCACTTTCCTGACGCATGGGGACAAGCAGGAGTATCGGTTGCTGAACGTGAGCAAGGATGCGCAAGTGCGCGAATACGGCGCAGCGGCGGCAGGCCGCCTCGGTCGCATGGTAGGTATCTACAATGCCATGGTAAAAGCGCTGCTCACCGAAGATCGCGAAACTTTGAAGCGGCTGCGTAAGAAAACGCGATCCATCAAACAGGATTTAAAACTAGTGAAAGAGAACGAGGTGCTCCCGGCGTTGCCGAGCATCCCGAAGGAACAGGCAGATCGCGGGCAGCTTATCTTCCGCATCGTGGAAATTTCCATTTCCACCTGTGAGTGCCTTCTGACCATGGTGAAGGCGAGCTACAACCACATCGACAATAATCACACCGGCTTGAACGAGGATCAGGCGCGCGATATGCTTGCACTCACCGGCAAAATCGGGCGTTTCTACCCGAATCTCATTGATATGCTTAAGGAGGGGAATTATCCCGGCATAGACGAATTGCTTAGTGGTTCCGAGCAGCTCGGTGAGGAATTTGCCGAATGCATCACCCGCCATCTCATGCAGAATGCCACCGATGAAAGCGGGATGCGCACCGGCATTCTTTACCTCACTCTGCTGAATGAAACTCGAGCTATGGTGAGTCACGCTTTTGCCCTCATTGGCCGCATTGAGGAACTCTACAAGGGGTGATTTTCGGAGAGGGCTGCGTCGTGGAGGAGCCGAAGATCGCCCGGTCGTCGTTTAATCAGGAGCGACGGGTGTTGGCAAGAGTGTGGCGCCTCAGGTAAAAAAGGCGTTTAATCAGCAGCCGAGAGCCCAGTCCACGGAGACTTTTTGAATTTCACCGCGGCGGTTTTCGTAGAGGACGTGACCATGCTGCATACCGAATTTGTGCACTTCCATAGTGACTTTGACATCGTAGCAGCAGTAGCGGGCAATTTTGAGCAAATATTCGCTATCATGGGTGCGCTCGTAAGTTTCCCACCACTTGAGCGCATCAGTACCTTCTGCGGTTTTAGAGTGTCCGCCAAGGGTCGGGCGCGCGACCGAGTCAAGCTTGAGACGATGCCCGAGTTGATCGGAGAGGTAAGTGCAGAGATCGAGGTTGTTGCTCACATCCGCAATAGTCCAGAAAGTATAGGCTTGCAGCACGCCATAATCGAAGCCAATGTGGTTGTAGCCGACGACGAGATCGGCAGTACGGAGCTGGTCGATGAGTTGCTCGGCCTCTTCCTCGCGAAAGATGCGGTAGGCATTATCGGCGGTGGAGAATGTGACGCCGACGGACATACCCATGCGGTCGGTGTGTTCCCAACCGCCAACCTGTGTAGCAGAGCGACGTGTTTCGAGATCAAAGTAAACGATGTTTTTCATGAGGGGGATGAGGTGCAGCGCAGCGCCTCGTAGAGTACGATGGCAATGGCGGTGGAGAGGTTCAGGGAGCGGGCGTTTTGCCCTGGCATCGGGATGCGAAGAGCTTGCGCTTCGTGGTTGCGAAGCAGCGACTCCGGCAAGCCCCGGGATTCCGGGCCGAACACGAGGTAGTCGCCGTCTTTCCACGGAGTGGGGGGATTCCAGATCGATGCTGTTGCTTTTGTTGAGAGAAAACGGAACTGCGCGTCCGACTCAGCAGACGAGAGAAGTTGCTCCAGGCTGTCCCAGACGTGTAAAGGGACGTATTTCCAGTAGTCCAGTCCTACGCGGCGAAGGTATTTTTCTTCCAAACTGAAACCGAGGGGGCGAATGAGGTGCAGCTCTGCCCCGGCAGCGACGGCTAAGCGTCCGGCGGCACCGGTGTTATGAGGAATTTCGGGGTGATAGAGGACGATGCGAAACACGATAGGGCGGACGAGGAAAGATTAAATCCGAGAGCAGATGCGGGCGCGGTCAAAATCCGCCGGATTGATCACCACACGTACTTTCTCGCCCGCGGAGAGGTCGCCGAGGAGCTTCTTTTCCCGGCATTGCAGGAAAGCGACGGTCTCTTTACCGTTGGGCAGAGTGGACAGGAAAGCTGTGGGAGCGATCTGTCTCGTGATGGTGCATTCGGCTTCAATGAATTGAGAAGGATAACTCGTGGTGGCGGAACGGCGCATGGGGAAGAGGCAGGTCAAAGTAAAATGTTGAGTCCGGAGTTGATGATATCCTTTGCGCGATGAGTCGGTGTTTTCTGAGGTTGCGGCGCGGGGGGGTTGCTCTCGTCCTTCCCCTCGTCTTTTTCGGTGGCATTACCCCGTGATTGCTGTGGCGGGGCGGGAGGGGAGATAAGTCCCCGGAGTGCGTTAACCACCTGCGCCGGGACTTCAGCAGACTTTTGCGAGAACAGGGTGGAGAGACGTGCGCTGAGATCCTCATGCGGGTCGCTGATGGTTCCGCTGAGATTGATAGTGATCCACACAAAATTCGGTGCGCCGGACTCCTTGCTGAAAAGGTGATCGGTGAGAGGGGAATCCGGCACGCCGAGCAGAGAAAGCATGTTCAGCGGAATGCCGAGACGCAGCGATCCGGAGAGCGATCCATCCGTCCCGGTGATGACACGGCCTGTCATGCGAAGAATATCCCCTTTGGCGTGGATGTCGATATTGTCCCACAACAAAGCGCGATTTATGTTATGCTGCGGGTCGGAGTAAGGAAACTTGAGATCGCAGGAGGCTTTCTGCAACACGATTTTTTTGTAGGGAGACATACCCGGCAGCTGGAACTTGCTGAGCAGCGGGAGATCGGAGATCGTTGCGTCTTTCGCCCACAGTTTGCCGGAAGCTTCCCACTCACCCGTTTTCCCTTGACCGGAGAGAGAGAAGTCTCCATTTAACGACCCGGATATGCATCGCTTCCAGTCGTTGCTGAGGAACTTGCTCACATCCGCGTTCTGCAGCTCCAGCTGCGCTTCCCACAATCCACTGCGTTGCGAGTAGGTGCCTGAAGCGTAAAGCTCTCCGGGAGAAAGAAGAAAACGACAAGAGCGCAGTACGTTCGGATCTCCGCCCACAAGCAGCTCTGAAGACTTCAGACCGCACTGAGGCAGCAGGGACCACGGCGTGGTGATGCGACCGTTCTCCAGTTTAAGATTCCAGAGACGCTGGCTGGGGTGCGGGTGTGAAGCGACGGTGAGTTTGTACCCATGCAGGTGAAACTCACCGATGGGAGTAAAGAAATCCGTGTCAGCATAGTGCGCGGTATAGCCGTGCATTTGAATGCTTTTGAAGACGCCCCCGTGTTTGTTCCCGGTGCGAGTGGGAGAATCAGCATGTGTTCTGCCCTTTGCTGCGCTCACCGCAGGAGGAGATTTCTGCGCGGAATCATGGGGGGAAGAGAATCGGAGCGTAATGCTGAGTTCATCCGATGAAAACTGAGAAAATCGGAGAATACGCTGCCAGAGGGCGGCGCGTTCCGGGCGCGCATGGAGTTCGCGTATACTCATATTTGAAACGATACCCATGTTCTTCATCTCGATGAGAGGAAGCTTCAGGAGATCCGAGTCTGCGACAATGAGATTTTGTGGGATGTTCACTTGCTGCGCGCCGGTTGTATTGCGCAGCGTTTCTCTGAGGAATTCCCGGAACCCGTTTCCTTGCAGCCAGGAAATCGCGTAGAAATACCCGATGACTCCGGTGACGAGGATGAGTACCGGCAGCGAGATCAGGACGATGAAGAAAAGACGCAGTCGACGACTGAGGGGGGTGATTGTTTTCGCCTTTCTCCTGCGTCTCTGCGAGTTCGTTCGGGGTGCCATGACAGGGTTCTTTTAGCATACAGCCCTTTACTGATGCAAGAGAAAAGTCGGTTGATCATGGCAAATCCATCCGGAATGCGCTTGTGCTGTCTGTTGTTGCCTACCTTTGCTCATTCGAAGGTCGGTCGCGCTCATTAAGCATCGCACAGGTTTGAGGCTCCGATGGGCGCGTGCGGAAACGACATAGAAGATGGTTTTTACGCCGTACCCCGTTGATTGTTCCGGAAAAAAACTTAATTTTTACTCAAATTCTTTATTGACTCGAGGGTGATCTTGTGTTTCAATGCGGATGAGGAACTACTTTTTTACCATGAAAGCCCAACTTACTCTCGCTGCTTTACTTCTCGGATCGATGGCGCTCAGCTCGTGCTGTTGCCAATCGCAGCCGATGCCTTCGCTGCGTCCGATGCCGCGTGATCTGGCGCAGGATAGTTTGCAGCCGGCCCCGGTGGCGCCTGTGAAGGTGTTCACTGAGAAGGGTAAGTAAGACCCGTCCGGCGTGTCGGACGAAAAGGAGGGCGCCGGGCGGCGTCCTCTTGGCTTCGGGGCGTTATTTCGTCAGAGCCGCTGTACAGAAAAGTGCAGCGGCTTTTTTAATAAATCTCACGAATCTGCAATTCTTTCTTGCATTGTTCCAAAAAATGGGATAAATAGGAACTTGTCTATTCTGCACCGACATGATGAGTTTTACTACTATGAAAAATACCGTAATCAGCGTTGCGTTTCGTGCCCTGTCTCTCGGGATGGTGGCAGTGTCCGTCCTCCCCGCTGCCTTTGCTCAGGAAGCCGAAGCGGCCGGGGCTGTAACTGAGAAGTCCATGCTGGATAAGTGGGTGATTGATGGCGGCTGGACCATGATACCGCTTGTAGCGTTGCTTGCGGGCACCTTGTTCCTGCTGGTGTTCTGCATGATGGCTCTCAAGAAGGAAAAATTCTGTCCGGAAGAGCTGCGAGCCCAGCTGTTGGCGCTCATGACTGATTGCCGCGTGCAGTCCGCTATCCAGCTCGCCACCACGAGTCCCACGTTCCTGGGTCGCCTGGTTGCCTATGCCCTGCCGAACATAGATGCCAATCGTCCGGAGGATCTGGGCAAGGATGGCATTGAAGATGCCATTGCCGATTTTACGGCTAATGAACGCCCGCAGACGATGAAATATGTGGATATGCTCGCCTTGTGCGGGTCTATTGCGCCGTCCATCGGACTGTTTGGTACGGTGCAGGGCATGGTGGGAGCTTTCGCTATTCTGGCTGAATCCGGACAGGCGGATCCCACGCAGCTGGCAGGTTCCATTTCGGTGGCGTTGCTCACCACGTTCTGGGGTCTGATTATTTCCATCATCGCTATCCCCGGTTTCTTCTTCCTCAAGAAGCACGCTCAGGCTTTGGAAGCCGATTGTGTGAACACGATTGAGGAGATGGTCAACACATCAATCAACGTGATTAACGCGGAGGCTCAGCTTGCGCGTATCCCTGAAGGGCTTGATACCGGTGATGAAGAAGTAGCGACCGAAGAGGCATAAAGCCGAACGAGACGGGGCGTGCCGGAACCCGGAGGACGAAAAGAGAGGTTCGGGCGCCCCGCTTGCCGGTGGTTTCCGCAAAGCATGTCTAACCCACAAACCGATCATAAAGCAAAATGGGGAAAAAGAGTGCGAAGTCTAATGACGAGGTGAAGGGCGATGTCAATATGTCGCCCATGATTGACTGTTGCTTCCTGCTGCTGATTTTCTTCGTGGTGAACGCAACGGCCATTACCGTGGCAAAGGATCCGAGCGTCAATATGCCCAGCGCGGTTTCGTGCTCAGAGCTCAAAGACGCGAATGGGTGTATCGTGGTGAACGTGTTTGCCGACGCAGAGAAGATGAGTCCCAAGGCTCTGGAGAAGTATCGCAAGAGCTTCCCCGCCGAGACACTGTGGGGGGTATCGGATGTGAATGGCAACAGCAAGGGATACACGGCCGGGCAGACGCAGGAGCTCACAGACTTTATCAAGAAACAAAAGGAGTTGATGGAGAGTCGCAAGGTAGATCCTGCTATGATCCGTCTCTATCTGCGCGGTGACATGGCGGCGCCATGGGAGCGTTCTTCTACGGCAATTCGCTGTGCGGCTGCTGCCGGGGTGACTAACATCGTTTTCGGCACCCTGCCGTCCAAATAACACACTTTCAGCCCCATCAAATCATGGCCAGACATAAACAAATACAGACGGAGGAGCAGGAAGATCCGGAGATGAATATCTCCTCCATGATTGACTGCTGCTTTCTCCTGCTCATCTATTTCCTTGTTGCAACTTCGCTGGTGAGTGAGAAGAAGCTGGATATATCCATTCCCGCGTCCACGGCCAGCGCATCCTCCAAGAAGCCGCCGTTGGATCCTGCGCGCATCATTCTGAGAACGGACGGCAGTGTGATGTGGGGTGATGATTTGCCGGTGGCGGAAGCTTACGACGAGTCGGCAGAACCCGGCACGAGCGAGTATCGCAGTCAGCGCGAATTAGAGCAGCTCGTGGAACAACTCAAGAACTTCAAGTCCACTGCTGACTCAATGGATGCGGAACCCATTGTGATGCTCACGGGAGCTCCCAAGGCGCCGCACCAACGCATCGTCGACATCATGGCTGCTCTCGCTGCGGCAAACATTCACTCCGTCGGCATCAGCACGGCAGATCCGGAGGGCTGATATGCTTTGTGCCCATGCAGGCGAAACCAGGAGACGGGGAGGACAGGAGACGGCGTGGGGAAGCGGTCTTGTTGCCGTGCCTGGCTTTTCAGCCGCGCATGAGATTTCTCCGGTAAAAAAGAAGTCACCGCGATCCGTAAAGACAAGCCTCCTCTACTTTCCGAGACGACAAGATTCTATTCCTACCTCAAACTTTTTCACTATTTAACCGATGAACATACATACCTCATTCGCTTCCGTGCTGGCTCTTGCAACGCTTGCCTGTCCGTTGGTGTGCCACGCGCAGGATCCTGCTGCAGAATATAAAAACATTTCTGCTCTGCGAGCGGCAAAGAAGTACAAAGAAGCTTTGGAGCTCACAGATAAAGTGCTCTCGTTTTTTGGCAATCCTAGTTCGAGAGTGGGTCAGCAATTCAAGTACTTTTTGCCATTTTTTGTATGGCAGAAGGCGGAAACACTTGCTGCTATGGGCGAGGTGGATAAAGCCATGGAGGTGTACAAGGATCTCAATACCAATCCCGCTTACAAAGATGCCGGGATGCTTGAAGGCTCCAAGGTCCTCCCCGGATGGGAAGCGGATGGGTACAAGCCCTTCTTGACGCTCGCCCTTTTCAAGATGGGGTATCTGCGTTATCAACAGGCGGAAGGTACGCCGGCGGCTCAGGGCAAGCCGGGCACGCCGGGCGACCCCAAGAAGTATGAGGAGTGCATTCCTCTTCTGGAGCAGTACCTGTCTTACCTGCAGGGGGGGAAGGCAACTGAGATGGAGAAGGCGCAAGGTCTTGATGGACGAGTCTGCTTCATGTTGATGCAGGCGAATCTTCTCAAAGAAAACCCGGACTTTGACAAGGTCGGTGAATACCTGGAACGCGGGACGCACGCTAAGTCTTCCCTGCCGGATACCATGGTGATGAACGGTCTGAGCAAGCTTATGGATCTTGCTCTTGAGCAGACAAAATATATTGGTTGGGGCGAGAAAGTCGTTGCTGCGGCGCCGGAGAGTTTCCATATGGACGCTGACCGCCTTGCCGTCTACGGCGGGAAAATTTTCAATTACGCCATTAATGCCACGAAGGTTGCCGATCAAGCTCTGCGTGACGGCAACATGGAGCAGGCATTCGCGGCTCTGCGTACGGCAAACACTCTCTTCGGACTTGTGCCGGATGTCGCCGAGACCAAGCAAGCGTTGGACGAAGTAGTCAAAATGCTCGGCGACCTCGGAAAAGCTCTGCCGGACAAGAATGCGGGGCGTACATATGAGGCGCAGCCCAGCAAGAAGTTGTCTGAGACGTATGCCAAGATGCAGAGCGACCGCACGGAACTGGAAGCCTACATCATCCTTTCGCTCGCGAATACTGCGGGACAGCTTGGCAGCCCACGCATGGCTAAAGCGGGCTACAAAGTGTTGCTGGATCGTTATCCGGAGCTGCGCCAGAAGCAGAAAGACGACTTCAAGGAATTGAAGGACACGAACTATCTGCAGTACGCCCAGTATGCCCGAGCCACAGGTGATGAGGCAACTGCCACTAAGTATGAGGGGATGGTAAATACCGAAAAGGTGGATGAGGGCGGCAAACATGCTGTTGTACTCAACAAGATGGCTCGTCTTATGCGGGAGAAGGCGTATGAGGAAGTGATACCGGTGACAGATGAAGTGATGAGCTTGTTGTCGGCGGAAAAGGGGAGTCAGAACTACGTGATGGCGAATTTTTGTAAGATTGCCGCACTTTTCTACCTGAAACGCTGGGAAGAATTGGTGAAGGTGGGTGAGCAATTTCTGGCGGATGGGCTGCACCAGCCTAAGGAAGGACAGCTCACCGAAGAACAGGCCCGCACCAATGGCTCGCAGACGATGTACTTCCTGCTGGAGGCTTATCGGGAATTGGCCCAGAAAGACATTAAGCTGCTCGATAAAGCTCTGGCGGTGGCAGAGAACTTCATGAAGACGTACCCCTCTCTTAACGAGAAGGAAAACGCCATGGCTCCGAATATATACTTCAGCGCCATGAATGCTCTGCTGCGTCGCAACGGCTACGGCAAGGAGGATGCGGCTGCCGCCGACAAAAAGAAGGCTCTGGAGTACAGCAATGTCATTGCGAAAAATTGGCCGGATAATAACCTCTGTCCTACGGCTCGCCTCATCGCCGGCAATATTCTCATCAATGGCGAGGAGGACGCTCAGAAGCTTGAGGCGATTGCCGTTTTGGAGCAGGCGGCAGAGGGCGCTCTCAAACAGCCGGAGGGCGCCGGCAAGGCCGTGGCCTCCAACGCTCTTTTCTGGCTGGCCTCTTACGCACCCGAGTTCCCTCGTGAAGGGGAGAAGGAAGAGGATGTGCAAAAGCGCGTTCACGGATATTTCAATACCTTCTGGGAGAAGGCCGACGGTGAGGGCAACGCCTTTGCTTTGCAGATGGCGGCGTTGGAGCTTATGCGCGCGGTGAACGCAAAAGATGCGGCCGCTTACGAGGTCTCGCTGAAGCGCGCAAGGGAGGTGATTGCCCGCGAGGCAAACTACGGGTTCAAGAATAATCAACAAAATCTTGAACTGGAGCCCTGCATCAATTCTTACATCGCATCCTATGTGGACGGTGAGAAGAGCCTTCACGGGAAGGAGCTGACGCTGGAAGAGAAGACCGAACACTTCACCAATTTCCCCGGTGTTGCCCGGGAAGACAAATACACCAACGCTATTCTGCGCATGGCGTTGCTTAGCTCAATGAACGAGTCGCTCTCTGCTGCTCGCCGGGACGGTAACAAAGAGAGGGCCAAGCAGATCGAGCAGGATATCCAAAATGCTTTCGGCGAGATGCGTAAATCTTTCCGACCGGACGACTTGACCAACTTCATCTGCGTACAGGTCGGCCGGTTTGAGGTGGATTATGCTGCTCGTTTCCGTCCGGGTAGCGAAGATCGCAAGGGCGAGATAGAGCAGGCTTTAGCCTATTTCAACAAAGTGCTTGAACGCGGCAAAGACTATATCAAGGAAGCCACGCTCGGAAAGGCAAATGCCTTTGCTCTCTCTGACGATGCCAACCAGCAGAAGGAGGCGCGCGACCTGTATTCCAAGCTGGCTGCTTCCACTGATCCTGCCGTGGCAGCGGATGCTCTCGTTGGTCTGACTAACTTGAACATGAGTACCGGTAACTACAAGGCCGCTGTGGAGAGCGCTGATCGCTTTATGAACATTCGCGGTGGCACTTCTCCGCGTGCCCGCATGGACATGCAGCTCAAACTCGGTGAGGCTTACTGCGCCTCCGGCGATGTGCTCAAGGGTTTGCAGACCTACATGAATCTCTACGTGCAGAACCGCGGTAACATCACCTATTCCGCGCCTGCCGTGAAGGCAATGATGCAACAGCTCTGGAAACGTAATAATCCCTCCACCGGTGAGCACATGAAAGGCAATTTCAAGCCCTCCGACCGCTGGAGTGCGTGGAATACCGGACAGAACTATGTGAATCAGCTACGCCGGGCCGGCATTGACAAGAAGATGACTTCCGGTGAGCGCGACCTTTTCAACGAGGTGGTAATCCTGGCGGATGAATATGGCAAGGATCCCGCCGTGCAAAAGGAGGAGAAGGAAAAGAATGATTTTCAGTCCCAGCTCACTAAGTAAACTACACGATAACACTTGACAGAACGATTGACTATGAAAACTTCGCATCTCATTTTCTCGCTCTTTGCGCTGGGTGCCTGTGTACTGCCTGCTCAGGAACAGGCGACTCCGGGACCGATGCTTCCTGCCTTTGCCCAACTTCGCACGGCTAAAGGCGATGCCGTCGGCAGACTCCACCTTGTCCCGCCGCCCCAGGATAGCAAGGGCATGGTCTCTTACCTCAATCGCAGTACAAGGGAGCTGACCACTGTTCCTCTGCGGGATTTCAAGGTTTTGCTCGCCGAAACACCGAAAGATCTCGCCGAGGCTCTTCGCGCGTACAAACGCGGAGATCTGGGTGAGGCGCGTGGCTCACTCGCCTCTGCTCGCAGCAAATACAACGGCTTCGCTGGTTTGCCTCACAATCCTGCCGTCCGCGCCGTGCTCACGGAGCTGGTGTGTGATGCCCGTCTCATGGACTGGTCAAATCTGCGGAAGGCAGTGAGCGCTGCGTCGTCGATACGCAGTGGTATGGAGGAATCGGATCGTGCGATGGTGGATGCAGCACGCCTGCTTTGCCAGGTAAACGATGATCCCGCAACGGCAGCAGAACGCCTCAAGGCCGTGGAAGAAGTGCTTGCAGACGCCGGGAAATGCGCGCAGATGCACACTGAGCCCTACAGCTGGATCAAGTATGCTCAAGGATGTGCTCTCGCCGGTCAGTTATCAGAGGCAGAGCTTCGTGATGGAATTCCTGCTGAGAAAGAGAAACTGGCCAGCCTTGCAGTGGATGCCTTTTGTGAGGCCGCGGCAGCTGCCCACGCTCGCCACATGGAGCTCCCGAAGGATGCCATGTTGCGCGCATTCCGGATACTTTGGGCCATGCCCGGTGTGCAGCAGTACGCCGGAGAGAAAGCACAGATGACCAAGAAAGTGTGGGCCAAGGCGCCATACAACTTCCGGGATGCTGTGTCTCTCGCCTTCATGCTCAAGAATATCTACTTTGGTGCAGGAGAGAACGATCCCCTTGTCGATAAGGCCGCCGGTCTCTTCTACAACACAATGGTTGATAAGAAGAAGCCTGCGGAGGTAGCTCCTGCGGCAAAAGATGCAGCGAAGGCTGACGCGAAACCTGCGGCGAAAACTGCAGCAAAGGCTGGCGCGAAGCCTGCGGCGAAAACTGCCCCGAAGAAGAAGAAGTAAGTCGTGTCGGTACAGGTCCGTCACCGACGGGCAGGGTTTCACACATTCCACCTGACGAGGAGTCTCCGCCATGCATGACATGTTAGTGCGCCTGGTGCACTTGCAGGCAGCGGAACCGCTCGTGCACAAGACATGGGAAGAGCATGGCGTGCTGGTTCGTCCATGCCGACCTTATGAGTTGCACCTGTTGCAGCGTTGGGTTCGCGGAAATTTCAGTTCGAAGTGGGTGAGCGAGGCTACCGTGGCGATGAGCCATTGCCCGCCCGCTTGTTTCATTGCCACGCGGCAGGCGCGTATTGTGGGCTTCGCCTGCTATGATACCACTTCTCGTGGCTTTTTCGGCCCTATGGGCGTGAGTGAAGAGTTGCGGGGCTGCGGGGTAGGGAGAGCTCTCCTTGTAGCTGCTCTGCAGCGTATGCGTGAGATGGGGTATGCCTACGCCATTATCGGCGGAGTTGGCCCAGCGGATTTCTACCGCAAGGTGGTGGGCGCGACGGATATTGAGGAATCCACGCCGGGAATCTACGAGGACATGTTGAATGAGGAGTGAGCTCTTCCGGCGAAGGGAGTGGAGTGTCTCTTCTCCTTTTTTCATCAACAATGCTTTTTTTCTCCTCTTTACCTTGACAGACCGAACAATTCTTGCTAAATTGCAGGGTAGTTTTTATTATCCCCATGAAACCCACTTTTCTCGCTGCATCGTGCGCCGTCCTGGCGTCTGTTCTTCTTGGCTCTTGTCAGAAGGAGGAAAAGAGCGTGGTCGAACTCGCCCGTGAGCTATCATCTGAGTTAGCGGCAATTTCCGATGCGGCTACGGCAGATGCTCGTGCCGCACGGGTGGAGGTGCTGAACAAACGGCTTCAGAATGCTGCTGCACGCACTTTGGCTTTGAATAGTACGGCGCTGTGCCGTTCTGACGATGAAGATGGTTCAGCGTATGCAAAAGCTCTGAGTGCACTGGCTCGGGAAGTAGGGCGCGTGCGCGCGAGCTATCCGGCTGCGGCTGACGCCGAGGCGCCGGAAGAAGGACAGCTCTTTATTGCCATTGCGGCGGCACAGGGGGGAAAGGGCACACCGGATGAAATGAAGGAGGCCGGGCATGCTTACATGACGGATGAGAACAATCCCCATGAGACTCCCGGCGAGTTTCCTGAGTATTTTGGTTCTGAGGCATTGAAGACTGCTCTGGATTATCGTGTTGATCCGTCGGAAGTTTCCGGTCTCCGCTTTGACAATGAGGATGCTCCTGCGGTGCCGGCTCTCAAAGAGACGGAGGAAAGTGTCTCCGCTGATGCAGGGGATGACTCTGCCGATGCTGCGGGGACAGAGGAGGAGGAAGGCGCTGAGCAGGAGGAATAAGCCCCTTGAGCGTCGTGGGCTATTCAGCTTTTCGTCATTGCTCCAGTCGGGAAAGGAAAGGGTGTTCAGTTTGACATCCTCTTGGGTTGTTGTCTCTGTGTAGTTTGCTTTTGTTCGTAGCGCCCCTCATGTCGCGCATCCTTTTTACCTGTGCATACGATGGCGCGCCATGGCGCGGCTGGCAGAGCCAGACGGGTGGCATTACCGTTCAGGATTGTCTGCAAGACGCGTTTTCTCGTATCCTCCAAACCCCGCAGAAGATTTCTGCAGCCGGGCGTACGGATGCGGGTGTGCATGCTTTAGGTCAGTGTTTCCACGCGGATGTGCCGGACTGCTGCCGGATGAGCTGTGCAAATTGGGTCGCCGCGTTGAATGCTAACCTGCCGGCCAGCGTGCGCATCCTTGCGGCGCAGCCGGTAGCTTCGGATTTTCATGCGCGGTTCAGCGCTGTGGGTAAAACCTATGAGTACCGCATCTATCGCGGGGCCGTGCTGCCGCCGCATGAAGCAGGACGGATGTGGCACATGGTGTATCCCATGGAGGTGTCGCTGCTGAGAGAAGCGTTGCAGAGCTTCTGCGGCGAGCATGACTTTCACGCTTTCTGCGCTCGACGTGGGAATGAGCCGAATCCCTTGCCATCGGGTTATTTTTGTCGCACTATATTTTCTGCAATTGTGCTTGAATCTTCGAGAGGGGACGTCCTCTCTCTGCGTGTGCACGGCAATGGTTTCCTTTATCGCATGGTGCGCATCATGGTGGGTAGTGCGTGCCGTGTTGCGTGTGGTCGTATGCCACTTGAGCAGCTGGCAGATTCGCTCTCAAACCCATCTTCCTTACCCGTTGCTTTTTGTGCTCCGCCGGATGGCCTTTATCTGCTTCGAGTCGATTATCCTTTTTCGACAGCGAAGGGAACCATCTATTGAAAGGCGCGTTTCCCGCGACCATATACGGGAAACGCGCCTTCGTTCGGGAAGAAGTTGCAGTCTGCGAATAATTTTTCGCGCTTACATTTCTTTGCTATCGTCGTCGGATTTTCCGTCTTTTTTATCACGGCACTCCTTGCACTTCTGCATGAACTCACGTCCCTTTGCTTCATCTTTTGTTACTCCTTTGCCGTGTGTGTACATATGCGCCAGAGCTCGACAGGCCGTCGGGTTGCCATCATCTGCCGCTTTCTTTAGACCGGGCAGCGCATGCTCATATAGTGCACTCGCTTTTTCCGGATCCTTCGAGGCGCCGCTCAGTCCGTTTTCGGTGATATATGCGATTGCGTACTGTGCGATGGGATCGCCGTTTGCCGCGGCCAGCGTCATGGTGTCCACATTGATCCAGTACGTTTCGTCGCAGGATACGCCCGAACCATCATTTTTGTAGGTGATGCCCGGAGTTGTAGCATCCCCGCCACTGGGTGTCGTCATCGTTGTGTCCGTTGCACCCATTGCCATAAGACTGCTGAACGCCAGTGTTGTCATCAATATTGTCTTTTTCATAGGGAATCAGCATGCATCTAATTTTTCCGCCATTCAATCCAACTTTCCATCCATTAGCGCCTCCGTTTTTCGATACTATGAAGAAAAAAATTAAAATCAACGAGATTATGATTGACGTGTCAGGGAAACTCGTGTATAGTCTCCCCGCTTTTCCGCCCCTTCTCGGGGTGGCTCTGGAGCGTGATCGCTTCTGTAGCTCAGTGGTAGAGCGCATCCTTGGTAAGGATGAGGTCGCGGGTTCAAGTCCCGCCAGAAGCTTTGATGCTCATGCAAGAATAAGCAGCTAAACACACAATTACATCATTATGGCTAAAGAAGCATTCCAGCGAACCAAGCCCCATGTGAACGTGGGCACAATCGGTCACGTTGATCACGGCAAGACTTCCCTCACTGCTGCAATTACCAAGGTTCTTGCAGACCAGGGCAAGGCTGAGTTTAAGGCATATGACCAAATCGACGGCGCTCCCGAGGAGCGCGAGCGTGGCATTACTATCTCCACAGCCCACGTTGAGTACGAAACTGACAAGCGCCACTACGCGCACGTCGACTGCCCCGGGCACGCCGATTACGTGAAGAACATGATTACCGGCGCTGCCCAGATGGATGGCGCTATTCTCGTGGTCTCCGCCGCCGATGGCCCCATGCCGCAGACACGTGAGCACATTCTGCTTGCCCGTCAGGTTGGTGTGCCCTATATCGTGGTTTACATGAACAAGATGGATCTTGCTGATCCCGAGCTCGCCGAGCTCGTTGAGATGGAGATCCGTGAGTTGCTCTCTTCCTACGAGTTCCCCGGTGACGACATCCCCATCATCAAGGGATCCGCCGTGAAAGCTCTCGAGGGCGACGCCGATGCCGTGAAATCCATCATGGATCTCATGGACGCGGTCGACGAGTACATCCCCACTCCTGAGCGTCCGGTTGACAAGCCCTTCCTGATGCCGGTGGAGGACGTGTTCTCTATCTCCGGTCGTGGTACTGTGGCCACCGGTCGTATTGAGCGCGGCATCATCAACAAGATGGATGAAGTTGAGATCGTGGGCATCAAACCGACGGTTAAGACGGCTGTGACCGATATCGAGATGTTCCGTAAGCTGCTCGATAAGGGTGAAGCCGGTGACAACGTCGGCGTGCTGCTGCGCGGCATCAAGAAAGAAGACATTGTGCGCGGTCAGGTGCTTGCTAAGCCCGGCACAGTGACTCCTCACACGACTTTTGAGGCAGCTGTCTACGTGCTTTCCGAGAAAGAGGGCGGTCGTCATACTCCTTTCTTCGCCCACTACCGTCCGCAGTTCTATTTCCGCACGACGGATGTGACCGGCACAGTCTCTCTGCCCGAGGGAACGGAGATGGTGATGCCAGGCGACAATGTGACCATTGGTGTGGAGCTTATCACCCCCGTTGCTATGGAGGAGGGTATGCGTTTCGCTATCCGTGAGGGTGGACGCACCGTTGGCGCTGGCAAGGTGGCCAAGATTAAGGCCTGATCCATTTCCCCACCAGGGTCAGCGGGTGCAGGCGAGGCTTCGGGCTGAGCATCTGCACCCGCGAGAAGAATCCTTTATGGATACCGGCTGCGCCTCATCTCCCTTTCGGGAAGGGGCGCAGCTTCGACACAAAAGAAGGTCGGTGGAGGGAGCCCTCCTCGGAAGAGGTGGGCGCTTCCCCCTCCCCTGCATATCGCGGGGGTAAGATCTAGGGTATTAGCTCAATTGGTAGAGCGGCGGTCTCCAAAACCGCATGTTGGGAGTTCGAGTCTCTCATACCCTGTGCCGGATGTTGGTTTTCCCCGGTAGGCGCGAAACCTTCTTTCTCCGACACGAGTACAACCTTTGACCCAGCATCTCATTATGTTCCGCAAGCTGTCACTCTTTATTTCCAATATTAAGAGCGAGCTCAAGAAGTGCTCGTGGCCCTGGGAAAGCGATTCGAAGATTAAAGGCTTCAAGAAGTATCGTGAGCTGAGTGGCTCCACGATGGTTGTCTTAGTGGCGATGGTTCTTTTGGGGGCCTACGTTGCGTTTTTTGACTTTGTGATGGCTCGCGTTGTCACTTGGGCCATCGAACAACTTTCCTGACATATTTTCCCTTTTCTTCCTTCCTATGTCCCGCAATTACGAAAGAAAATCCAGTGTTCACCACTCTGTTCCGGAAGCCAAGGATCAGTGGTATGTGCTACACGTGCTTTCCAACAAGGAACGCCGTACGGTTGAGAACCTCAAGCGACTTTTCCGCGACGATAAGGAAGTGGGTGATTTGCTGCAAAGTGAGCCCCTCGTGCCCATTGAGAAGGTGGAAGATGTAGTGAACGGCAAGAAACGGGTGCAGGAGCGCAAGCTTTATCCCGGCTACATCTACCTCAACTTCGCCTTACGTAATCCCGATGGATCTCTCAACAACGACGCGTGGTACAAGATACTTGCTGTCGACGGCGTCATCAGTTTCGCCAGCGGCCGCAAAAAGGAACCTCTTCCTATGCCCGCGAGGGATGTGGAGGAGCTTATGCGAGAGATATCCCGCCGCAGCGAGGGAACGCGTCCCAAAATCGTTATCAACGTGCAGGATGAGGTTCGCGTACTGGAGGGAGCTTTCCAGGGCGAGCGCGGTATCGTGGAGGAAGTGGATGCGGAGCACGGTCGTTTGCGCGTAGGGGTGACGATGTTCGGACGCACAAATCCGCTGGATCTGGATTATTCGCAAGTGCAGCTCGTTCCGGAAGATGAGCGCGGTCTTCCGGATGCTGGATCTGACGCGTAGATTTTCTCCGTCCTTTCATTGCTCTATCGGAGTGCGTGAGAGGACGGTAACAACAAACACATAGAACCATGGCAAAAGAAGTAGTTAAAATCATCAAGCTGCAGATTCCGGCAGGAGCGGCTAATCCGTCTCCCCCCGTGGGTCCTGCTCTTGGTCAGGCCGGCGTGAATATCATGGGCTTCTGCAAAGAGTTCAATGCAAAAACTCAGAAGCAGGCTGGTGATGTTCTTCCCGTCGTTATTACGGTCTACAAAGACAAATCCTTTGATTTCATTACCAAGCAGCCCCCAGCAGCCAATCTGCTCAAGAAGGCTGTCGGCATCACTTCCGGGTCCGGTGAACCGAACAAGAAGAAGGTCGCTAAGATTTCCGCTGATAAGCTCATGGAAGTCGTGAAAACCAAGATGCCGGATCTCAACACCACTTCTCCAGAAGCAGCTGCTCGCATCATCGCCGGTCAGGCTCGCCAGATGGGTATTGAAGTGGAAGGCTTCTGATCATAACCTCACGCCTGCAGGAGGGAATACCGCAAAATTACTCAATTAACCCCGAACGTACTGCTAAACACTATGTCAACCAAACATTCCAAACGTTATACAGCTGCTTCTCAGCTGGTAGATCGCTCCAAAACTTACACTGTTGAGGAGGCTGTGGGAGTCATGAAGAGCTTCCCGGCACCCAAGTTCGACCCCACAGTGACCATCTCATTCCATCTCACGGTGGATCCCCGTAAATCTGACCAGATGGTACGCGGTTCCGTTGCTTTGCCACACGGTACGGGTAAGAACGTGCGTGTGATTGTTTTCGCCCAAGGTGAGGCTGCTCAAGCTGCTCTTGAGGCCGGCGCGGAAAAAGTAGGGCTGGAAGATTTGATTAAGGAGGTTCAGGGAGGATTCTTGGATTTCGATAGCGCTATTGCCACCCCGGATGCCATGGCCCAGGTGCGCAAGATTGCGCGTGTGCTTGGACCCCGCGGTCTCATGCCTAACCCCAAAACCGGCACTGTCACTGACGACACCGCAAAAGCTGTGCGTGAAGTGAAAGCCGGTCGCGTGGACTACAAGGTTGATAAGAGCGCCAACATTTCTGCTGCTGTTGGCAAGTTGTCCTTCGAAGGTGAAAAACTTGTCGAGAACATTCGGGCGATGATCGGTTCGGTGGTAAAGGCTCGACCTGCCGGAGCAAAAGGAGCTTACATTTCCGGCGCCACAGTGGCTTGTTCGATGAGTCCGGGCGTTCAGCTCGCTGCTGCAGAGTATTCCAAAATCTAAGATCTACCGCAACCCTTGATGTGATATGAGTACAGATATGAAAGTAAATGTTGATAAGGAGACAATCGTTGCTCAATTGCTTGAGAAAGTGAATGCTTCTCCTTTCCTCCTGGTCATCGACTATACTGGCGTGAGTGTGCCGGAGTTCACGAAGCTCCGTGCGGAGCTTGCTGCTGTCGACGCACGCTGCACCGTTGCGAAAAATTCCTTCATGGTGAAAGCGATTGCAGAGGCCGGGTTGCCTGATATTTCCGCTTCCCTTAAGGGGCAAACGGCCTATGTCACCGGAGACAAGGATATATGTTCCGCCGCCAAGGTGCTCAATGCTTTCACCAAGGCTTCCAAAAAAGGAGTCTACAAGGTGGGAATACTCGATGGCGCTGAGCTGACTCCGGACAAGATCCGCGCTCTTGGTGAGTTGCCGAGTCGCGAGGTATTGTTGGCTACTCTGCTTGGGACGATCAATGGAGCTGGCGCTGCCCTGGCTCGTGTGATCAAAGCCTATGTGGATAAGCAAGCTGAATCTTAACTCTGGTAAATTTTTGTTTAGGACAAAAAAAAGACTTGAAAAGATGGTGGAGGTGTGGTATCACTGCCCCCCGCCTGGAAAATTAGGTTCTCTGTCGGCTCTCCGGCCGGTGAGAACTGAAATGGATGAGGAGCCCTCATCCGCGACAAGAACCAATTAAACCCAAAACACAGAAATGGCTGATATTAACACAATAGCTGAGGAGCTTGGCAAGCTTACGATCATCGAGGCTGCCGAGCTGGTGAAATTGCTCGAGGAAAAATGGGGTGTGTCTGCTGCTGCTCCCGTGGCTGCTGCTGGCGCCGTCGGCGCTGCGGCTCCTGCTGAGGCGTCTGAGGAGAAGACCGATTTTAACGTCGAGCTGACTGATGCCGGGGCCAATAAAATTGGCGTTATCAAGGCGGTTCGGGCTGTCAAATCCGGTCTTGGTCTGGCGGACGCTAAGAAGCTCGTTGAGAGCGCTCCGGCACTCGTGCTGGAGGGAGCTTCGAAGGAGGAAGCTGACAAGGCAAAGGCAGAACTTGAGGCTGCTGGCGCTAAGGTTACTATCAAGTAGTCCTGCAATTTTTCGTGAGAACAGGGGAGATCCTTTCTTCCCTGTCTCGCCCTTTGTTTCCGCTTGCTTTTCCGGCAAGTTGTTTTCTGTCTGAAAAACGTCTTACTTTACATGCTGAATCGTTCCGGGATTTATGGAGGGCGTGCGTTCCCTGAACCCCGGGTCGACTTCGGCAAATGTGAAACCAAATGACACCCGCCGCGGGTGCTGAAAACTACATCCTCCGCCCCACCTACTCTATGTCCAAGCCTAAGAAGCCAGAGCGAATCAGTTTTGGAAAAATCAAAGAGGTCATTGAACCGCCGAACCTCATAGAGATTCAAACCAAATCTTACGAAGAATTTTTACAACGCTTTACGGCTCCTGGCAAACGGTTTAAGGTCGGGTTGCAGGCTGTCCTTTCCGAGCACTTCCCTGTCGAGAGTTACGACTCACAAATCCGACTCGAGTACGTTTCCTACGAGATTTTGCCGCCCAAGACGACTGATTTTGCGGCTATCCGAGCCGGGGAGACGTACAGCGCGTCGCTGCTCATTCGATTCCGCCTTGTTTGCGGGGTCAATACGGCGGAGGAGTATTCTACCGAAGAGGATGTTTACATGGGAGAGATTCCCATGATTACCGATCGCGGTACTTTCGTGATTAATGGTGCGGAACGCGTCATCGTCGCTCAACTGCATCGCTCACCTGGCATCTGTTACGAAAAGATGCGCCATGCCAATGGTAAGGAGCTTTTCTCCTTCCGCATCATCCCGGACCGTGGCTCGTGGCTGGAGGTGCAGTTTGATACAAACGATCTGATGTACGTCTTTCTGGACCGTCGTCGCCGTCGTCGCAAATTCCTGGCGACGACATTTTTGCGCTATTTAGGCTACGAGACCGATCGCTCGATCGTTGAGCAGTTTTACACAATTCAGAAGCTGCGTATCGCGGATGCGAGCGCTGAAGAGCTTGAACACTTGCTGCCCTTTGAAGACGTAAAGTATCAGGAGCCCGGCAGCAAGCGAGCTCCCAGCGTTATTGCCAAAGCTTACGAGCCGCTGAGTCTCTCTACCATCCGCCGCATGCGGGAGTTGGGAATCAAGAGCATCGAGGTCATTGATCAGCGAGAAGATGAGATTCTCGTCAAAACGCTCAAGAAAGATCTGTCTTACGATCGTGACAGCGCCTTGAAAGAAATTTTCCGTAAATTCCGTCCGGGAGATCCTACTTCGGTGCAGCAAGCTTCGGCCGCGCTGGATCGTCTCTTCCGTGAGGAACGGCGCTACGATCTCACCCGCGTAGGGAGGTATAAGATCAACCAGAAGCTTGGTTTGGAAGTTCCGGAAGATGTGAGGCTTATTCAGCCAATAGATTTCCTTGCGGCAGTGAAGTACTTGCTGCGTCTCAAGCACGGTGAGGGTGTGGTGGATGATATTGACCACTTGGGGAATCGCCGCGTGCGCGCTGTCGGTGAGTTGCTTGCTAACCAGTGCCGCATTGGCTTTGCTCGTACCGAGCGCCTCGTCAAAGAGCGCATGACTCTCTGCGATACGACTCGTAAGGACCTCACTCCCAGCAAGCTTATCAATCCGAAAGCCCTCAGTGCTGTTGTGCGCGACTTTTTCGGACGCAGCCAACTTTCTCAGTTCATGGATCAGATCAACCCATTGGCAGAGCTTACGCACAAGCGTCGTCTCTCTGCTCTTGGTCCCGGTGGTTTGAATCGCGACCGTGCAGGTTTTGAGGTACGCGACGTGCACCCCTCGCACTACGGACGCATCTGTCCTATTGAGACACCGGAAGGTCCCAATATCGGGTTGATCAATTCACTTTGCACCTATGCTCGTATCGATGAGTATGGGTTTATCGAAACGCCTTTCCGAAAAGTAAAGACGATCGAGAAGAAGGACAAGAAGGGAAAGGTTATCGATACGGAGGTTATTATAACAAATGAGGTGGAGTACCTTTCTGCCGATAAAGAGGAGTATCATCTCATTGCACAAGCCAACAATCCTATTGATGACGATAATGGGCACGGTCACTTCGTGAAACCTCGTGTTACGGCTCGCGAGCACGGCGAATTCATTGAGGTGGATCCGCGGCGCGTGGAGTACATGGATGTCTCGCCCAAGCAGATTATCTCTGTTGCCGCCGGTCTTATTCCTTTCCTTGAGCACGACGACGCTAATCGCGCTCTCATGGGGGCGAATATGCAGCGCCAAGGCGTGCCGTTGATGGTAAATCAGGCTCCTCTCGTGGGCACCGGTATTGAGGCCAAGTGTGCCCGCGACAGCGGATCACTTGTCGTTGCTGCTGGTCCGGGCGTTGTCGCCTCCGCCACGGCCGAGTATATTGTGACTACGCCAGATGGCGAGCTTCCTGTTCCTGCGCAGCGCTGGCTGAGTGATCCGGACAGCATAAAAACGGATTCCGAAAAGGGTATCTACGTCTATCAACTGCGTAAATTTATGCGTTCGAATGCTTCCACTTGCATCAACCAGCACCCCATTGTTTCGCGTGGCGCCAAGGTGAAGGCAGGGGATGTGCTGGCAGACGGTCCCTGCACCGATGGCGGCGAACTTGCTCTCGGTCGCAACGTGCTGGTGGCCTACATGTCCTGGTACGGTTACAATTTCGAGGATGCCATCATTATTTCGGAACGCCTCGTCCAGGAGGATGCTTACACCTCCATTCACATCGAAGAATTTGAGGAGAAAGCGCGTGACACCAAGCTTGGTCCGGAAGAGATTACTCGCGATATTCCCAACGTGGGCGATGAGGCTCTGAAAAATTTGGGCAGTGACGGTGTGGTGCGCATTGGTGCCGAGGTGAAGCCCGGTGACATTCTGGTGGGCAAGATAAGCCCGAAGAGCGAGACGGATCTTGCCCCGGAGGAACGCCTGTTGCGTGCTATATTTGGCGAGAAGGCGGCAGACGTGAAGGATACCTCGCTGCGCGTACCTCCGGGCACTACCGGTGTGGTAATGGATGTGCGCATTGTGCGTTCGGCTGTTCCGGGTTCCCCCGAGGTTGATACCGAGAAGGAGAGTCTCAAACAGCGTCGTAAATTGGATGACGAGTATAAGGAAGCAAAGAAGAATCTCATTGATTTGCTCACCAGCAAGCTTTCTGATCGTCTGCTAGGTGAAAAAATTCCTCTGGAAGTTACCCACTCCGGCAGCGGAGAGGTCATTATCCCTGCCAATCGTAAGATCACTAAGAGTCTCTTGCGCAACCTCGCGGAGCATCACGATCAAATCGAGATGAATGAGTCGCCGGTGCGCAACCAGATCTTTGAGATCGTTGGAGCCTACGAGGGACGGTTCCGCGATCTTGACGAGGAGCGCGATCGAAAGCTCGATCAAATTGAGTCTGGCGCGGAGATGGAACCCGGTGTCGTCACAGAGGTGAAAGTCTATATTGCCACGAAGCGCAAGCTTGGTGTGGGCGACAAAATGGCAGGTCGCCATGGCAACAAAGGCGTTTGCTCTCGCGTGCTCCCCGTGGAGGATATGCCTTATTTGGAAGATGGTACGCCAGTGGATATCATTCTCAACCCCTTGGGCGTGCCCTCTCGCATGAACGTGGGGCAGGTGTTAGAAGCGCACCTTGGCGTCGCTGCGAAGGCTCTCGGATTTAAAGTTGCAACACCTGTGTTTGATGGCATTGACGAGGCTAAGATATGGGACTATATGAGCCAAGCCAAGAAGGTGCCTGGCTTCTCGTGGGTTGGTGATGGTAAAGATGGTAGCGTGGCAGGCAAGAGTCGGTTGATTGATGGCCTCACCGGCGAGTACTTCCATTATCCTGTCGTGGTCGGGTATACCTATATGCTCAAACTTAACCACCTCGTTGCTGACAAAGTCCATGCCCGTGCCGTGGGTACCTATTCACTTGTCACTCAGCAACCGCTGGGCGGCAAGGCACAGCACGGTGGTCAACGCTTTGGCGAAATGGAGGTGTGGGCCATGGAAGCGTACGGCGCAGCCTACACCCTTCAGGAGCTCCTTACCGTGAAATCCGACGATGTACAGGGACGAACCCGCATCTACGAGAACATCGTGCGTGGAGATAACGCACTAGAGGCGGGAACACCCGAATCTTTCAATGTGCTCATCAAGGAGATGCAGGCGCTGTGTCTGAACGTGCAGCCGCGTGAAAAAGCGGATCGTGAGGGCGCGGCTCCCACGCAGGACGAGGTATTTGAGGTCCTGGCCAGTGGGGTGGACGATGAAGAAATTCGTATGGATATGCAGAATTATGAGGACAGCATAGATCTTACACTGGACGATTATGACTCAGAACCTGCAGACACCATTGATGTGACGGAGCAGGATGGAGAAGAAAACGGCATCTGATACTCCTCTGGCGAAATACCTCATCAACCTTTACTTTTCAACCATATGTCTCATTTCGATCTTAATAACGAAAAACCGAAGAATTTCGATCAGGTTTGTATCACTGTTGCCAGTCCGGACGATATTCACCGCTGGTCCAGTGGAGAGGTGAAGAACCCCGAGACGATTAATTACCGCACCTTTAAGCCGGAGCGCGGCGGTCTTTTCTGCGAGCGTATATTCGGCCCAACGCGCGACATGGAGTGCTCTTGTGGTCGTTATAAGCGGGCCAAGAACAAGGGGAAGATATGTGATCGTTGCGGGGTGGAGGTGACCTCCTCCCGGGTGCGTCGCGAACGCATGGGGCACATTGACCTTGCAGTACCTGTCACGCATATCTGGTTCTACAAGTGCATGCCTAGCCGTATAGGACTTATGCTGGACCTTACGGCAAAGGACCTGGAGCGCATTATCTACTACGAGGATTACATCGTGATTGATCCCCGTGGTGTAAATGGAATTGAGCGAGGAACCATTTTGACTGAGGAGCGCTACAATGAGATTCTGGAGGACTCCGGAGAGGATGCCCCGGAAGCCGGTATGGGAGCGGAAGCCATTCAACGAATGCTCAGTACCATTGATTTGCCGGCTCTCATTGATCAGCTTCGCCAGGAGATGGAGCGTACCAACTCCAAGCAGAATAGGCGCAAGATTGCCAAGCGCCTGCAGCTTGCTCAAGGCTTCTTGCACAGCGGTTGTCATCCCGAGTGGATGGTGCTCACCACCCTCCCTGTCATCCCGCCGGATCTGCGTCCACTCGTTCCGTTGCCCGGGGGACGGTTTGCCACCAGTGATTTGAATGATCTTTACCGTCGCGTTATCAATCGCAATAACCGTCTCAAGGAACTCTCGTCTCTGCAGACGCCGGAGGTAATCCGACGCAATGAGATGCGCATGCTTCAAGAGGCTGTGGACGCGCTCTTCGACAACGGTCGACATGGTCGTCATGTGACCGGCGCTGGGAATCGCCCGCTTAAATCTCTCTCCGACATGCTGAAAGGCAAGGGTGGACGTTTCCGCCAGAACTTGCTGGGCAAGCGAGTGGATTACTCCGGACGTTCGGTGATCGTGATTGGACCGAATCTGAAGATGCATCAATGTGGGTTGCCTAAGAAAATGGCGCTTACACTTTTTGAGCCGTTCATCATTCACCGCCTGCGTGAGTTGGGATATGTGCACACTGTTCGATCGGCTAAGAAGATGATTGATCGCCGCGAGGCAGTGGTTTGGGATATCCTGGAAGAGGTGACCAAGGGACATCCTGTGTTTCTGAATCGCGCTCCGACGCTGCACCGCCTTTCCATCCAGGCTTTCGAGCCCGTGCTGATTGAAGGTTCGGCTATTCGCTTGCATCCCCTGGTTTGCACTGGATACAATGCTGACTTTGATGGTGACCAGATGGCTGTTCACGTGCCGCTGAGCGTGGAGGCTCAGTTGGAGGCTCGCTTGCTTATGCTTGCACCGAACAACATCTTCTCACCTGCGTCTGGCAAGCCTATCAGTACCCCTACGCAGGATATTATTCTTGGTGCGTATTACCTGACCCACACTCGAGCCAAGCTTGTGAAGGAGAATCAGGACAATCAGCATCTGCTGCCTCTCTTTGAGTCCATTTCAGAGGTGGAATTTGCTATTGCGGCCCGAAAAATCGGTTACCACGAGTGGATACGACTCAAGAATCCCGACTACGGCAAAACCGGCAGAGAATTTGATCGTCTTTCTTTCAACCAGGAGAATGTTGATAAGAAGACCATCGTTACCACAGCTGGGCGCGTGCGTTTCAATGAGATCTGGCCGAATGAGATCGGTTACATCAATAGAAACGTTGGTAAGAAGCAATTAGGAGAGATTATCTGGCGCTGTTATCAGACTTGTGGGCAGAGTCGCACTGTAGAGACTCTCGATGCACTGAAGGCCCTCGGGTACAAGGAGGCTACACGCTCCGGCTGCTCTATTGGCATCGTGGATATGGTTGAGCCTGAAAGCAAGGATGATCTTATCGCTGCTGCTTATGAGGAGGTCAATCGCGTCACGGAACAGTACGAGGAAGGCCTTATCACTAATGGCGAACGTTATGAAAAGGTCGTGAACATCTGGTCCTCAACTACCGATGCTATCCAGAAAGAGCTTTACACCAAGCTGGAGTACAATGATGGTTCTGCCGTTGCAAATCCGCTTTACATGATGGTGGATTCCGGCGCTCGTGGAAATAAGGCGCAGATCAAGCAGCTTTCCGGTATGCGCGGCCTTATGGCTAAACCTTCTGGTGAAATTATTGAACGTCCGATTACCTCAAATTTCCGCGGAGGGCTTTCTGTGCTGGAGTATTTCATCTCAACGCACGGAGCTCGTAAAGGACTCGCGGATACTGCCCTGAAGACGGCCGACTCAGGTTACATGACTCGTAAGCTCGTTGACGTTGCTCAGGATGTCATTGTACGCGATGAAGATTGCGGCACGGATGACGGTATTGTCATGACCGCCATCTACGATGGTGAGGATGAAATTGCTTCGCTCTCTTCCCGCATTTACGGACGTGTCGCGTGTGATGATATTCTTGATCCCATCACGAAAGAAATTGTCGTGATGCGCAATGAGATCATCACTGATGAGGCGGCGAAGCAGATTGAAAAACTCGGTATAGAGAAGGTGCGCGTGCGCTCGGTACTTACTTGCGAGTTACCGAAAGGTTGCTGTGCGAAATGCTATGGTTTGAACCTTGCTACAGGCAAGGCGGTGAAGGTGGGTGAAGCCGTTGGTATTATTGCTGCCCAGTCCATTGGTGAGCCTGGTACCCAGCTTACCATGCGCACTTTCCATGTTGGTGGCACTGCCACGGCTACTTCCAATCGTCCAGAGCATGTCTCTAAGACTGCCGGTCGCGTCATCTACGACGAAAATCTGCGCGATCGCTGTGTGGAAGATGAAAATGGTCACAATGTGGTACTTTGCAAGAATGGTAGCGTGAAGATCTACGATGCTGAAGGCAAGGAGCAAGAAGCATATCAGCTCACCATGGGCGCTGTACTCATAGTCAAGGACGGAGAACAAATTGAAGCAGGAACCCTCATTGCTGAGTGGGATCCGTTTGCTATCCCTGTCATTGCAGAAGTGCAAGGTATCGTTGAATTCCAGGATATGATTGAGGGTATCACCTGTCACACCGAATCCAGTCATACTGAATCCGGTAAGGGAACCACCGTGATCATTGATCACCGACAGGATCTTGCCCCTCGTATTGTCGTACACACCGGTAAGGGAAAGGATGATAAACCGCGCATGTATTCTATTCCGACTGGAGCATATCTCGCCGTCGCAGATGGACAGCGGATTTCTGCTGGTACTCCGATCGCTAAGACTCCGCGCAAAATCCAAAAAACCAATGACATTACCGGCGGTCTGCCGCGGGTGGCCGAGCTCTTTGAGGCTCGCCGACCGAAAGATACCTGCGTATTGGCAGAGATCGACGGTGTTGTTTCCATTGACGATGCAATGATTCGAGGTAAGAAGGTGGTGACGGTTTTCCGCGATATTGAGGCCCGGGATGCCGCTCTCAAGTCTCGCAAGCGCTCCAACAAACTCTCCGAGAAGGATGAACACGAGGGTATGATTTCCTTCAAGCATCTTGTGCCCATGGATCGCCACATCATCGTGCACGATGGTGACTTTGTACATGCCGGGGAGCCGCTGTCCGATGGTTCTGAAGCTTCTGACGAGATTCTACGTATCTGTGGCAAGAATGCCTTGCAAGAGCATCTCGTGAACAAAGTGCAGCAGGTGTATCGTGTGCAAGGTGTGGAAATCAACGACAAGCACGTGGAAATTATCGTCTCTCAGATGCTGCGAAAGGTTCGCGTGAAGGATCCAGGAGACACTGGTCTGCTTTGGGGTGATGAGGTAGATCGCACCGCTTTTGAACGCATCAACAAGGAGATCATCTCCATGAATGGACGCCCCGCCGAGTGCGAGCCTGTCCTGTTGGGCATTACCAAAGCTTCGCTCAAGACCGATTCTTTCATCTCTGCTGCCTCTTTCCAGGATACGACGCGCGTGCTTACCGAGGCCGCCACACTTGGGAAATCTGACCAGTTGGAGGGCTTCAAGGAGAATGTAATTCTCGGTCATCTTATCCCTGCCGGTACAGGGTTCGACAAGTACCGTCGCATCGTTGTGGAGCCCGCCCCGGATGCTATCCCGATTCCCCGTACATACGATGCGGAAGATAATCTCGCACCGGCGGATGATTCCATTTCCGTGGGGGCCGACGACTAGGGCGGCATTCTTTCCAGAACTTATTCTCCGCCCGCTACTCTCTGGCCAGGAGGGTAGCGGGCGGTTGTCAAAAGATCTTTTGAGATGTGGCTTTGTAAGGGTAAATGAGCTTGCAAAGGGAAGGAGATTAGTCCTAAGAAAATTTTACTGAGAGGGAAGCGTGATTATCGTAGGAGTTCACAATTCTGGATGAGAAATTCTCTACTTTTCAATACACGTAGCATCTGAAAGAGCACGAATCATTAGGCGTACATTTTATTAAAACCAACAGAA
>CANRKR010000022.1 GCA_947631275.1 uncultured Akkermansia sp.
TCGTAGGGCGTCAGCATATCCCCGCCGGACTGCATTTGCGGCGCGTCCATATCAACGCTGCTGCTCTTCTGCTCAATGAGCACCCGGGTATCCGGCAGGTAAGCATCAATGAAGCGGGTAGAATTGCCTACCTTCACGCGCATTTCAAAGCTGATAGTCCGGCTGTCACTGCGCACGCCAAGAACCTCTTGCAAGAGTTCAATCCAGAAGCTTTGCGTCTCCTGCTTCTCATCGCCCGGTGCCGCCGTCCATTTGTCTGCAAACGCCTTGGCGGCGGCTTTTCTTTTAGCCGCTTCTGCTGACGGACTGGCGGTCGTCTCCATACGCACGCGAGTGTAGCACACCCGCCCGCAAATGGAAAGCCTAAACCGCCCGCAGGATTTGTCTCCTTGCAGGCGGATCGAAACAGGGCGCCTCCGTCATTCAGACTCCTGAACCCATTCACCCCGGCGGGGGAGCCTCTTCTTGCGTGCTCAACGCTGCTGACGCCAGCCGCCGCCCAGCTGGGTGTAGAGCGTGGGAATGCACGCGGCGTACTGGTAGCGATAGGAGGCGAGTTGCTGCTGCGCCGGGAAGAGAAGCAGCTGAGCCTGCAATACTTCGTAGTACGCGGCGATACCTGTCTTGTAACGGTCGATGGACAGCTTCACGCTCTCCTGGTAGGCCTCCACGGCGGCCTCCTGCTTCGCAATGACTTCAGCGAGTTTCTGGCGATTCGTGAGAGTCGTGGAAATCTCCGCCATGGCGTTCAGCACCGTCTGCTCGTAATTCGCCTTCGCCGCGAGGAACAGAGCCTTCTTGGCGCGCGTGTTGGCGCGAAGTTGACCGGCCTGAAAGATGGGCCCCGTGAGCGAAGCGCCGATGCCCCAGCCGGTGCGGTGCGGAATAATGGCGTGCCGCAGGTCAGCAGACGCATAGCCGGCAGCAGAAGTGAGACTGATGCTCGGGAAGTAGGAGGATATGGCCACGCCTATATCGGCATTGGCTGCCCGCAGATCCTGCTCCGCAGCGCGAATATCCGGGCGCCGCGCCAGCACATCGGCGGGAATGCCCGCCGCCACACGGCTGGCTTCAGCAAAATCCTGCAGGCTGCCGCCGCGGGAAATGTGCCCCGGCGTGCGACCGGCCAGCACACTGAGAGTGTTCTCCAGCTCAGCTATCTGCATTTGCAGCACCGGCACGGCGGCCTCGGCGGCAGCCAGAGCTGCCTCGGCGGAAGCCGTCTGAAGTTTATCGCCGACACCGCCCTCCAGCTGATTGCGGAAGAGGTTGAGGGATTCCTGATAGCTCGCCACGGAAGCGTGGGCAATGCGCAGTTGCTCATCGAGCATCAACAGCTGCAGATAACCGCAAGCCACCTGACGCAACAAAGAAACACGCAGGTTCGCCAGCTGTTCCTGAGCAGAGAGTGCGCTCGCCGAGGCGCTCTCCACTCCCTTGCGTGTCTTGCCCCACAGGTCGAGCTCCCACGAAGCGGAGAGCGAAGCCGATCCCGGGTTGGTGGTGATACCGCCCGTCTGAGCGATTCCTGCGCCGCCCTGCTGGTTCATACCCTTGCTGGTGGAAGCGCTGTAACCTGCCCACGGAAAAAGCGGGGCGCGGGCGATGGTGACGTACTGTCTGGCCGCTTCGACATTGTGTTGCAGGGCAGCAAGGCTGCGGTTGGCATTAAACACATCGTAGAGGAGAGCGGCGAGGCGGGAGTCCTTGAGCACTTGCTGCCAGGGCAGATCTGCCATATTTCCCCGACCGAAGGAAGCGCCGCGGAACTGCGCCGGCACGGGCATCTTCGGCTTTCTCCATCGCGGACCCAGGGAGCAGGAAGTCGCCCCAAGAGCGGCGATGCTCAACAGGGCCAGGACAGTGTACCGTTTCATAGCTGGTTTTATCATACCTTTTCGTGCAAGCTGTTGCAAGTTGATTTTAGTTTTGATCCTGAGAATGAGCGGCGAGATACTCGCGAGCCTCCCGTTCGTCCGGGTCTTCCCCGAGTTCGCTGAGTTTGAATTTAATGCGGAAGAGGCGCATCACAAAGACGTACGAGCACGGGATGAGGAAAACGCCCACCAACGTCGCGACTGTCATGCCTATCACCACAACCACACCGATGGAATTGCGCGCCAGAGCTCCCGATCCGCTGGAAAGAATCAGCGGAATACAGCCCAGAATGAATGCAAGCGAGGTCATGAGGATGGGGCGCAGACGCAGGCGCGCCGCAGCCAGAGTGGCCTCCATCAGACTCTTGCCGCGCTCCATCTCAAGATTGGCGAACTCCACGATCAGGATGGCATTCTTGGCTGCGAGTCCCACGAGCATCACGAGCCCCACTTGCGCGTACAGATTCAGCTCCAGATGCCACAGGGCCAGCCCGGCATACGCTCCCAGCACCGCAACGGGCACCGTCATGAACACCGAAATGGGCAGTGGCCATTTCTCGTACAACGCCACCAGAATGAGGAAAGCGAAGAGACCGGACATGATAAAGATCGTACCGAGACCGGTGCTGTTGCGCACTTTATTTTCCTGGAAGCTCATATCCTGGTAGTCGAAACCGACTTTGGAGGGATCCATTGTCTGGGCATAGACCTCCTCCATGGCATCCATGAGCTGCTGGGTGGAGTACCCCGGCTTAGGCATCACATTGATCTTGGCAGCGTTGTACCCCTGGTGATGCATCACGAATTCCGTTTCGGCGATATCCTTCACATTCACGAGCACCGAGAGAGGCACGCGCTGACCATCGGCGTTCGTGACGAAAAAGCCGTCCATCTGCTGCAGGTCGGTACGATCCGCGCCCTGGGCCTGGATGTAAACCTGCCACTGCTGCCCGAAGGCATTGAAGAAATTGACGAAAGAAGAACCGTAGTAGGCGGCGAGGATGCCGTTGGCCGCGCTGATGTCCACTTTGTAGTACTGGCATTTTTCGCGGTCCAGCTCGAGGTACTTCTGCGGCGTGTCAGCCATCATCATGTCCATGCACATGGCGACTTCCGGCCGCTGGCGGGCGGCGGCTTCAAAGGTCTTCACCCGCTCGTAAAGGAACGGCACTCCCTGACCTTCCAGATCCGTCAGCACCATGGCCACGCCGTTTGCCGTGCCCACGCCGGGGATAGCGGGGGGCACCAGCACCATGGCGGTGCCGTCCAGTCCGGCCTTCTGCACGCGGGCGGAGAGCCTCTTCTGAATTTCCTGCGCTGTTTCCGGGCGCTCGCTCCAATCCTTGAGTTCGACGAAGGCGATGCACGCGCCGGGAGTCTGCACCATGTTGAGGATATTGATTCCCACGACGGAGGTGAGATTTTTTACAACGGTGGGGTCGTAGAGAGCCTCCTCGAGCTTTTTATCCTGCTCCATAGCCACCTGCAGGGAGGTTTCGGGTTTCATGACGAGCGCGGCCATGAGGAATCCCTGATCCTCATCCGGCAGGAACGCGCCCGGCACCCGGCCCGACACAGGCTTGATCGCCGCCCACAGGAGAAGCAGCAGAGGCATGGAAATAATGAGCTTGCGGGCAAGTCCGCCGCAGATGCGCGTGTAGATGTTCGCCGTGGCGTTGTAACACTTGTTGAACAGCCAGTGGAAGGGGCGGAAGATGCTTCTGTTCTGCGAGCTCGGTTTGAGCAGGAGCGCGCAGAGAGCCGGAGAAAGCGTCAACGCGTTGAACGCCGAGATCAACATGGAAATGGCGATCGTAATGGCGAACTGCTTGAACAGGGTGCCGGTGATACCCTCAAGCATGAGCGCCGGCAGGAATACCGCCGCCAATACGAGAGCAATGGCCACGACCGGACCGCTCACTTCCTGCATGGCAGCGAAAGCCGCCACGCGCGGCTTGAGGCCCTCGTCGATGTGGTGCTGCACCGCTTCCACCACCACGATGGCGTCATCCACCACCAACCCGATGGCGAGCACCATCCCGAGCAGGGAAATCGTGTTGAGTGTGAACCCCAGCAGGGGGAAGACGCAGAAGGTTGAGACCAATGACACCGGGACGGCGATGAGCGGAATGAGCGTGGCGCGCCAGTTTTGCAGGAACATGTACACCACCAGAGCCACCAGAATGATAGCCTCGATGAACGTGTGTTTAATCTCCTCGATGGAGTAGCGCACCGACGTCGTTGTATCCAGCGCCACGGATCCCTGGATGCCCTGAGGCATGGTCGCCGTTTTCTTCTCCAGAAGTTTTGTCACGCGATCCACCGTCTCGATGGCGTTCGACCCCGGGGACTGGAAAATCACGACGGAGGCGGCCACCTGACCGTTTCGACGGCCGGTTGCGGAGTAATTTTCCGAACCCAGCTCGATGGTGGAAATGTCCTTCAGATAGACGATTTGATCCGCCTCCTGCCGTACGATGATATTTTCGAATTCCTCAGGATTGGTGAGGCGTCCCTGCGTGCGCACGGTGATGGTCTTCTCCTGGCCGTTGGGCACGGGATCAGCGCCGATCTTGCCGCCGGGGTTGGTCATGTTCTGCTTGGAGATAGCCGCGCGCACCTCTGCCAGAGAGATATTGAAGTGACTCATCTTGACCGTATCCAGCCAGATGCGGATAGCATAGCGTCCGGCGCCGTAAACTGCCACCTCGCCGACGCCTTCCACGCGCTTGATTTCATCCACAAGCTTCACCTGCGCATAGTTTGCGAGATCCACGGAGTTGTAGCTTCCATCCGGGGAGGTGAGGCCGTAGAGCATGAGCGGCAGACCCGGCTGCTGACGGATCGTGATACCGGAGTTCATCACCTCGCTCGGCATCTGCGATTGCGCCTGCCCGTAGCGCATGTTCACGAGCATCTGGTCCATATCCGTGTCGGACGAGGGCTCGAAGACCACCATGAGGTTATACACGCCGTTGTTGGAAGATACGGACGTCATGTAATCCATGTGCTGCACGCCGTTGACCTGGCGTTCCAGCGGGGTGCCCACGGAATCCGCCACACTCTGCGCATCCGCTCCCGGGAACATTGTTTGCAACTGGATGATGCGCGGGGTGATTTCCGGGTACTGCGAGATCGGCAGGTTGAGCAGGCACACGATGCCCAGCAGCGTCGTCACCACCGCAATCACGGTGGCAATCACCGGGTGTTTGATGAAATAGGCGCTCATGATTCTGCTCCTTTACTGCTTCTTCGCCGTGACAGACGGCGTTGTTGTGACCGGAAGAGCGTACACAAACGGAGAGGGATTCACCGTGCCGAAGCCGCCGGAGGCCCCTGCAGCGCGCATAGCTGTGTTTGCCTGGGCATAGATGGCTGCCATCTGCCCTCCCTCCACGATCACCTGCACCTGAGTGGGGTCATCGAAACCGAGCTCTTTGAGCGTATCTTCCAGAGGCTTCACGCGTCCCCGGATGATCTGCATCGGCATCACCGCCTTCCTGCCGTCGCCATTCGGCATTTCCAAATTCACCTCCTGCGCCGGAATCACGTCGATGCCGTACGGTGTGCCATCCTTACCCACAACGTAGATGAAGCGGTGGTTCATGGCTGACACGAGAGCACGACTCGGCACCAGCAGGGCGCCCTTCACCGTGCCGGTGTTTGCCACCACGCGCACCGCCGCGCCGGAGCGCAACTTGAGGTTCGGGTTCGGCAGGTGTCCGATGAAATTCACGGTGCCCGTCGAGCTGTTCACAAAACTGTCCACGGCCACGACTCGACCCTCGTGCTCATAGATGCTTCCGTCTTCCAGCACCACCCGGAAGTGCGTTACCGGTGTCACCATACCCTTTCCCGGGTCGTAAGAGGGAGCCAGCACTTCGCTGAGCACCTGTTTGCCCGGCACCACGAAATCCACGCGAATGGGGTCGATGGATGACATCGTGGTAAGCGTCGGACCTCCGGCGGTGATGAGGTCGCCGGTGGAGACGTTGGATTTGGAAGCGACGCCGGTGAAGGGAGCGCGGATGGTGCAGCGCGCCAGATTGATGCGTGCGTTCTGCAGCTGAGCTTCGGCCTGATTGACAGAAGCCTGCGCCACAGCAAGCGCGGCCTGGGTGCGGCGGCGCGCATGCAGGGCATCCGTGTAGTTCTTTTCAGAGATGGAACCGGAATCGACCAACTTTTCGTAGCGCTCGACATCTTTGGCGGCCTGGTCATCCGCTGCCTGAGCCTGCTGCACCGTAGCGCGCGCCACACTCACCGCGGCTTCCGCCTGACCCAGGGCGGCCTGATAACTTTCCGGGTCAATCTCAAAGAGCACCTCGCCTTTCTTGCAGAGAGTGCCGTCCCAGTACTCCTGGCGCAGAAGCTTCCCCGTCACTTCAGGTTTGATGGCGGCCTCTTCCACACCCCGCAGGTGCCCGAACCACGTGCTCTCCAGCGCAACGTCCTGTTTCTGCAGGTTCATCACGCTCACGGAGAGAGGGGACATTCCGGCTGCGGCCCGGGTCTGGGCAGCAGCCTGCTGTTCATTCTTCTGATCGCATCCTGCAAGTCCGATTATCACGAGTCCTGCCACGAGGACTCCGGTTGTTCTTCTATGGGTGTTCATACGTTAAGAAATGTTTTCATACATCCGTTCCAGCATGCTGCGCATGCTTTTCTTTTCTTCTGAGGAAAATCCTTTCATCACCCGCCTCTCGATTCTCTGCAGCAGGGAGCGCACTTTTTCCTTGTCCCTCTGTACGGCGTCCGTCAGGTACACATTCTTCACCCTGCCGTCTTCTCCGTCGAATGCTGTGCGCACGTACCCCTTCTCCTCCAGCCGCGCCACCAGCCCCTTGACCGTCGCGTGACTCACCCCCATAAAGTTCTCCAGCTCGTACTGCGGAACACACCGCGGCGCCTGCTTTTCCAGGTACATGATGAGTCGTCCCTGCGCCGACGTGACCGGGCAATCCGCCTGTGCCATGTACAGGGTCGCCGCCCTGTCCACGATCAGCTTCATCACAAACAATGATGTGAGTCTTCGATCCATGACTTCTTCACCAAAAATATGAAGCACGCTTCATATCATCGCCGCCGTATCATACACGATTGTCGCAAGGTGTCAAGAGGAACAAAGAAAAAAAATGTAGCGCGCTTCATATTTTTTTGCGGGTGCAGAAGGATAGGGGGTTCCCGGCGTACCGGATCGCTGCACGCTCCTCTCTCACGTCTTTCGCCTTTTTCTTCTGCGATTGTTCCGCGCGAGGTATTGACAAGGACGGACCCGGGGAGTAAATTGTTGGGGCTATGCAAAGGGAACCACATGTACTCGGGACGTACGGGCGCGCACCGATTGATATTGTACGCGGCGAAGGATCTTATCTGTTTGATGCGGACGGACGACGTTACATTGATTTTTGCGCAGGCATAGCGACCTGTTGCCTGGGGCACGCATACCCCGGACTCGTGGCGACGATCAGCGAACAGGCCGGGCGATTGATGCATTGCTCCAACCTCTACGGCATTCCTCAGCAGGAGGAGCTCGCCCAACTCATCGTACGCGATGTGGTGGGACTGGATGGACAGGTCTTTTTCTGCAACTCCGGAGCGGAGGCGAATGACGGCATCATCAAGGTGGCGCGGCGTTTCGGGCATCGCCGCCCGGCGGCGGACGGTTCGCCGCGTTATGAGGTGATCACCTTCCTGAAAGGTTTTCACGGTCGTACGCTCGGTTCCATGTCCGCCACGGGGCAAACGAAGATTCAGGTGGAATTTGACCCGCTGCTCGTCGGCTTCAAATACGTGGAGTACAACAACACCGGGGCTCTGCGCGAAGCGGTGAATGAGCGTACCTGCGGCATTCTGCTGGAGGCGGTGCAGGGAGAGGGAGGCGTGAACCCTGCCACGCCGGAGTTTATGCGGGCTGTCGCTGAAATTTGCCGCGAGAAAGATCTCCTGTTCATGCTGGACGAGGTGCAGTGCGGCTTTGCCCGCTGCGGAAGGATGATGGGCTGGCAGGCGATTTGCCCGGAGCTCCGGCCTGATCTCATTTCCTGCGCCAAGGGGCTCGGTGGCGGTTTCCCGATGGGCTGTTTCTGGGTGAGCAGGCGCGCGATGGATGAGAAAGGAACGCCCCTCTGCAGCATCATGGACCCCGGCTCGCACGGCTCCACGTTTGGCGGCACACCGCTCGCCTGCGCAGCATCTCTCACGGTTGTGCATGAACTTGTGGAACAGAACCTTGCCGAACGTGCGGAGCGACTGGGAAGGGAAATCAAAGAGACTGTGACGAGCTGGAACATCCCCTGCGTGAACACCGTGCGCGGGCTCGGCCTTTTGCGCGGCGTGGCTCTGAACCCGGACGTCATGAAGACGCCGGAGGGCACTACGCCCGCCGCACACCTCAACAACCTCTGCCGCGAGAACGGTCTGCTGGCGTGTCCGGCGGGTCCGAACACCCTGCGCCTCATCCCTGCGCTGAATATCCCGGATGATGTGCTGGCTGAGGGATTGACCCGACTTCAGACCGCGCTGCAGGAAAGCCTGGCATGACGGGACGTCGCCCGGACGTTCCTCCGCTCATTTTTTCCTTTCCTCGCGCCGGGAGCGTATGATGTGCACCCGTTCTTCCATGAGCGGACGCAGCTCGGAGTCGATCCACGCATAAGCCCCTGTCATTCCTCCCTCGTAATAGGCCTTGCCGATCTGTGCCTCCACTTCGGTGGCATTGCCAACAAGTCTCAAAAATTGGTTGGAAGTGAGAGCGACAAAAATTTCACCGTCCATACGCCCGTTATTGAAGGAAAGAATCCACTCGCGCACATAGAGCGCCAGCACGGCGTCGCCGATCCACGCAACGGCACGGACAGAGGGGTCCAGGTCCGGCGGCAGGGAACTCATATTCGGACGGTTGAGGAAGAATCAGGTCAACCGCGAGAACGCGGCTCACGCTCGGCCGCCGTGCGTCCGCTCGGGGTCGTGGTGAAGGGGGCGCCGTCGGTGGGAGCCTTCTCGGTAAAGACTCCGTTCTCGCTCTCCAGCGACACACCGGCTACCGGGAAATCCTTGCGCAGAGGGTGATAGGGGTATTCCTCCCACATCATGATGCGCCGCAGGTCCGGGTGCCCCTCAAAGCGGATGCCCATGAGATCGTACTGCTCGCGCTCCAACCAGTTGGCAGAGCGCCAGAGCCCTGTCATGGAGGGCACAACGGGATCGCTGTCGTTTTCCGCCACGCAGCGCACCAGCAGAATCGCACCGGTCTCCGCCTGAGTGATGGTGTAATGCACCTCAAAGCGCGGACTCTCCGGCAGATGATCCACAGCGCTCACGCACAGCAGCATGTCGAATCCACAGGCCTCTTTTGCATAGCGCATCACGGCCGTAAGCTGGTCTGCGGGCACGGTAAGCGTGGTGTCGCCGCGGAATTCTCGGAAACTGAGCGTCGGAAAGCGGTCGCGTATCTTGCGGAGAGCTTCGGCAGTGCCGGTCTGGGCTGCTGTGGTCGTTTCAGTAGGCATGGTGGAGGGGAAAGGAAAGAGGTTCAGTCGTCAAAAACCCCGGCGGGGATGGTGTCGCCGCGTTGCGCCTTGCGAAAGTCGTGCGTTCGGAAAAAATCCTTGAGAGGGTGATCCGTTGCCATGATCTTGTCCTGCAGGGTGATGAGCCCCTGCAGCAGAGCCTCCGGACGCGGCGGGCAACCGGAAACGTACACATCCACCGGCACAATCTTATCCACCCCCTGCAGCACGGAATAAGAGCGAAACATCCCGCCGGAACAGGCGCATGCCCCGCAGGCAATGCACCATTTCGGCTCCGGCATCTGGTCCCAGATGCGGCGCACCAGCCCCGCCATCTTGTAGGTGATCGTGCCGCAGATGAACATAAAATCCGCCTGGCGCGGCGCGTAGCGGTTCACCTCCGACCCGAAACGGGATATGTCGTAGCGAGAGCAGGATGCCGCCATGTACTCAATCGCACAGCAAGAGGTGCCCATCGGCATCGGCCAGAGCGAGTATTTGTGCATCCAGTTGATCGCCGCTTCCAGCGTGGTGTACACGAAACCACCGTCGGCATCCGGGTCGCACATGTAATTGTTCTCTATGAGCTGTTGATCTTGCGTAGCCATCTGCGCCCCAGCATACCCTTGCCTGACCCGAAAGTCAAGGAATGTTCCGCAACGAAGCGAGCCCTTTTTTCAGAGCTTGACAATACGAGAGGTCGGTGGTAGCCTCACTCCCGTACCCATCGAATGGATGCAACAACCTCTCTCATGTCATGGATATTCTTCACGATAAAGACGCTGATGTGAGTGTGCTCAACGGTAAGACGGTGGCCGTCATCGGCTACGGTGCGCAGGGGCGCGCTCAGGCACTCTGCATGCGCGACAGCGGCGTGCAGGTTATCATCGGGCTTCGCCCCGGTAAGAGCTGGGATGCCGCGGTGCAGGACGGCTTTGAGGTAGTGTCGGTAGATGAAGCGGCGCGGCGCGGAGACGTCGTCCACCTGCTGCTGCCGGATGAAAAGCATGGCGAGGTGTACGCCAACCAGATTGCGCCGGCAATGAAGGCAGGCAAAACGCTCTGCTGCTCGCATGGCTTTGCGTACGTGTTCAAGACGATTGTGCCGCCGGCGGATGTGGACGTGATCATGGTGGCCCCGAAGGGACCGGGCACAGAGGTTCGGCGCGTGTTTGAAGAAGGTTTCGGCTGCCCCGGCCTGGTGGCGGTGTTCCAGAACCCGAGCGGCAAGGCGCGCGATGTGGCCCTGGCGATCGCCAAAGCAGAGGGACTGACCCGCGGCGGTGTGCTGGAATGCACCATGGCGCAGGAAACGTACGAAGACCTCTTCGGTGAACAGAATGTGCTCTGCGGCGGGCTGGTGGACCTCATGAAATACGGTTTTGAGACGTTGATTGAGGCCGGTTATCCCCCGGAGATGGCCTACTTCGAGTGCGTGCACGAGGCTAAGCTCATCGTGGATCTCATCTATACCGGCGGCATCCAGCGCATGAACGCCGTCATCTCCAACACCGCAGAGTTCGGCGAATACTACAATGGCCCGCAGATTCTCGGCCCGGAAGTGAAGGCGAAGATGAAGGAGTCGCTCAAGCGTATCGAATCCGGTGAGTTTGCCCGAGTCTGGCTCGCAGAGGCGGCTCAGGGCGCCCCGAATTTGAAGGCCAGACGAGCAGCTCTTGCCGATCACCCGGTGGAGATCGTGGGCAGGAAAATCCGTGCTCTCTTCGAGCGCAGCTGATTTTCTCAACCCTGAATATTTTCGAGCGCGCTTGGAGTGGTTGTGGCTGAACATCCCACCGCTCTCAGGCGCGCTTCTTTTTCCCTGAACGCTCATGAGTGAGCAGACTGCCATCCGTGTAGAGGGCGCCCGCGTGTACCTGAGCGGGCGCGAGGTGCTGCACGACATCAACTGGACCGTGCGACGCGGCGAGCGCTGCTTCATTCTGGGCGCAAATGGAGCGGGAAAAACGACGCTCGTGCGCATGTTGCTGGGCTACGCCTGGCCCCTCTTCGGGGCAAAAGTGGAAGTGCTGGGGCATCGCTTTGGCAGCGTGAATCTTCAGCAGCTGCGTCGCCGCATCGCCTGGATCAGTCCTCTCATGCACCGTTGGCTCGGCGATCGGGAATGGACCGGACTGGAAATCACCCTCTCAGGCCCCGATGGCACGATCGGTCTCTTCCGCCAACCGCAGGAGCGGGAAGTGCAACGCGCCGGAGAGCTGCTCTCCGCCTTGCGCGCCGAATACCTCGCCGACCGAACCGTAGTCACCATGAGCTCCGGTGAACAAGTGAAGGTCCTCATCGCCCGCGCGCTCATGACAGACCCCGAATTGATGATTCTCGACGAACCGAGTGTGTTTCTCGATATTGCCGGACGCGAATTTTTGCTGCGCACCATCGAGGAACTCGCCACCCAGCGTCCGGAACTCACTCTTCTCTTTATCACTCAGCGCATTGAGGATATCCTCCCCGTCTTCAACCGCGGCCTCATCTTGCGCGAGGGTCGCATTCTCGCGCATGGAGCCCGGGAGGAAGTGCTGACAGAGAGCAACTTGCGCCATGCCTTCGATATGCCGATTCGTCTGTTGCGCGGCGAAGGCGGTCGCCTCTGGGCGGTCATGTAGGAGTACAGAATCCTTCATCCTTTGTAACCAGATCATGACAAATGCATTTGCCGTGCCCGGGTCGATTACGTGCTTGCCATTGGGACGGGGTGTAGTGTAGAATGGGAAAGAGTCGGAGTGCTGACATCTGACAGCTGCGGTCATCTCCCTGTCGGAGGCGGCGCGTGGTGTTGTTCATCATCCGGCGCAACTTATCAAATGAGGAAATCGGTATGACTTCCAACCTCTTCAAGATGATGCTCGCAGTCGTCGCGGCTGTGGCGCTTGGCTTCGTCAGCTACCCGTTGGGCGAGGTGATCACGAATTTGCTGCGAAAGCATGATGCCGCAGCCATCGCACGAAGCAAAGCGGACAAGGAGCGCGATCATCGCCTCGTTTCTGACCATACGCCACCGCAGGAAACCATCACGATCTCCGATAACTCCGTCGACGATTCCTCCGCGGATGATTGGCAGCAGGGATTTGACGATTCGGACGCCGCCGACACCGATAGCAGCTCTGAATCAGAGAGTTCGTCTTTCGCGTTCGAGGATGGAGACCCCGACCTGGTCGGCATCACCGAGGAAAAGGATGCCCCGGAAGTGACGGGGCAAACCAATGTCGTGCCGGAAGCCCCTTCTACTGTCCAGCGCAGCTCGATGGCAACATCCGGCTCAAAACTCGCCGCTCTTCTGGAGAAAGACAAGGAGACTGAGCCATACACAAACAACGAATTCTCCGCTCAGGCCTGGTCTTCCCCCACACAGGTGTACTCGGTCGTCTCCCAGCGCGTCCTGAACAAGCTGGGAGAAAAACCTACACTGGAAGATGTCCTCGCTTTTTTGTCCACCCCGGAAAACCGCCGCGATATCGCTATCATTTCTCTGTGCCGCAAGGCGGGCTTGAGCGAACTGGCTGAAGTGACCGCCGATCCGATGGGGGCGAATGTGGTTGCCGCCCTCTCGTCGAACCTTCAGTGGCTCACAGACACTCTTTATTCTGGTCCGACCAATTCACTGGCCGGGGGACTGAAATATCTCTCCTCGATCTGTGCTAACAGGGGAGCCGACCTCAACGACCCCGTCACACGGCGCATCGCCATCACCACGGCCACAGAGTTCGCCCGGGAAGGATGGTCAGAGCAGGACATGCTCGAACGCTTTTCCTACTACGATTCCAGCTACCGCGAAGGCAAGTTGAACAAAATTTTTGATACCCTCGACTACTGGGAAACCCGTATCGTCACCGGCAACCGAGAGTGCGAAAGCTGGGGCAGCCCCCGCTCTCTCGCCTGGCAACGCGACAACGTGCGTCTCCCTGCCGATGGATACCTGAACGCGTGCACCCAACTTGTTTACCGGTTGCGCAACGTAGCCGGCGACTCCGTATTCACCTCGGACTATCTCGCTCCCATCCGTGCCGCGACCAATAATATCACCGCCCTGGCGTACCGCGAGATCGGCGGTGTGTGCGGCGCGTGCTCCCACTACGGAGCGTACGGCGCCCTGGCAGCAGGTATCCCGGCTATGACAATGGGTGAGCCGGGGCACTGCGCATATGCTGTGCGCGTGGGGAACGAGTGGAAGATGAGTTACTCAATTTACTGGCAGCACAACATGCATAAAACCTTCTGGGGGCTGCACGACTGGGAATTTCTCATCCTTACTCAGGATCTTTATTCGGATAAATACACCACGCAGGCTTCCGATCTGCTCTCTGATGTCGCTTCTTTCCTGGCGGCACGCCGCTTGACCCGCACCGCTTTCAACTGCTTTGATGCGGCCGTGCAGCTGCAGCCGCGCAACTGGCCCGCCTGGCTGGCTTTTGCCGGATTCCTCAAGCAGAAAGCCCCAACGGACAAAAAACGCTGGGTGGATCTGATCAATCGTATCACCGACACCATCGGCGACAAGTACCATAATGTCGCCGCCACGTTCGAAGCCCGCTACATTTACCCGCAGGTGCTCCCCCTCATCCCGAACCTTTCGGAGCGCAACAAGCTCTTCTCCGCCTTCTTCAGGAAGTGCGAGAATTTCGGCATAGTTCATTGGGACATCACCCCGCTTCTGGACGCGCAGTTTGAGGGTTGCAAAACGAATGAAGATCGTCTGAAGTTTATGAAATCAGTGCTCTCCACCCTCATATCGAAAAAGGATTACTGCGGCACCGCCCTGGCGTGGGGAATGAAGGCAGTCGGCAACGCGGACAGTGGCGACCAGGCGGCAACGGAGAAATTTCAGCAGGACTTCAGCCGACTCATTACTTCTCTCATGGGTCGCATGGGCTCCGGCAAAAAGGATAAGGAAGCTACCTGGTCCGGTCTGGGAGAAGCCATTTTCGCTGCGGGCCAGAATGGCGATACAAGCACTTTCCAGGCCATCGGCAAAATAGCCCTCAATAAGTGCAAGGACAAATTCCCCAAATACCGGTTCAAGTTCCGAGGCTTCCCCGGCAAGGTGGTCTCCGCCACCGGTCTCATCACCACAGCCGTTACCTTGGATGAAGGCGGCATAAAGAAATGCTGCCTCCACTGGGGAGTGCTGCAGAAGAATGGCGGAAGCATCCCCTTTAAGTTCGAAGGAAAAAACGGCATCAACGTGAAACTCGACAAAAACAGCGATCTCACCGGTCTTGTCGCGCTGTTTGAGTGCCCCGTCGTAAAGGATCGTCCCTTCCATCTGGAAGTGTCCGACGATGGTCAGAACTGGACCGACACGCAGGTGGACCCGGAGATCGCCGATAAAATCATGCGATTTGACCTGAAGGGATCGGATGCAAGTGGGCGCTTCGTGCGACTCACCCGCGAGGGAGACAAATGGGAAAACAGCAATATTCTCGGTTTCTATGTGTACGGCAAGCCAAAAAAATAACCGTTCCAAATTCCTATGATTCGACACCTTTTTCTTCTCTCGCTCTCTCTGCTGCTGGTCATCGGAACCCATGCACAGGCTGGACTCACGCGTTCCTACTCCGAAGCGCTGAAAAAAGCTGGTAATGATAAACCGATCATTCTTTTTTGCTACGGCGCTAATTTCGACCAGGTGGGAAAAGCAGCCTATGACGCCATCATGCGTGATTCAGACAAGGAGCTCAAGCGCGTGCTCAACAAGGAAATCTATGTCGTGATTCCCATCTACCAATTCCCCAATGAGAAAGAACAGGCGGAGTTTAAGCGCATCATGGGAAAACATAAACTTCCCGGCGGTATATGGAGCTATCCCTGCTTCGCTATTGTAGATGGAAAAGGAAATTTCCGAGGCGCCGTGCAAAGCGCCGCCCAGATGGAAAACCCAAAAATCGTCCAGGAGGCCCTTACCAAACTCCTGGGGGATTTCGACAAACAGCAAAAACTTCTCGCGCAAGCATCCCGTGCATCAGGAGCCAACAAGCGACGCCTCATGCGCGAGGCCCTCTCCATCACCAGCATCAAACCGCCTGATCATGAACCTTTTGACCCTGCCAACAACGGCATGGTTCAAAAGATCCAGCTCATGAGTATTGCTGAAGCGAACCGTTACATCCGCGGCACTCTCGCCGAAGGTATTTTCACTCCCGTTGAACGCCAGATGATCATGGCGACGTACGCCGGTCACCTCCGCCGCAACAACGCCCCGGTCGATTTGTTGCGCGCCGTTTACACAGAGATGCGCAACATCGACCCCACCTCCATCTACGGCGCGTACGCCGAAGGCGCGCTGGAAATATGGGTCGACTCCGTGGGAAAGAAATAATTTTTCTCCATTCCCCGCCCGGCGCTGCTTCCGCTTAATGGCAGTGGTCGGGGTCGGCGTTGGGACCGGCGAGCATTTCGGTGGTGATATCGTATTGCGCTCCGCAGCGAGGACACGACACGCGCACACTCCCCTGCTCTGAGAGAAGGTCCGCAAAATCTTTCTGCATAGCGCGAATGGTCGGCAGAATACGCTCTACGGAACATCCGCATCGGAAAGTGAAACGCCGCGTCTCCAACTGCCTGGTTTCTTCCGTATTATCGATACCGGCAACCTGTTCCGTCGTAAGCTCTGTAAGCCAATCAAAATCTGCCCCCGGCTCAGCCGTAACAAGGGCGTACTCGTCTCCGCGACACCAAAAAGCACGCGCCTGCCGCTGCTCGCTGCGTTGGAAAAATTCTTCAACCCATCTCGCCACGTCCGTCCCTGACAGGGGAATGACAGAAGTCTGTGTGTCACGATCAGCGCTGATGTTCTGCGCATACAGCATGCTCGTCTCTCCCTCCCGCACATTCTCGGTGAACACACGCCCCACTACATCCTCCGTCAGTGAAGAACCTGCCACAAAATAATTCGCCGGATGAGCGCCCGGCACATTGAAAGTCCAGGCATGGTGCTCCTTCCATGGACGCGACACGATATAGAGAGTGAAATAGGCAAGCAGTTGTTTGAGAAGAGTGTCTTCCCCCGCCGCATTGTGCAGTCCGTGCTGCATCAGGTGCAGATAATATCCCACAAAGAGCGGGGTAAAATCTCCGCGCAACAACAAACAATTGCGCCGACGTATAAAAATGGATTGCACTGTCGCGTATTCCGTCACAAATTGGCTATTGTCAGGCTGTGTTTGCTCGGACATTGTACCCGGTATATTAACATTCTCCCCCCTGTCGGCGCAAGTCAATTCAACGCCGGGACAAACTCATTTCTTAAATCCGTTTGACTACCCACGGCTTGTTGGAGAAACTTGCCGCTTCATCAGTGGGAAGCAGCTTGTCAGCCAGAAAGAACCATGGTAAGATAAAGACATGAAGCGCTTGGGAAGAATTTTCATCCTGGCTGTATTGTGTTGTCTGGCAGGATGCTACCCACCGCCGGAGCAGTATCCGCACACGAAATTCATTCAAACGCGGCGTGAAATCCTGCAGGAGCATCTCCTGGAACTGTTGCCCACGGAGCAAAAAGATTTGACGGCCGCAAAAGAGGAAGCAAAGTGGCTTGCCGACACGGCCTACAAGGCGGCGGCCGGAATCTCGCGTGTCAACGGCAGCAGGTTTCCGGGCTGGGCGGGAAACGCCCTCATCAACACACGATTTCAGGATCGCGGGCTCTGCTGGCACTACCAGCACGACATGTACCGCGAGCTGCGGCGGCGTGCGCTGCGCTTTTTCCGCATCGGCTGCTGCGTGCGCGACAGAGCGCATCGATCGGAGCACAACTGCGTGTATGTGGCGGCAAAAAATGGCGCGTGGCCGCACGTATGGGTGTTGGATGCCTGGCTCTGGAACGGACGCTTGAAAGTAAGCAGGGGTGAGGAGCTCGATCCTGACGATTGGGCTGATCTGCCCGAGGTCACCGACACCCTCTCCCAATTCTACACCGAGGGACACGAATGGCCGATTGAGCACTGGTTTATGGTGCGCGGCGAAGACGGACGCTACGCCCGCTACAACACCCCCGGAATCGAAAATTCCCATCAGTACAGGAACATGCGCAACAATATCTCCCGCGGCTACAGGGAACATCCGGGCAAGCAGACCAATTATTGATCTTCCCCGGCTGACAGCTTCAAAACGCCCGTTGCGTCCGCTCCAAAATGAGACGGAATCCGACGGTGGGACTGCGGTAATCTGCCGGTCGGGGGGTGCGGATGCCGGTGGAGAGTTGTGCCGGACGGAAGGAGGTGTAATCCCCGCCGCGAGTGACGCCGTAGTGGCGGAAGGCGAACCCGGCAGGACCTCCGTATTCATCGCTCACCCATTCCTGCACGTTGCCGATGAGATCATGAATCCCCTGCGCATTCGGAGCAAAGGAACCCACGGGAGCCAGAAAAGGAAATTGATCCGAATAATGCTCAATGGTATATTGCGGAGACACGTAAGGCAGAGCCGAAGTATCGGAAAAATTCCCGGTGCCGGGCGGCGGCGGCCATTGTGTCCCCCATGAAAAATGCGGCAAGAGGGAGGAACGCGCCCGCTGCCCTCGTTCGTAAGGGGTTGCCCCTTTTTCTTCCTTGATACCGGCGAGGAAGCTCCACTCTTCATCCGTGGGGAGACGGTACTCATCCGTGGGGCCGATGATGCCCGACTCCCGCTCCTGAGCCGTCAGCCAGCGGGCAAAGTGCTCGGCATCCGCCCGGGAAACGCCGACCACGGGGTGATGCGCCTCCTGGGCGAAATCCGTGGGAGCCGGCATGGGAGCGCCTGTGGTGGCGACGAAGGCATGGTAATCTGCCATGCGCACCTCCGTGACACCGGCGAGCAGAGTGGGAGAAAGAGGTCGGAAAGCAAGCCCGAGACTGTTCACCCATTCTGTACCGAAAGCCACAGAGTTATTGGCGCGAAGAGAGGCGCTGATGACGAGATTCTGAGGAGAGATGCCGCTGTAGCGCGCCGTTGCGTAACCGGGCTTCTTGAATTCGATAAAGTACGGAGCCAGGGGAACTCGCACACCCTGCAACGGCGTCACTCCGATGGGGCGTCCGTTCAGCCATACTGTCGCACCGGACGGTGTCGTATGCAAAGAAATCGGCGTTTTTTGCACCGGGCGTGTCACGAGACGGTAAGCGCATGTTCCGTCGCGCGCAGTACCTGGTTCCGGCAGTGCGACGAGGGTGTGGTCGTATCCCAGCAGCCCCTGCGCTTCGCACATGCGTGCCAGCCACAGGATGTAGGCATTGATGCCGGCGGGCGTCGTGCGCACATATTCCCCGGCGGCAGAGTAAGGCAAATCGCTGACGGAGGGGGAATGGCGCAGAAACGTCTCAAACTGCTGCACGGTGACGGGACTCAGGGCCCGATGCTCCCCACTGCTGGCACGGTAGGTAGAACCCAGGGCATCCTGCCAATCCTTTCCCCGACGCGGGGGACGGTAGGGCTGCAAATCCCCCCCCAGCGCCAGAAGTCCGTGCTCCGGCGCCGTGGCAGAAATTTTCTTATCGGCATACCCTTCCTTGCGCAGGATAAAAGAAAGTTCGGTCCTGGGGCGCACCTCAACCGGTCCGTATGGCGTCTCTTCCACATAGGTGCCATCGGAGGTGTAAATGGAAGCGCCGGCAGGCACGGTAGAGATAAAAATAAGACTGTCGCGTTCCTCTTGATTGCGCGTAGCATCCGTGCCGGAGAACCTTGCACGAACCGCCTGAATGAGGCCTTCCCTGAGAGGAGAACTGATAGACAGCCCCCCCCCAACGCTGGCGGCAAACAGTAAAATCAACGCGAATATCACTATTTTCCGGCGCGAGTGCCGCCCCCCGAGCATCGTCTGGTGAGAAGGAGCGTACTGCCGCAGCGCATCAAGCTTCTCCGCCAGCACACGAGCGGAAATAATCGTGTCTTTTTGAATCCGGGGTTCGGCAGCAGCGCAGATGATTTCATTGAACTCCAGCCACCGCTTGCGCGAATCGCCCTCCACCACATCGTCCGGCAGGGATGGAAACTCCAGCCGGTCCTTCCCTGTGCTCATTTCGTAGAGCACCTTCGCCAGCGCATAGACATCCGCCCGCGGCGTGCCCGGTCCCTCCGGAGGCATATACCCCTCCGTCCCCACAAAAGATGTGTTGTCGCTCAACGCCACAGACCCCGCATCCGCCAGCTTGGCGCGTCCGTTCACAAAGACGATGTTGGAAGGTTTCACGTCGCGGTGAACCAGCTGTTCACAGCGCATGCCGTCAAGGGTGTGCGCCAGTTGGCTTCCTACTTCCAATACGTAATCCAATGGCATCGGATTGTGCCCGTAAAGTTCCATATCGCTCTGCAGCGTGCGTGGCACATAGTTCTCCGGTTCGATATGAATCCCTGTGTAGGCATCGTCCGCCAGCTCCATGACATAGTAGTAATACTCGCGATTCGCCACGACCCCCTGCCCCACGTGGAGAATGTGCACCACCCCCGGTATTTTTCGCGCCACCGGCTCATAATGCAGGATTCCTTCAAACTCCCGGACATACGTCACCTCATCCTCATAATCCTCACGCCATACCACCTTCACCGCCCGATACGCCGACGTGAGCGACCGCGCCAGCCACACCTCCCCATATGCCCCCGTCCCTATGAGCCGCAGTATCTCATGATCCGGCACAACGGGACACAAGCGCTCCTCCGTCCCCTCCGGGCGACGGTTGGCGTTCTTGCCGAAGCTGTCGGATGGTGGAGCTTCCATACACGCAGTGATTATACGCCCTGCCCGCCGCAAAGCAATGCGAAATTGCACCCGCCCCGGCTTATGCGGAGCAGATGCAGAAAGGGGCAGAGGTCGCGTACCCCCATCATCGCCATGAATTTCGACTTGACTTGGTATGATCTCACCGCTAGCATGAGCCCCGGAACGACAGCGATGACAACAAACGAGATATGGATCATCAGCGGAACCGCCCTCGCCGGTTTTGCACTTGCTTTTTTCATCGCGTGGGTTGTGATGCTCTATCGCGCAGCAAAGCTGCGGGCGGAAAATGCGAGATTGCAGTCAGAAGGAAAATTACTGAATAATCAGCTCACTCAGGTGAGAAATGAGCATGACGCTGAATTGCAACGACTCCGTAATCAATTTATCGAAAATCAAAAGGAACAACAGCACCGCTGGGAAGCCGACCGCAAAAGTCTGGTCAGCGAATTCAAAAACCTCGCCACAGAGACCCTGCAGGAGCGAAGCCGCCAGCTGAAGACCGATAATACGGAAAGCATGGACGCCCTCCTCAAGCCCCTGCATCAGCAGCTCAATGGTCTCTCCATGGCCCTGCAGGAGGCGCAAAAAAATGGTCTGGAGGGACGCACGCGGCTGGAGGAACGCCTCGTCCAGATGACTCAGAAAACCGACCAGATTAGTAAGGGAGCAAATGAGCTTGCGAATGCTCTGCGCGGCAACCACAAATTACAGGGACAATGGGGCGAGATGATTCTTGAAAAAATGCTGGAAAACAGCGGATTGCGCAGAAACGAACATTATCGCCTGCAGGAGGATTTCAAGGACGACGATACCGGCAAAAAATGGATACCGGACGCCGTCGTCATGTTCCCGCGCAACCGCAGTCTGATCATTGATGCTAAGGTCTCTCTGAATGATTACATCGACTATGTGAACGCGCCGAATGAACAGACGCAACAGGAAAAGCTCAAACGACATCTCATCGCAGTGCGGGATCATATCGACCGTCTGGCATCTAAAAATTATGCAGCGTTGCGGAAGGAAAATGTCGTGGAGGACACCATCGACTACGTGCTCATGTTCATGCCGAACGAAGGGGGCTACATCGCCGCCCTCCAAGCTGATCCGAATCTGATAAACTACGCCCACAGCAGGAAAATTCTGTTGGTCGGTCCGACCAGCCTGAGCATGGCGCTCGCGCTCGCCCAGCATCTCTGGCTGAATGAAACTCAACTCAAAAACGCCTCTGATGTTTTTTCGCAGGCCAGAAAGCTATACGATGCTTTTGGCTCTTACTACAAAACATTTACAAAAATACAATCCAAGATACTTGAGCTCCAGAATACCTACAATGAAGCCGAGAAAAAATGGAGCGCCCCACGCAGTGGAATTGAATACCACTACCGCAAACTCGGCAGCATGGGCATCGATCTCAAAATGAGCCTGGGAGAGCCGAATGCCGAAGAACTCCGGGACGAATGAGAAATCCTGAGGGCTGATCGTGGGGCGCATGCCTCCCGGAGAGATCGTTTCAAGTGCATGCAGATTTTTGCAGCCGCTCTGCCGTGCCGTTGCCGGGGCTTGTCCGCTCTATCCGTGCGTTTTGCTTGCCAAAGGGGAAGGTGTATGGTAGCATGTGCGCCTGCATGATTACGGACGGTGAAGCTCTGAAAGTGTGGGCTGTGCGTGCGAATGCACAGCCCCCCGGACGTGTCGTGCTGGATTTGGAAGCGGACAGCCTGCATTGCTACCGGGAGCGGTTGTGCCTGATTCAATATGCTGATGAGCAAGGCGATGAAATCATTGACCCTTTGCTGATTGAGGAAATGACGCCCTTCAGAGACTGGCTGACCGGGGCGCAGGTGTGGATGCATGGAGCGGATTACGATATGTCCCTTCTGTTAAAAACCTTCGGCACTCTGCCGAATTTGATTTTGGACACGGAGGTAGCGGCACGGCTGCTGGGGTATGAGCGATTCGGACTGGCTGCGCTGATGGAGCAATTTTACGGCATCGTGCTGAGCAAGAAGAATCAGAAAGCCAACTGGGCAGTGCGTCCCATACCGGTTGAAATGCAGGAATATGCCCGGGGAGATGTGACCTGCATGCTGAAATTGGCAGACCGCCTTGTGAGGCAATTGCGTGAAAAAAAACGCTACGAGTGGTTCCTCGAAAGTTGTCGCTATAACATGAAGCACGCCCGACAGCGCCACAGCGAGCAACGCAAGGAGGACTGGCGCATCAAAGGCTGTGGAAAGCTGGAGCGCCGGGGTCTGGCAGCCCTGCGCGCCCTCTACAACTGGCGCTCTGCCGAGGCAAAGAGGTTGGACTGCCCGCCCTTCCACGTGTGCCACAACGAAGCCCTGCTGCGCTGGAGCGTGCAGTTGGAAGCGTTCGGAACAGCAATGCCCCTGTCGTACTGGTCGGGTCCGCGTTGTACGCGCTTTCGCCTCGCCGTTCGCAATTTTCAACTGCTGGACGAGGAGGAGTACCCAATCATCAGAAAGAGCAGCTCCACTCACGATGCGAACTACAATGAAACTCAGCTTGAGCATTGGAAGCAGCGGAGGGATGCTCTCGCGCAGCATCTCGGGATTGAGCCGAGCTTGCTCGCCACGCGGGGGCAGTTGGAATGTCTCGCAGCCGGAGCGCGGAAAGCCGCGGATCTCATGAATTGGCAGCGGAATCTGCTGCTGGGTGAAACGCCCCTTCCCCGCCATGCCAGATAAACGCCACACGCATCGTTTGCGGCTTGGTCGGGAAGAACTCGCTCGCATTCTCTCGCTGATGATTCCGCTCTATCTCGCCAACCTCATGAGCATGGGAATGGGGGTGATCGATACCGTCGTGGCGGGGCGCGCCGGCACGCAGGATCTCGCCGCGGTGGCTCTCGGCTGCTCGGTGACCGCCCCCATCATGGTCTCCGTCGGCGCCATCCTCAGCATCCTGGGGCCCATGGTATCCCGCCTGCTGGGGGAGGGACGTGAAAGCCGCGTGGGCTTGCTGCTGAACCGCGCCCTGTTTCTCAGCGTATTGCTGATGTTTGTCGAACTTGGTTTGCTCTACGGCGGCAGATGCATTTTCCCGCTCATTACCAACTCGCCGAAACTCGCCGCTGGGGCGGCCGAATACGTGTATTACCTCATGTACGCCGTACCGGCAAGCTTGGTTATGCGCGTGGTTCAGGGCTGCTGGGAGGGCTACTCGCGAACTCGCCCCGCGATGGTGGTATGCCTTCTGGGTCTGGTGCTGAATGTCCCCCTGAACTATGCCTGCGTGTTCGGTCAGTGGGGATTCCCGACGCTGGGAGGCCCCGGCTGCGGGCTGGCGACGACGATTGTGCATTGGCTCATGTGTATTGTGCTGTTAGGATTATTGATGCTCAGTCGGCAACACCGTCGTCCGGCGCAGCAGATGCTCGCCCTGCCGCGCCGCTGCACCCACCCGCTGATGCGGCGTATCCTGTGGCTCGGGTTGCCGCTGAGTGTGGCTTCTCTCTGCGAAATGAGCTATTTCTGTGTGGTGACGTTGGTCATAGCGCCACTCGGGGAGCAAATGGTGAGTGCCCAGCAGATCGCCATCAATATATCAGGGGTGGTCTTCATGTTCCCGCTCAGCTTGAGTGTGGCGGTCTCCATCCGCTCCTCCTTCCTTATCGGCGCGCGGCGTCGGCACGCCTTTCGCGCTATGGTGCGCAGCGTGTTGAAGTTCATGTACGCTACGGTGGCAATCTTCATGCTCGGCATGATTTCCTGCGCCCGCGCCATCACCTCTCTCTACACGACAGATCCCCTCGTGGCATCCACTGCATCCGGTCTCATCATCCTCTGCGCACTCTATCAATTTTCAGATGCCACACAGGCGCTCATGGCCGGCCTGTTGCGCGGCTGCCACGACACATCCATCATCACCTGGGCCAATATCTTTTGTTACTGGCTGCTCGGCTTCCCCCTCTCCGTCCTTCTCATCCGGACGGATTGGCTCTTACCCGCCATGGGTCCGGCCGGCGCCTGGTGGAGCTTCATCATTTCTCTCTCGGTTGTAGCGTTTATTCTCTACCGCCGCTTTTGCTCCACCTCACGCGCTGTATTTGCCGGGCGTCACAGCAGGGTCTGATCGTGCTCTTCCGGAGTCCTAGCGGACTCCGGGCGTTGTTATCGCCTTGGCATCCCGGTGGATGAGCGGAGGCAAGCGTGACGCTGGTTTCGGATGTTTTGACCGAGTGTCCGCCACGTGAGCCTCATAATTTCACGGCGACTCAAATCTCCTTTTCTGATGCGTTTTGTCCTGCAATAGCCTTGCCCCGTTTGCGGCGGTGTGTTAGAGTGAGGCTGAGCAATATGACGGAGGAAGAGCAGAAAAGAGTGGAGCAGGCGCTGCGCGAGCGCTTCGGATACAATGCGCTGCGCCCGGGACAGGATACGGTGGTGGCGGCAGTGCTGGATGGAAAGGATACGCTGGCAATCATGCCGACGGGTGGGGGAAAATCCCTTTGCTACCAGCTGCCGGCTCTGTGTCTGGAAGGTCTTACGGTGGTTGTCTCTCCCCTCATTGCCCTGATGAAGGATCAGGTGGATGGTCTGCAGACGAAAGGAATTGAGGCAGGAGCCGTCAATTCAGCGCAAGGGGTGGAGGAGTATCGTCGTGTGATGCAGCAACTTCGCGACGGCTCATTGAAAATTCTCTACGTTGCTCCGGAACGCTTTGCCCAGGACGGCTTCATGCGGCAGCTTGCGGAAAGTCGTGTCGCCCTCCTCGCGGTGGATGAAGCCCACTGCCTCAGCCAGTGGGGACACGATTTCCGACCCGAGTATCTGCGGCTGGGTCGTGTACGCGAACGGCTGGGCAATCCTCCTGTCATCGCCCTCACTGCCACGGCCACCGAAATGGTGCGGGAAGACATCATCGCCGCCCTGCAGATGAAGGATCCGGCGGTGATTGTGAGCGGCTTTGCCCGTCCGAATCTGCGTTTCCGTATCTTCCCCTGCGAGGGAAAACGCGAGAAGTTAACGCGCATCCGCCGCACCGTCGACGAATGGAAGAAGGGCATCATCTACTGCTCCACCCGCAAGAATGTCATGAACGTCTACACAGAACTCAAGGAGATGGGCGTCCATGCCGTGGCTTATCACGCGGGAATGACCGATGAGGAACGCGAGTTCTCGCAAAATGCTTTCATCTCCGGTCAGGTGGACATTGTCGTGGCAACCAATGCCTTCGGCATGGGTATCGACCGGCCGGATGTCCGCTTTGTCATTCATTATGAGATCCCCGGGAGCGTGGAGGCGTACTACCAGGAAGCCGGGCGAGCAGGGAGAGATGGAGAGGAAGCATGCTGCGACCTTCTGTTCAACCACGCGGATCTCAAAACCCAGGAATTTTTCTATGAGGGAAGCAACCCTCCTCTTTCGCTCATTCGGTCGCTCTACAACCTGCTGGTGCTGCTCTGCGGGAGTTCGCCGAGTGGGGAAGTGCAGCTGAGCGTAGATGAAATGGCGGCTCACCTGGGGCGGGACGTCAACCCCATGGGGGTGGGGACGGGGCTCTCGATATTGATGCATGCCGGGGCAATCAGCCGCTTTGATGTGCCGGGAAATAGAACAAAAAGCACCAGGGTTTTAAACGCAAACTTACCTTTTGCTGCTCTCGAAATTGACACCGCTGTCCTGAACGAGAAAGCCGCGCGCGACCACCGAAAAATCGAATCCATCACGCGCTATGCCTACAGCCATGGTTGCCGTCAAAAATGGATCCTCGACTACTTTGGCGAAACCGGCAGCAAACCCTGCGGACACTGCGATGCCTGCCTCGCGGCCCCGCCGGAAGATGCCCACGAACTCTCCGCCGCCGCTCTGAACACCCTGCGCAAGGCTCTTTCCGGCGTTGCTCGGGCGAGCGGACGCAATCCGGATGGCACACGGCGACCAATTTACGGACGCAGTAAGATTATGGATATGCTGCGCGGTGCAAAGAAAGCCACACTGAACGACCATCTGCGGGGACTCTCCACCTACGGCATTCTCGCAAGCCTGACGGAACAGAGAATGCGCGCACTCTTCCGTGCCATGCAGGATGTCGGTCTCGTGGAAAGCAGTGGCGGGGACATGCCCCTCCTCACCCTCACCGATCTCGGGGACCGCGTGATGAAAGGCAAGGAGGAAAAAATCCGCATGTCCACCCGCGGCTGGGCAGATGCTGAAAAGCCCACCGCTGCCCCACGACTCAACGGGCTCTCCCACCCCCTCTCCGCCATCCTCTCCGCCAGACGAGAGCAAACCATTCTCTATCAGGAACTTGCCGCCACCCGCATGGAACTTTCTCGGCAATTCCATCTGCCCCCCTACCGTATCGCTTCCAATGCCTCCCTTCATGCCCTCGCCTCCCTGCGTCCCACCACTATTCAGGGCGGCATGCGCATCAAGGGCTTCGGTCCGTGGAGCTGTGAGCATGTCCTGCCCGCCTTCATTGCCGTCATTCAAGCGCACTGCGAAGACGAATGACCTCGCCTCCTCCGCCCACCACCTCGCGCGCCGCAGTCAAAGTATTCCCGATAGAGAATAGAATCATGATGGGCTGAGAGACAGGGGCAATCTGATAAGTTAAGGATCTGTCTCAAACAGTCTTCTTTTCCTTAGACGCAGATTTGTTCGTTTGAAATTGTTCCCGCCTCTTTTACGCACCTCACTCGCATACCGACGCGGCTGAATCGGTGCAAAGTGCGTCATACCGCCTCTCAATCGGCAAAATGGGTATATAATCCGTTTATGGAGACATCTGTTTTTTCCTACTCAGCGCGGCTTTGGACCGCTTTTATGGCGGGGGACGCCCTGGGGGCGCCGGCTGAGTTTTGCTACCGCTACGACATCGTTGCTCATTTTCCGCATGGGCTGAGGAAGATGGTTCCCGGGTTCGGCATCGTAACCGATCGTGAGGCCGGTGTGGTGACGGATGACACGCAGATGGCCGCCTGCCTGCAACGAGCCTTGGTGCGGGCGGATGGCTATGACCCGAACATCACCCGTGAGGAATACCTTGCCTGGCTCGCCACAGATCCGCCGGATGTGGGGGAAACGGTGAAAGATTCACTGGAGGGACACTTTAACCTGGAATCGCAGGGCAATGGCGCGCTCATGCGTATATTCCCCATCGCGTTGTGGGCGGCGGAGCATCCCCAATTTGATTGGGGAAATGCCGCCCTGCAGGATGCAGCTCTCACCCATCCCCATCCCACCTGTCTCCTTGCGAATTACGTTTTCACCGGTTCTCTCCTCCACGCCCTCACTGCTGCAAGGAACGGACGCCCGGCTTCACCTCAGCAAGTTCTCCGCCACGCTCTTGCTCTTTGCAAGGAGAAGGATCATCCGTTCGGCCCAAGCCATCCTTCCATCGAAGCCGTGGAGGCAGCTCTTCGTGCTTCTCTTCACCATGTGCCGGACTACGATGGCGAGTCTATCGGTTGGGTTCTCGTGACCCTGCAGGGCGCCTTCTACCAGCTTCTCCATGCGCCCTCCCTGCGCGCCGCCATCACTCGTTCGGCCTCGGCCGGCGGCGATACCGACACCAATGCCGCCACCGCCGCCGTGCTTTACGCCGCCACCTTTCCCAATGCCTCCCTGCCCGCCACCTGGCTCACCACCCTCCGCCGCCGGAATCCGGAGTACGCTCACCTGATCTGATCCGCTTTCAGCTTGGCGATGATTTCAGCCAAGCTGAGCGTTGGGGGAATCAGATAGTGCGGTTCGACCTCATCCACGCCTGGCATGTATTGTTGCGTCCGCCGTTCCCAGTCGGCAAACGACTCGCCACGGTGCACAGGGGCGTGAAGCGGGGGGATCTCCTTCCACGGACGTTTCTTGGCTCGTGGGATATCACAAAGAACCCAACGAGCCGTACTGAGCCTCGGACGGAACCACGATAGCGTGGTACCCAATTCCTTGGCAACAGGATCAAACAATTTGTACATATAGCACGAGCCGCTGAGAACGGAGCCATTGATGTGGAGCGCATACAGGGGATGCCCCTCGACAGAGCTCCTCTTCCAACCGGCTTTCCCCTTTTTCCACGCCCAAAGGAGATCGCCTAAATCAAGCGTTGTAAGCGCAGCTCCTCCCTCTACCTCCCGGCATTCCGCCATCTCGGGCACTTGGATAATTCTCTCCGTATTCTCCAGCAACAGGTCGATGTTATCCGACAACAGCTCCAGCACGTGTCCCGGTGGCACAGGTCGGCGGTTGCAAAGCTCTACCGGCTGTGCCAAGAATTCTTCACACTCCTGTGACGTTTCAGGCCAGTGATTCTGCCATTTGTTTTCAAACTTCTGCTCTGCGCTCTGGGGTGCCCTGCTTGAGGGTACGGATGCATTGGATCGGAAGGAATCGCCAGTCGGCGAGGGTAATCTATCGAGTCTTGACATATCTTTGAGTTGTGCTTGATTGGTTGAACGATCGACAGCACAGCCCTCAGATACAGAAAACCGCAGCTTCCACCCGCTTTCAGGGTGAATGCCACGGCATCTCGTTCACTACAATCAGCGTTCCCGCCGAAGGATTGACCTGTGCCGTCACATTATTTGCCCATCCGCCGCACGCGCGGCTTCCGGAGTGACCTTACGGCGTCACCTGACCCATGCGCGAAGTTTCTCACTCCGCTCTGTGCCCCTCTTTTACCACCGCCCTCCTGCCTTAGCAAGCACTATTTTGAAAAAGAAACAGTTTAATTTTCCCAAGAACCAGATCTCTCAACCTAAAGGTCCTGTCCTACCATGGTGTCGCTTTTTGAGGAATCTTTCATAGAACCAGCCTTCTCACGGAATCTCTCCCTCCAACCAATTAGATTGAGGTTTGGTCTTGATTTTTGAATGATTCATCTCGTTAAGACGCGGAGGAGCCGTGAGAAGCTCCGGCACCTCGCAGGAGATCGACAACGTTGGCATGCTTGTTCTTCATGGCAAAGTCCAGAGCTGTTCTTTCTTCAATCGAGACATTCACGTCCGCGCCGGCTTCCAGTAAAATGTGGACGATTTCTGCCGAACCACTTTCAGCAGCGACCATCAGAGGGGTGCGAATATCCAAAAAACCGACATTTGACTTGGCATTGACATCTGCCCCAGCAGCAAGCAAGAGCTTGACCAGATTTGTCTGCCCTGATCCGGCAGCCGCCGTGAGCGGGGTGAGTTCCTCTCCTTCGCAAGAACGATTATTGACGTCCAACCCATGATCCAATAAGCATTTCAAGATTTTTTCGTCCACACGCTTGTGTTGAACACCTCGCGCTAAGGTCCGATAAACGTGGGTGCCATTGGGATCCGCACCCAACTCCAACATACGAGTGATGATTTCTCTACTCCATCTGTTTTTGATGGCACTCAACAGGGCTCCTCCCTTTGCGTTCGCTCCTGCCTCCAGGAGCAATTCCACAGTGGAAAAATGTCCACGGTAGGCGGCGATTTCCAACGCTGTCTTTTCGCGTTGGGAGCAACCACATATCCACCGGGGACGTATGTTAACCCATGCTCCCTGGTCTATCAGAAACTTCACGGCATCCGTGTGCCCGAAACACGCTGCATGCCACAGAGCGTCGCTCAATTCTTTTTGGGTGGGCTTTTCTGCGACAGAGGCGAGGATGAACTTGATCATGCGCAGATTTCCTCCCGCTGCGGCGGCCTCCAAAATCGTGTAGAATGGACCCGGGTCGTTCATATCCGCCCCCGCGTCCAGAATCATCTTGAAAGAGGGCATGTCCCCACTCCAGGCCGCCTTTGTGAGAGGAGCAGAATGTCCCTTAGGAGCGCTCAGATTTGCGCCCGAATCCAGCAGCATACGTATAATCTTCACGTTCTTTTGGCTTGCGGCCTTGCACAACGCTGTGCCGCTGGACGTCACAGTGTTCACATCCGCCCCGGCATCCAAAAGCGTCCGCACGATGTCCATGCGGCCTCCATCCACGGCTCGCATCAGCGGAGTCAGATACCCTTTTGCATTCACATTAGCACCGGCTTTCAGCAAAAACTTGATCATGGACAGCTTCTTTGCCTCAATCGCCGCGTCGAGTGGCGTCCGGTCGTTTCTCATGCGATTCACATCTGCCCCGTACTGCAGCAGGAGCTTGACCATGGGGATGTGACCGGATGCTGCCGCATCATGGAGAGGCATTTCGCTGTCCTCATCTTCCGGTTCATCATTCGGATCCGCTCCTGCCTCCAACAATTTCCTCGCTTTCTCGATGCCATTTTTCCCCTCGCGAGCGGCGCGGAGAAGATCCTTGAAGGCCTTCTTCTTCCCTTTTGTTTTCTGTGTCTCCTTTTGCTTTTTCATTTTTGGTTTACTGTTGATTTAATATAAAGATAGGTTCTGCACTACCACAGCGCGGATTTTTCGTCTTCAATCACTTTGTTGGCTTTTTTTTGTATCATAATGAAGCTTTGTATAATCAGGCATAGGAAGGTCGAACGGAAGATGTTTAGGAAACATGAGATTGCCGACAAGGTTTCTTCTGGTCTCCCATTCCGGTAAATCTCCTTCCCTATTGAAAATAATGATGATTTCCTGCCACAATGTGTTTCCGGTTGGTAATTCCCTACTTAAAAGATCAACCAGCATAGACTTTTCTTCAGAATTTAATATCCAATCTCCCTTTCCATCTCCGTTAAAATGATAGACGTATGCTGGGGACTTCATATCGATTCGAGCCACCTTGCTCGCCCCGGCATAGTTCTTGTTGTTATAGAGTTTAAAATAACAACTATTTCGTCTTTCACTTCTATTGACCTGAATTGAGATGTTGTTTTTCCGGTCAGAATAGACCTTTGCCATCTCACACAACATAGGATACTTCATCTCAAACTGGGTCGTTAAAGCCTCAAAAAGCGAAGCAGTTACCGATTCTTTCCTGTTTTGATTCCTCCTCATGTTTTTGGATTATGCTTCATACCTGTTGATAAAAGCGTCAAGTATGCGCTTGTCTTTATCGTTTCCTGACTCGTCGTGAAAGAAAGGTCCTCGGTGGATGAAATCACCCCAGTAACTCTTGAGACCGGAAAACGTGACAACTTTCTGATGCCTCTTATTGTCCGGGTCTGCGCCGTTGTGGACAACTACACAGTATGATTCTTCCGGTAGTTTTCGGTCGTCAAGAAACGCCTTAACAACCTCAATATCCGAATCCGAACCCCATCCTCTGTAGAATGTGTAGCGATGTCCCTTATATTCAAGTGTATTGCTCATTCTCGGAAATAGGTAAGAAAGTTAATGTTGACATATGCTTTACAAAAGTTCTGTGAAATTGGGAGGTTCCATTTTTCCCCCGCCCGTCAGAGGCCCCGGCTCGACGCAAGAAATGCGCGAGGGGGGGATCGACCCGCGCCACAGCAATCGTAAGCGCCGTTTTGCCGTCCGCTTCGGCATTCACATCCGCGCCGGCTTCTACGAGCAGTTTCGCAGTCTGTATGTTCCTATTGTTGGAGGCAGCGGCGATGAGAGGTGTAGCGTCTTCAGATGCTCTATTCACATCTGCGCCGGCTTCCAGCAAGAGACGGACAAGCTCCGTATTTCGTGCTCTCGCCGCGGCGATAAGAGGGGTGTAGGAAAAAGTTGAGAGATTGACATCGGCTCCGGCAGCGAGAAGCAGACGCACCCCTTCGGTGAACCCGACCTTTGCTGCGGCGATGAGTGGGGTGTTCCCATCCGCTTCATCGCTCAGGTCCGCCCCTGCTGCCAACAGAATGCGGAGGACGTCTGTATGAGAACCTTCTGCTGCGGCGATGAGTGGAGTGGTAAAACGGGACGGGAGGTTCACATCGGCCCCGGCTTCCAACAGGAGACGGACAAGCTCCGTATTTCCTGTTTTCGCCGCCGCTATGAGCGGTGTGTATTTCCATGTCGCTTTGTTGACATCTGCCCCGGCTTCCAGCAGGAGGCGCACGCCATCTCCATTCGCGGCTTTCGCCGCCGCTATGAGCGGTGTGTATTTCCATGTCGCCTTGTTGACGTCTGCCCCGGCGTCCAGCAAGATACGCGCGATCGGAACGAATTGTTCATTTGCGTACCTGGCTCCAGCGGAGAGCGGGGTGTAATAATCTCTTGCTTCGGCGTTTACATCCGCCCCATGGTCGAGGAGGAAACGGACGCTCTCCACGCAGCCTTCCCACGCTGCCGCTATGAGCGGTGTACGGGCAGCCTTCGCTCCATGGACGTCCGCTCCTCTGTCGATGAGGTGTTGCATGAGTTCCGTATCCCCGATACGAGCCGCAAGCCCAAGAGGAGTGTCATATTCGTTAGCGGCAAGGTTAATCTCTGCCCCGGCGTCGAGCAGAAGGTCGATGATGTCCCATCGCTCGGTTTTGATGGCCAAGGATAGTGGAGTCTCTTCGTCATGGTCGTATATGCGAGACCATCGCAAAAAGTTGATTCTGTCTTGTCTCTCGGCTTTGATGAACAAAGATATGAAAGTCTCATCCCTTTTTAGCCGTAGAAACCTATGCCACCTACTCCAACGACACATTTGGGGACAATCGATCTCTGCTCCGGCTTCCAGCAACTGCCGGATGATATCGACATTCCCTGCATAGACAGCGGAGCGCAGTGCTCCCTCGAGATCCAGGCGTTTCTCGTCCGCCTCGGCAACCTTGATGAGCGTCTGCACAACATCTGTATGCCCCCGCAATGCCGCGACACTCAGGGCTGTGCGCGGACCGTAGCCGTACCATCCATCGCGCGGACCGCCGTTGCACCCATCGTACCATCCATCGCCCACAAAGTCCACCACATCCGCCCCGGCATCCAGGAGCAGCTTCACGACGTCAGCACGACCTGCCTGAGCGGCGATATAGAGAGGGGATCGAAAGAAAGACTTCTCCTCTTTATTCGTCAATTTTCTCAGAGCACCTGCGTCTATCAGCTGCCTGATTTGCTCCGGTGTGCTGTTCTCGTTTTCAATGGCTTCGTAAAGCCTCACGCGGAGTTTATCAAGTGAGTTGCTCTCCTCCCATGTATTGTACGTATATTTGGGGAGTTGGTCGATGGCTCCGGCGCGCCGAAGACGGTGAGCAAGGGAGAGATTATTACGTCCTAACGCAGCCATGAGTGCGGTTCTACCGCTTCCGCATGCTACGGCGGTGACGTCTGCGCCAGCTGCGAAAAGCATACTGATGATCTTCGTTTTTCCTCCCTCAACAGCAGCGGCAAACGGAGTTCTATGGAAGGACGAGAGGTTTACATTCGCACCGGCATTCAGGAGCAGTCGCACCCCTTCCGTAAATCCTGCCTGAGCGGCAGCGGTGAGCGGGGTATCCTCGGCGTCGGCTCCTACGTTCACGTCCGCACCTGCTGCCAACAGAATGCGGAGGACGTCTGTATGAGAACGTTCCGCGGCAGCGGTGAGCGGGGTGTCCTCGGCATCGGCTCCTACGTTCACATCCGCACCTGCTGCCAACAGAATGCGGAGGACGTCTGTATGAGAACCTTCTGCTGCGGCGATGAGTGGGGTGGTAAAACGGGACGGGAGGTTCACATCGGCCCCGGCATCAAGGAGCAGACGCACCCCTTCCGTGAATCCTGCCCGCGCGGCAGCGGTGAGCGGGGTGTCCTCGGCATCGGCTCCGGCATTCACATTCGCCCCACGGTCAAGGAGAAAACGGAGGCTCTCTACGCAGCCTTCCTTCGCTGCCACGATGAGCGGTGTGGTGTAGTACGTCGCACCATTGACGTCCGCCCCTCTGTCGATGAGGTGTTGCATGAGTTCCAAGTCTCCCGTAAGCGCCGCAAGGCTCAGAGGAGTAAACCCCTCCGTTTTGCAGTTGATGTCCGCCCCGGTGTCCAGCAACAGGTCGATGATGTCCCCCCGTTCCATCATCACGGCCAGCGACAACAGAGAGAGTGTTCTATACTCCTCGCTGTTTGGACGTATGTAGACCCGTATTAGAATATCTGTATTGACGTTGGCTCCGGCAGCCAGTAGCGTACGGACGATATGGGCATGCCCCCCATAAATGGCGTATGCCAGTGCCACTTCCGGCCGCATGCGTTTCTCGCCTTCGCCGGACTCCAGCAGCACCTCCACGATATCGGCACGACCTCCCTCTGCAGCAAAATAGAGTGGAGGAACTCGATCATCCCGGTCGTCCAATAGAGCGCCTTCGGCGATCAGCTGCTTGATTTGCTCCGGCGTGCTGTTCTTGTCCCAAATGGCTTTGTAAAGCCTCATTCGGAGTTCTTCTGTGTTTTTCTTTTTCATGGTAAAAAATAGTTGGTTGACTTATTTTGTCGTGTAGGAAACGAGAGGAAGGGGTACAGTGTATCTTCCGATTGGATGAGCGTACCGATTTCGTCCATCATCCCACCTGGTGCGTGATGAGGACCAGCATTACTCCTAGTCCTCAGAGGAAACGCATTTGAGAGAAGTTCATCAACGAAGAGAATGTTCTTATGGATTGATACCATCGTTTATACGTATCAAGAATCATGACAACAAACGGTCATTATGATGACGGATCTGGCGAACTCATCCGCACACGTTGATGATTCGGAAAATTTTCGTAACGCACACATTACTAATAAATCGTAATTCGTAAATAGGCAACCGCATTTTCTGATGCGGTTGCCCTGTCCTAGTTCTCCTCCCCTCATAGGATTTTCTTCTGTTTATGGGCGTCCCCGGCTTGGCGCAGGAAGAGCGCATGGGAAAGATCGCCCCGCGCCACAGCAATCGAGAGTGCCGTCTGACCGTCCATTTCGGCGTCTAGGTCCGCTCCGGCTTCCAAGAGTAGCTCCACCATAATATGTGATAGGTACCCGTCGTTGGAAACTGCGGCGATGAGAGGGGTAAGGTTTCCACCCGCCTTGTTCACATCCGCGCCCGCTTCCAACAGGAGACGAACGGACTTCGGATTATCCGTCTTTGCGGCGGCAATAAGCGGCGTGTTCCCCCCTATCGCTTTGTTGACGTCCGCTCCGGCATTGAGCAGTAGCTTGATGATCTCCTCTCTCCAACTGCTCGCTGCTGCGATGAGGGCTGTGCCGTAATCTCCTGTCTGAGCTTGTGCATTGACATCCGCTCCGGCTTCCAG
>CANRKR010000023.1 GCA_947631275.1 uncultured Akkermansia sp.
AGGATCACAAAGTCGTGATGCCCGTACTGCGAGTATATCTTCATGATATGCCACAAGATGGGGTGCCCCCCGATCTGAACCATCGGTTTGGGTATTACCTGTGTCTCTTCCCCGAGTCGTGTCCCGAGACCTCCTGCTAATATGACTGTTTTCATCATAAAATTCCTCTCGTCACGAAACACCATAGCCGCCACACGCGCCCTAACCGCATCTCTTTGCCCCATGGCATGCACATCAGCCGCACCTGACCCTCCCATGTCTTCGTGCGGTAATAAACTTTTCGGATTGCCCACCGCAGGGCGCTCTCTGTATATTTCCTTTCGTATCCCGCCGCTTCCAGTTGCTCAACGGTACGGTTCATGGCTGCAATCAGGTGCTCCTCATCAAAGGCTACTCCGGGAACATGCAGGAACGAGGCGAGCTCTTCCGCTTCCTCCTTCTTGATCCCGAACCGCCCGGTGAGCGCTTCCGTCCGGATTCGTGCGGTGATTTCCTCCTGCTTTTCCCTCTTCGGGTTGGGCTTCCTGCCACGGTACCTCGCCAAAACCTCATCCATCCTCACCATCTTCGCCTTGCCCACGAGCTCCACCCACATTTTGTAATCTTCCGCAGGAAAGCAATCCCCGCGAAATTCGATGCCCTCACGGCGCAGAATCTCGCGGCGCACCATCACGGAGGAAATGCACAGCACGTTACCCGCCAGCAACAGGTCGCACTCGATCTGCCGGGGATGGCTTCTCTCTCCCCAGCGCTCAACCTTCCACGGATGCACCGCGTCGCCCACTCGGGTGGCCACCAGTCCGATGTCGGGGTGGCTTTCCAGGTACTCCACCTGCTTCTCAAATCTCTTCGGCAGAGAGATGTCATCCGAATCCATGAAGGCGACATATTCTCCCCGCGCTATTTTCAACCCCTCATTGCGCGCGATGGCAGCTTCCATGTTCTTTTCCAATCGCAGGAGGATGATTCGCGGATCCCTGTATGCGCGGAGCTGACGTTGAGTAGCTTCATCCGAACCGTTATCGATGATGATGAGTTCAAAATCCCGGAATGTTTGTCCCAGAATGCTACCGATAGCCAAGTCCAACCAATCCTGCCTCGTGTTGTACACGGGCATGATCACGGATACCTTTGGCGCGGCTTGCTCTCTGCTCTTCACGGTTGATTTCACCTTGATTACCTGTCGATGCACCCTCGGATGGCGCACGACCGCCGCAGTATATCTCTTTCCAAATGCGATGCGCTGGCAACCTTATGATGACTATCTCTCAATCAATAAGTTACCCTATGGAACTTATTTCGGTTTTCGCAGACCCCTCTTTTCTTTCCGAATGCTTGCAACGTCCCGGAATCCTCATCACTGCGCGTTTTTTGATTATTTTGACTGGACATCGCATTTGGAAAGAGATATACACCCAAAAATGGACGCTATAAACTTGTCATCAACAATTAATATGATTCATCATCGACAAGACGAGTAATCAAAAAGGATCGATCATATCTCGCGCAAAATGAGCGAATTTGAGATCTAACAGGCTTACCAGCAAACCCAAAAATCAATCATCCTCCACCGATCCCCAAAAATTCCGCCTCGCTCAAGCCCCACGTTCCTGCGGCTTTACCGCACGATCTTCCAAATTTGTGACCCGAAAATTCCAAATCTCAAAATTCGGGCATCCTCCGTGATCGGACAAAAATAGTGCAATCTATAATCCTTGCTTTCTTGCATCGAGAGGCCAGCGAGGCATATTTTTCTCTCCGGGCAAAAAGCAGCCTATTCTTACTTATTTGCTCATCTTAAGTGGCATATGCTTGATATTAACCCTCTATTTTCGAGGCATCAAGCTTTCAGGAAATCATCTTTCCCCGTTTTCAGCAATCCTTCGGTGACTTTATTTTGAGGCAATGCACACAAGTCGGAGCGTTCATGAAATGCGCTTGCCAAAAGTGGGTTTCCTGCTGTACAATGGCGTGCCGAAAGAGACCTGAAACTATGCGTCATTTTTATCAGATTATTCTATGCTTATTTTTTGCCGTGGCAGCTGCTTACAGCGCTCCGGAACAGACCACCCCGCAGAAGCATCCCAGGTACAATGAATTCACTGCTCTGCTCAAGAAGCAGGTTGAAGCCCAATCTGCTGATTATGGCGATGCTCTGGATCTTGTACTGACCGCCACTGGGGAGGATGAAGGGGTGATTGACCGCTGGATGCAGGCGGCAGCAGAGGGAGGCAATGCAGCAGCGGAACGTTGGCTGATTAACCGGACTCTTTCGGATGTGCCGCTGGATAAATTGCTTTCCCCGGAGGTACGAAGTGCATATCAAAAGCTCGACAAGGTGGCGGCGAAGGGGTATGTGCCGGCAATGCTGGATAAAGCGACATGTCTGGAGCTGGGGCTGGGAGTGAATAAGAACAGCGAGGCATCGCGCAAGACTCTGGTGGAGGCGTGCCGCGGCGGCGATTTCAGCGCCCGGGTGCAGTGGCTTATTGCCACGAAGCGATTGGAAAATTTTTCTGATAAGGACAAGCCGGAGGTAGCGTCTGAAATCAAGCGGGGAAACCATTATGTGATGCTGCGATTGGCGAATCTTGCGGTTTCTGCCAAGGACAAGATGGATTGGCTCACCCAGGCTGCCGAGAAGGGCAACGGCGACGCCTACTTCTCTCTTTCGGCTCTTTCCTCCCGCACGCAGCCGAAGCAGAGCGCCGTGCTGCTTAAGGAAGCGGTGCGCCTGCATGCGATGGATGCCCTTTTCACGCTCGGCACGGTGTTGGCGACGGATGAACCGGATAACAAGTACACCGCAGAAGCGGGTCTGGAGCGCGATCCTGCTAAGGGGCTGCACCTATTGCGCATTGCGGCAGCGATGGGACATGCGCAGTCGTGTTTGCTGCTGGGGAACGCGTACTACAACGGGCACCTCGGGCTTTCGAAGGATGATGCCAAGGCGTATCACTATTTCAGCGTGCCGCAGGCAGCGGGGGTGCCGGCCGTCGCCTCAGCACGTGGATTATTGTTGCTGCTGGGGCAGGGGGTGAAGCAGGACACTACAAAGGCATTGGAAATATTGAACCGGGCGGACAAGGCAGGATTTCCTCGCGCGGCGATGCATCTTGCCTATGCCTACTATAAGGGCATCGGCGTGAAGGCGGATGCGCGGCGCGCGGCGGATTATTTATCAGAAGCGGCTGCCACGGGAATTCCCGGTGCGTACGTGTATCTGGCTTACATCACCGCTAGGGGGGGAGAGGGATTGCCGGCGGATAAGGAGCAGGCTCAGCACTACGTGAGGCTCGCCGCCATGGATATGGGAGATCGGGCGCAAAAACTATACGACCGTCTCATGGAGAGTGAGGAGTGGATTCCTCAACCCTGATAACTTTCTGGATCTCGAAACATCGTGAAGCTATGAGTGAATTAGAGCAAAAACTGTTCGAGGAGATTCTGCGCGCGCGCCAGCGCGTGTACGCCGTGGGGGAACCGACGCCTTTGCAGCAGTTGAATCTGCCCGGAATTGAAGCGCAAGTGTTTGCCAAGCGAGAGGATTTGGGGCCTATCAAGGCGTACAAGTGGCGCGGTGCGTATAACTGCATGGCCAAGCTGACGCCTGAACAGCGCGCCGGAGGAGTGGTGGCGGCCAGTGCAGGAAATCATGGGCAGGGAGTTGCCCTTGCCGCTGCTAAACTTGGCTGCAAGGCCTGGGTGTTCATGCCACGCTCAACTCCTGCTGTGAAACAGAATGCCGTGCGTATGCATGGCGGGGAGCATGTGGAGATCGTGCTGATTGGCGATTCCTACGATGCCGCATCGACTGCTGCGCATGAATTTGCTGAGAAGAATCACCTCACTTTCGTGCATCCCTACGATGACCTGACCACCATGGGCGGGCAGGGGACGTTGGCGGATGAGGTGGTCATGAGCGGGAAAGGGGCTTTTGATCGCGTGTACCTGCAGATTGGCGGCGGCGGATTGGCATCCGGCTGCGCCTGCTGGTTTAAGCATTTCTGGCCGGGGTGCCGTTGCATCGGCGTGGAGGGCGTGGATCAGGCTTCTATGAAGCTGGCGGTGGAGGCCGGCGAGCGACGCGAACTCTCGTATGTGGATGTATTTTGCGACGGTACGGCGGTGCGTATCGCGGGCGAGAACACGTTCCCTCTCTGCCGCGAACTGATTGATGAATTTGTGACAGTGACCAATGATGAAGTCAGCCAGGCTATGCGCGCTGTGTGGAACAGCATTCGCGTGGTTCCGGAACCCTCCGGCGCCATGGGACTTGCCGCTCTCATGCAGGATTGGGATAACGGGCGCATTCTTCCCGGCGAGAAATGCCTTGTGATTCTTTCCGGCGCGAATATGGACTTCTCCCAGCTTGGTGTGGTAGCGAGCCGAGGAGGGGTGCGGGAGAGCAACAGAAAATTGCGTTACCTGCGTCTGCCCATGCGCACGGAGCGCAACCAGATTCTTGAGTATCTCGAGAGCATTCCGGAAGGCGTTCAACTGGTGGATGTGCAATATGGTCGCATCGATTCCGACATGCAATACCCCGTCTTTGGCGTGCTGGGTACGGGGGAGCAGTTCGCTCAGATTGATGCCCGCCTGGCAAAGCATAACATGAAAGCGCAGGACGTGACAAATGATGAGGATGTCAACTTCCGCATGATTTCCTACGACCGCGTGCACCTGAGTCATCCGGTGTTTTTCGTCATTGAGTTCCCGGAGCGACCGGGCGCCTTCCTGGAGTTCATGCGGGTGATGGGTGAATATGCAAATCTGTGCTATTTCAACTACCGCTATTCCGGGGAATCTGTGGGTCGCGCACTCGTCGGGCTGGAGTTTGCCTCCCGCGAGGATCGTGACGCCTGCCGTGCCCGAGCCGAACAGCTGAAAGGCACGACCATCCAGCGCATTCATGAGCTGAGCGACGAGGTCCGCCATCGTGTGCTGGGTCGTATGAGCCCGAACGGCAAACTCGCATGCTGATTCTTGCTTCCGGGTCCCCGCGGCGACGCGATCTGCTGCTGCGCGAAGGACTCTCCTTCTGCGTGATTACGCGGGAGGTGGACGAGCTGCAAACTGCTGACCTTTCTCCGCAGGATCTCTGCGCCCGCAATGCGAAGATGAAGGCGGAGGCTGTGTCATCTCTTTTCCCCCGAGATATCGTGGTGGGGGCAGATACGCTCGTGTTCCTTGATGGCGAACCTCTCGGCAAACCTCGCGATCTCGACGACGCCCGCGCCATGCTCACGCTCCTGCAGGGGCGTACGCACTGCGTCTGTACCGCCGTGGCAGTTCGTATGCCGGGAGGGGAACAGCGCGACTTCGCCGAGATCAGCAGGGTCACCTTTCGTGCAATGTCTCCGCAGGATATTGACCACTACCTGGTCGAGGTTCCCGTGCTGGACAAAGCCGGAGCTTACGCCATGCAGGAAAAGAGCGAACTCATCGTCGAGGCCGTGCAGGGAGACGTTGACAATGTCATCGGCCTGCCGGTTACGCGTCTGCTGCGGGTGCTTTTTTCCTGAGAAGCCAATTTTTTGCATGAGATTAAAGGACAGAGTCCCCAATTTTTTAGGAGCAGGACTCTAAATCAACGGCTCCGGCTGACAGATCCGCATAGAATTGGATAACTTTGGGGTCTGCTGCAATGAGTTGGCGTTCAAAGGAGCGTATATAAAGTCCTTCAAGCGTACGAGTGCGACTGAGCGCCACGTACGCCTGTCCGTAATCAAAAATCTTGTTCATATGAACAATGAGTTGGTCGAAGGTCATCCCTTGCGATTTATGGATGGTAACACCATACGCGAGACGCAGTGGATACTGAGTGCGATCAATTACAACTTTCCCGGCGCGCATGCAATCGAAGTTCTCCTTAAGAACCGCGCGAGGTCTGGAGTGTCCATCAAACAACACTTCAATATTGTTTTCTTCCAACTTCGTTACCGTGCCGCAGGTGCCATTCACCAATCTTCCTTTCAGGTCAATATTGCTCAGCAGCATGACACGGCAGCCAAGCCGGAGTTCAAGCAGTTGGGGCGCCCTGCAGTCCCTGTCAAATTCATCCCATATCTTTTTCTCTGTTTCGCTCAGGGATATAATTCCTCCCCGTGTTATGTCGATGGTGGATTTCCGGTCGTCAGCGCCGCTATACCGATGAAAATTGTCCTGAGATTGATAATAAAATGATTTTGCGCTCAAGGCATGCAGTTTCATAAGATTGAGCGCATCCGCATCTTTATTTGCTCCGAAGATTTGCAGGACGTTTTCCGGTAGCGCTTTTGCGGGAGGCACTTCCCGTTGTTGAAAAAGTTGGATATCTTCCTCTCTTATCTTCCCAATGCGCAGATGATTCAAAGCCGTTGCCATAGCTTTGTCACTCTGACGCTTCACTGTTTTCAAAATGACGGGGTATAGATCGAGTTCCTTCCATGTCTGGCTCATGAAGCAATAATGGCGATTATTCTGCTGCATTTTGACCGGGGGCAGCTGGAAGAAGTCCCCAAAAATCAAAACCTGAATGCCCCCAAAAGGTCTGTTATTTCCCCGCACTCCTTTCAGAACGTTGTCGATGTAATCAAACGTGTAATCATCGAGCATGGAAATCTCGTCAATGGCGACAATTTCACAGTCGGTGAGTATTTTTTTAAGAGTCTGGTTTTCCTTGATATAGGCAATGACGGTGTCCACGCGTTTGTTTGCTATGCCGATACAGGCCCACGAATGCAGCGTTTGCCCACCAACATTCAAGGCGGAGATACCTGTCGTGCTTGTCACATGCAGCTTCTCCTTAAGTTCCTGTTTGAGCTGGTGCAGCAGATATGATTTTCCCACTCCGGCGCCACCGGTTATGAAGAGGTTGCGGCCCCTGTGTATCAAGTTCATCACCGCCCGCGACGTAGCATCCGGCGGATACTTATCCTCCCTGCGAGGAAGTTTTGCTGCTTTTCTTCGGTCACTACAATTCTCGGCATCGGGGGAATTCTCGACAGACGCCGTTTCTCCTCTGCAATATCCCTCCTTTGGCTCGCTTTTTGCTGCCGCTGCCGCGACAGCCTCCGTCTTCAAACCAAATAACTTTCGAATCCAATTTCTGAACGTCACGGCATCCTTCGAGGCTTGTTAAATTTCGTTTGAATGGGAGCTGGCGCCTTCGGAACACAAAAACGATCGCGACGGAGTCACAATGGATGAGAGCGTTGTAAACCAGATGTTTTGCACGTAGTCCGTGATTCCTCCTTATTCCTCCTGAGCATCATCCTTCTCATCATCGTCGTTGAGAGGATCGTGCTGAATGCGGGTTTGGGTGATGCGACGACCATCAGTTGCGGTTACGGTGACGAGATAATCACGGATACGAATTTGTTCGTTAACTTCCGGGAGATGGTCGAGTCGATCGGTAATGAAACCGCCAAGGGTGGAGATGCCAGCGTCGTTGTCGAGTTCGCCGATGCCGGGGAGCTCTTCCTCGAGATCGAAAAGGGAGATGGAGCCGCTGGCTATGTACTGTCCGTTGCCCAGGGCGTAAAATTCTCGAGCTTCCTCCGCCTCAAATTCATCCTGGATATCATTGCCGACAATTTCCTCCAGCACGTCGTCCAGATAAACCAGACCAAGCGCCACGCCGTGCTCATCCACCACGAGAGCGCTGTGCGTACGCTCCTTGGAGAAGAAGTTTAGCAGGGTGTCCAGCTTCATCGTTTCGGGCACCACCTTGAGCGGACGCCGCACGCTCATGATATCCGTGCTCTGCGTGCGCACGAGTTTGAGCATATCTTTCACATGCACCCAGCCTTTGACGTCATCGAGATGACCGTCCACGAGGGCGAAGCGGCTGTGGCGACTCGTGGTAACGAGTTCGAGGTTTTTCTCGAAGCTGTCGTTGATATCAAGCAGTTCAACGTCATTGCGAGGCACGAGGATCTCGCGGACAGAGCGGTCGTTGAGTTCCAAAGCATTCATGGAGATTTCCGCCTCCGTTTCAGTAACCTCCTTGCTGCGGCCACTCTCTTCCACAATGTGGGCAATTTCTTCGGCGCTGTGGTAGTTGTTTGGGGAATAGTGAGGATCAACGCCGAAAAGGAGGTGGGCAATGGAATTGGCGGTATTGTTAAAGAGTTTCACAATCCACGCTGTGCAGTGGGCGAAACGAACCATGCCGTTGGAGGTGCCTAGTGCGACCTCCAGCGGGTGGCGGATAGCGAGACTCTTGGGCACCAGTTCACCGAGCACTACGTGCGCGAAAGTGAAGAGAGAATAGGAGACAATGTAGGAAATTACACTTACCACTACCGGTTGCAAGTGTAAGTAATAGCTGAGGGGAGGGGAGATAAGCTGTTCGATAAAAGGTTCGCCGAGGTTGCCGAGGGCGAGGGAAGCGATGGTGATGCCGACCTGGTTGGCAGAAAGGTAGGAATCGAGATGGCGGACAATATGCAGGGCATTTTTGCGAGAGCGCGCCTGGCGTCTGGAATCATCGCCGGAGGCCGCCAGCTGACTTTCCCGCACGCGTGCACTGGCGAATTCATTCGCCACAAAGAAAGCATTGAGGAAAAGGAAGAAGCCTACTCCAATCAGGAACAGAATAATTGTTTCGAGACTTGGGTAATCCCAATGCAGCTGCTGCACCTGCTCGGGGGAGAGGAGAAGCCAATTTTTGATTTGTCGGATGGATTCGTCCATTTAGAGTTTTTCGTAGGTGCCGCGGTCGCGTTTTTCGAGGAGGGTAAAACCTGCTTTTTTTGCATCGCTTACGGAGAGGGGCGCGGTAAGCTTCGGCACATTCACCGGACTGATCTTCTTACGCACCGGGTTTTTGCAATATAGACAATGTGTGAGTGGTTCCCGATCAATCCCCCTTCTCAACTCAAATCCTCTACGGCACATCGGACATGATCGTGTCGGGTCTTCCGGATGCTCAGCTATGTACTCGTATATCGGCATAAACAAGCGCGAGCCACTCCTTCAGAATAGCCCGCGCGCTCTCCTGTCTGCTTGCCGCAGATCAGCTTTCTTACCAGCTTGCCTTCGTCACCCCGGGAATCATCCCGTTGCTTGCTAACTCACGGAAAGCGATACGTGAAAGGTGAAAACGGCGCAAGTAGCCGCGGCGGCGTCCGGTGAGTTCACAGCGGTTCACGCCCCGCGTCGGGGAGGCATTGCGGGGCAGCATGGTCAGCCCCACGTAATCACCTTCTGCTTTCAGCTTGGCGCGCTTCTCAGCGTAGCGTTCAGCCGTAGCAATGTTCTTCTTGTTTCTTTCGATCGAACTCTTTTTAGCCATAAGCGTGTGGGCGGGACTATACAACAAACATATCCATGTGTCAAGGACGAATCTGTCTTTTTTTATTCTTTCTTGCTAAAATCGGTATGAAGGAGCAACGAAACACGTTTGCTACGGTGCAAAAAGACCATGAAAAGCGGCGTAGGGAACGACGCAAAGGTCTTGCAGTTAGCGCTGAAAAAGCCGCCGAGTTCGGGAAATCACCAGAAGAGGATGTAAAGTCCCACCGTGAGGAGAACTACCACCAGACCGAAAACTTTGGCGCCGGCAGAGGACTTCATTTCGATGATGCCCTTATTTTCCAGAACGACAGCCTTACCGCCAGTGAAGTGGTTGAGAAGGGTGAGAACCGCGCCAATCACCATGATGGTGATTAAGCAGACGGCCATACGGTTGAGGAAAGCCATTTCCGGGTAGAGAAGCTTAAGGGCACCATACTCGACCACATTGATGGCAATGCCGAGCCAGCCGAAGTAGCGAGGGCACTTCGGAATGAAGAAACCGAAGACGAACACCGCGAGGGCACCAGGACTCAGGAAGCCCTGGAACTCCTGAATGTAGCTGAAGATACTGTCCAGTTTATCTGACAGGAAGATAGCAAGCCAGAGGGCGACGCCGGCAAACACAAGCACGCCGATCTTGCCCACATTTACCAGCTCACGCTGCGAGGACCTCTCACTGCGCAGCTTGTGGTAGATATCCATGGTGAAGAGGGTTGATGCACTGTTCAACATGGAAGCCAGCGAGCTGACCACCGCACCGAAGAGAGCGGCGAGTACAAACCAGGCCCATCCTGTACCGTGGAGAAGCCGCTTGAGCAGCGTGCCGAATGCCGAGTCGTAGTCGTATCCGCTGATAGCCTCCGTAGTGACGAAGGCTGCATCCCCGGCCTTTGCCGCGAGAATCTCACCATTCTTGCGGGCGAGTTTATCCGCGATACCGGCTGCCACTACAATCACTTTCCCTTCCGGTGTGGTAGCGCTGTCAGGGATGGTGACACCGTACTTTTCAGCGAGTTCAGGCACTTGGTGTTCCGTCCCTTCAATTTCGAGAGCAGTAGCAGCGCGCATGAGATCGTCGGAGAGCTGCTTTACCATGGCGGCCTGCTCCGGAGAGGCCGCTGCCTCTGCATTCTTCACCACGAAACCTACACCTTTTTCCACATCGGTCATGAGATAATCAGCCGTCACATTGTAGAGAGGGGTCTTGCCGTTTTGAACTGCGCGCTCTGCCGCAGCGAGGGCTGCCGCCATCTTCTGTTCGGCTCCGGAGCGCATATCGCTGCTGAACAGGTTATATGCGAGAATGCCGGGGATGAGTACCACGAAGGGGATGAGGAGTTTCAACCCCGCGGCGAACACCACGCCCATCTGTCCCTCAGCGAGGCTCTTGGAGGCTAGTGTGCGCTGCATGATGTATTGGTTGAGGCCCCAGTAAAAGAAATTGGGGATCCACAGACCCAGGCAGAGAGCTGTCCAGGGAATCTCAGCATCATCTGCCGGGCGGATCATGTGCAGCTTACCACCTACGGCATTGGTGGCAGTAATGGCATCTCCGGTGTTCAAAGCAAAGAAACGTTCGACGCCGGAAGCGTTGCGGATAGAATCTACCGTGGCGCCGGAGGTGGCGGAGGCGGTTTTGATGAGTTCATTCGGGTCGGCTGCTCCGATGGCCTCAATGGCGAACCATGCCACCACGCCGCCGCCGATAATAAGCGCTGCGCCCCAGATGAGATCCGTCCACGCGCAAGCTTTCAGCCCCCCCACAAACACGTAGATCGTGGCACAGGCTCCGATGATGATGCAGCCCATCGGCATAGACAGGTCAAAATATCCGGAGACCACTTTTGCCCCCGCAAAGATAACCCCGGCCGTCGGCACACCCACGAGGATGATCAGGTTGGCCACGGCCATGATGGTGCGGGCAGCACCGTTGTATCGTTCCTCCAGGAACTGCGGGATGGTGTACACGCCGCGCTTGAGCAGCATGGGCAGGAAGGTGAACGCCACGATAACCAGCACAATGGCTGCGAGCCATTCGTACCCGGCGATGGCGAGCCCCACCCAGTTGGCTGCCTTACCACTCGTGCCAACGAACTGTTCAGTGGAGATGTTGGCAGCAATGAGGGAGAAGCCAACGAGCCACCAGCTCAATCCTCGTCCGGCGAGGAAGTAATCCGCCGCACCATTCTTCTCCTTTTGCTCAGAGGTTTCGTTTTTATCGCCAGACTTCCAGATGCCCAAGCCGATGACGCCGACAACGACAACGCAGAAGACTACCATTTCCCAAATTGGTAGCACGCTTTGCACGGCGCCTGCGGCAACTTCCGTCTCACTGGCTCCCGCCAGAGCGCCGCAAAAGAGAGCAGACGAGGCAAGACACTTCACGATAGTTTTTGTGTTCATAGGTTGTTGGTGGATGTTTCTGTGTGATAAGAGGAAAGATGGATTTTCAGGCCTTGTAAAGCACACGTGCGCCGGCGCCGGGGCGCGTCACGAGGTAGGTTGTTTCGATGCCGAGTGTTTCACGGTATCCCTCAAGCATTTCCTGAGCCACTTGTTCCACGACTTCACTTTTCACCAGCGCCACAATGCAACCTCCGAATCCGCCGCCGGTCATGCGGGCACCATATACGGATGAGGCAGAGGGAATGGTGTAGCTGAGAGCTACGAGGGTGTCCACTTCCGCGCAGGAAACTTCAAAGTCATCCCTCAATGAGGCGTGCGAACCGCGCATGGCGATACCGGCGGCTTCCCAATCCCCTCGCTCCAGAGCTGCGGCGAAGGTGGCTACACGCATGTTTTCCGCTACCACATGGCGTGCCCGGCGGTAGCATAGATCGCCCAGTTTGTTTTTATTTTCCTCGAGCAATTCCAGGGTTGCTTCTCGCAGGGACGGTATACCGAGGATAGCGCAGGAGTCTTCGCAGTTTTTACGACGAGTTGCATAGCCCCCATCCGCCAGAGAATGTTTTACGGCAGAGTCGATTACCAGTACGCTCACCTCTGGATCCATCATGGGGATGTGCCTGTAGGAGAGATCCTTACAATCCAGCATAAGCGCGTGATCCTTTTTCCCATTGGCAGAGATGAATTGATCCATGATACCGCAGGGGACATGCACGAATTCATGCTCAGTCTCTTGCCCGATGAGGGCGCGTTCGGTGGGGGAAATATCCACGCCGCAAAGGGCAGATAGGGCTGTACAGGCAGAGACTTCAAATGCTGCGCTGGATGACAGGCCGCCGCCATACGGCACATTTGTGTCCACGAGCATATCCACGGGCGGGACCTCAATTCCGCGGCGCTTAAGCATGCAGATCACCCCGCGCACGTAGTTGCTCCAGAACGGTTCTCCGGGGGTACTCGCCTCCTCCGAGGAGAGGGTGATGGGAGAATCCTTCAGTGAGCCGATCCAGCGGTGCTGACCGGTGAGGGAGGGAGCAACGGCGACGACATTGATGCGTTCCAAAGCCATGGGGAGGACAAAGCCGTTGTTGTAATCCGTATGTTCTCCGATGAGATTTACGCGACCGGGAGCAGCGGAGATGACCTGTGGCTTGTGCCCGAAAAAGCGCTCAAAGTGGGGGGTGATCGTGTCGGCGGAGATACTGCGTTGCTCTAAATCCATGGCGTTCCTTTTCTAGCAAAAAACGGGAGTGAAGTAAAGTGCAAAATATGCACGAAGGTTTGGTTGTGCCGGGTGGGAACTCACGAAGGGGGAAGTTGTTGTCCAAGCATTTCCGCGGCTTCCGGCCAGTAGGAATGCAGCTCACTGATCATATCCGGCAGCCATGGTTGCATGAACAATGAGAAAAGTTGAAGATTCACCAGCATCACAATGATGAAAAGCCAGATGCGCAAGAAACTGCCGCGTTCTCGGCGCACCTGTGCAGGAATGACACCGGTGCGGATGTCCCATGAGGTGAGGCGCCGCTTATTGAGCGAGTAAAGAGTAAGCGGCAGGGTGATGACCGCCAGCAAAGGTTGCATGCAGCCCATACCCATCAGCATTGCCAGAAAACTGCGAACGAGGGCCCGGGCAAAGGAGACGCGGTGCGATGGAGTGAAGAGAACGATACCGAAGAACGCTTTTCCGGGTGTGGAGAGTCGTAAATGGATGCTAAGCGCCTCCAGCAGCGGCATGGGTAGCCAGAAGAGAAGGCTTCCCGGTTGAAAGTAAGGAGAGTATGGGATGCGGAGAAGATAGCAGAGTCCTGTTACTGTCACAGCGTAGAGAGAGCAATCCACCAAGCGCGCCATGAAGCGCTCTGCCGGTTGCGGCAGGTAGAGACTTGTGCAGGACGGAGCTTGTTGCGGGGACGCGGGGTCCACGGTTCCGACCGCGGTGGCTTGTTGCAGGATGTCCGGGGTCTCAGCTGGGGCGTTCGGATTGCTGTCAATTTGTTCCTCTTCTCTCTTTTCCTGAAAATACGCACTCAGGGCAGGCAGCTCCCGAGCCGGCACCCAGCTGGAACAGCCAGCGTGCCAGCAGAGGGTATCCGGAGAAGCCTCTCCGATTTCGAGCATGCCGATGAAATCCGCCACCGTACCCGGTCCACGCCTCTTGTTGCCCTTTATCCAGTAGATATACATGACTCAATTGGAACGGAGAGCCCTGGCGGGGTCCTGCCGCGAGATGAAAAGGGCAGGGATGGTCGCCGCAATGATGACCATGATGAATGCGCGGAAAGCTTGCCAAAAGAACGTAGAGAGCGTGTAGGCGGCGGGCAGAACGATGCCGTGCGCTTCCATGGGGAACGGATCCAAATTAATGGATGCCAACGCCGCCTGGATTTCCAGTCGAAAATGGAGTACGAGCAGAGCAAGAACAACGCCCAGCAGGGCTCCTGCCAGCCCAATGATGACCCCCTGCCAGGTGAAGATGGCCATGATTTTGGCGGGAGTAGCGCCCAAGGCCTGGAGCACAGCGATTTCTCGTCGTCGTTGCAGGCTTACCGTGAACATGACTGCCATAATACAGAAGCTGGCGATGAGAGAGATAATGGAAAGCACAAAACTCATCATGATACGTTCGTTGGCGATGAGTTTGTACCATTGTTCAAAGCTTCTGGTCCAGGGCTCGACCGACCAGAACCGTTCCATTTGTTCGGGTGCATCATTCGCATCAAACTTCGGCAACAGATCATGGATGAGTCGGAGCTCCTTATCACATTCGTGCGGATTTTTCACGCGCACGCAAATGCCCATTACCTCGTCGTCCCCACTCTGATTGTAGCCACTGATCTCCTGAGCAATGGGGAGAGGGAGATAAATGCCCGGGCCGGGCATGTTCTCCGGCGGTTGGTAAACACCCACCACAGTAAGGTCCATAGGCATCACCATTTTGTTGATTTCTTTGACAGCTCTACCGTCCTCTCGATCCCGATCCAGCCCTGCGAGTTCTGCGGCGCGTGTGAGCCAGCGGTTTTTCTCCGGGGCGGAGAAAGGCTGCCGGGCCATGTGGTCAGCGGCATCGTCGCAAAATTCCTGCAAGGCCTTTCTTTCGCTGCTTCGAAGCTTATTTTCAAACAGTAGACGATTCATGCGGTCCACCAGCGCCGTCAACTTTTCCGGATCCACAATGCTTCCTTTTTCTCCCGCAGGTGTGCTTCCTTCGAATGTGGAGGCAAGCCCTTTCATAAGTTCATGATCCTCGTGGGTTTGAAGAGGATGCTGGATCAGTGAGTATACCGAAGCTATTTCATCCTGACTGCCGATAGGGATGAGATGCAGCTTGTCACCCACACTCAGGTCAAGCGTTTGAGCAACACGCAAAGAAATAACGCATTCCTGGTCCAGGCCGGCGCCGAAATCAAAGGTGCCTTGTCTGAGCATAGGCAACAGAGGCTCCAACTGAGCACTGTTTCCCGGCTGAAGCGCTGAAAAGCGTGCCATCGAGCGGGAGGAATCGCCGGACACAAAGGAATCTCCTTCAATCTGTGGGTAAACGCAAGTGACGTTCTGCACTGTTTGAATCCTCTGCAATAGCTCGTTCCAATGCGTTTCCTGCTCGCCAAGAGCGATACGCTGCGGTCCGCTGTAGAGACAAACCTCGAAATGGGGTGTGAAAGCAAGGGTACGAGTCTCCATTTCTTCCTGCAGACCTTCCATCACGCTAAGCACCACAATGAGCACCATCACGCCCAGAGCTACACCCAGCAGGCAGATCAGAGTGATGATCGAGAAAAATGTACGCAGAGGGTTGAGATACCTCACCGCGAGCATCAGGCTCAGATTGCGTCTCAGGAATTTCATGCGAATGAACGCGGGACAGTATGACCGAATTACCGCTGATTGGCAAGACGTTTTTTAGGTCGCTCTGATCGTGTGTTGCTTGAAATCTAATTGTGTCAGTAGCGCTTTTTAGCCTTGCTATATCGCTCCATATGGGCTATACATAGGCAGCTTACTAACTTCGGGCGGGCTTCTTGCCTTCCCTACAAAATCAGAAGATAAGATGGGTCAACAACATCGCAAAGTCACGAAGCGCCGTCGGCGTCACGCCTACATCAAGCGTCGCAAGGAGATGCTTAAGAACAGCAGTGCAACCTCGCCTGTGCTTTTAGCGAAGAAGGTAACGGATTCTTCGCCTGAGCCGGCGGTTGCAGCGCCTGTCAAGGAAGCGCCCGCTAAAAAGACGAGCAGCACGCCGAAGGGTACAGCAACCAAGAGATCTGCAACAACTGAAAAGAAGACTGCGGCCAGTAAGGCGGCTGAGACAAAGACAGCGACCAAGAAGACTGCCGCAAAGAAGGCGCCGGCAAAGAAACCCGCTGCGAAGAAGACAGCAGAGGCTAAAAAGGAGGCCTGATTATTCTTCCGTTTCAGTTGTCTTTCCCGTTGGGGCAGGATGGGGAGCCGTGTATGCAGATAGGACTTCACCCGCTCTTGGGGATGCGTTTTTTCAAGGTGAAGCGGCGGGAAGCCAGGAAAAAGTGGATCTCACTCGTGCTGTCGCTCGGCTGGTTAGTGACAAGCTGTGTGCAGCAGGAGAGGGAAGCGGTGGGAGTGTCGCCGGTATGCGAAATGCCGGCAGGTTTCTGCTATGTGGATGAGGTAGCGCCGTGGGTGCGAGCAGATTTGAAATACGCTGGTAACGATAATTTTGTCGGACGACCGATTACCGGGTATGAGGGGAAGCGCGCCATTCTGCGGCAGGATGCTGCCAGAGCCTTGCGGCGTGCCGCGCAACTTTTGCAACGACAAGGATATGGCCTCTTGATATGGGATGCGTATCGTCCCATCCGCGCATTGCGAGATTTTCGCGCGTGGTCGTACTCCTCCGATGAGAGTACGAGAGCTACCTTTTATCCGCGTATCACCAAGCGTAAAATCTATGAGGATCATTACATTGGCGATAGCTCGGAGCACACATGGGGCATCGCTGTGGATATTACCCTCTATCGCCTGAAAGACGGAAAGCTTGTGGATATGGGGGGGCGACATGATTTGCTGGATCCCAAGTCTGCGACGGATTCCCCGGAGGTGACCAGCCGGCAGCGAATCAACCGTAGTATCCTGCGTGATGCCATGCGTGCCGTGGGTTTTGAAAACTACGCCAAAGAATGGTGGCATTACAGACTGACGGATTCCCGTCCCTGGTATGCGTACGATTTTCCATTGCGGGATAACTTACGGCAGTCAGCTGTTCATTGAGAAGACAGAATGGTGCACACCCGGAAGGAATGTGTTCCGAGGTGATTAGATTGATCGTCGAATTGTGCGAGATAATCAGTTCCTTCGTATCACAGTCGTGTAGAACGTGTTAATGTCCAATATTCTTGTGCTTCTCATCCGTGCCGGACACGCTCGGGATTTCTCCATTTCTCCTTGCGGAATTTATGGATTGGTCTCTGAAAGTTACGATGGTCAGAGGGGTTGTCCCGCAGCGTATATTTCCGAGAGTTGACTTGCAGGAGGGGGCAGTCTATAATGCCCCACTATGTGGACAGGACGCTTTACTCAAGCGACAGCTGACAAGGTGCTGCGCTATTCGGAATCTGTATCTTATGACTGGGAACTCTATCGGCATGATATTGCGGGTTCAATAGCTCATGCCCGCGCGCAGCTGGCAGCCGGAATGCTTACGCAAGAGGAGTTTGACGCCATTGAGGAAGGATTGCGCAGCATCCTCGCAGATATCGACGCCGGCAATTTTGCGTGGAAACGTGAATTGGAAGATGTGCATATGAACATCGAAAGCGAACTGACCCATCGCATTGGATCCACGGGGGCCAAGTTGCACACTGCACGCTCCCGCAATGATCAGGTGGCTACCGATACTCGCTTGTACTGCCGGGACCGTATCGATTCCATTCTTCCTGCTTTGCGTGGGTTGCAGCGCGTTCTCGTGGACAAAGCGGAGCAGTACCAGGATTTGCGCATCCCGGGCTATACGCACTTGCAGCGTGCACAGCCGGTGACGGTGGCACACCACCTGCTGGCGTACGTGGAGATGTTGGCACGGGATGCCTCGCGGTTGGCTGACTGTCGGCGTCGCTTGAATGTGTGTCCGCTTGGTTCGGGGGCTATTGCTGGCTCCACAATCAATCTTGACCGCGCTGCCATCGCTGCCGAATTGGGCTTTGATGCCGTTACGGAGAATTCTATGGACGCCATCGCGGATCGAGATTATGTGTTGGAGTGTCTCTTCTGTCTTTCGCTCATCGGAGTTCATCTCAGTCGACTCAGTGAGGATCTCGTGTTGTGGAGCAGCTCAGAATTCGGCTTCTGCACCTTGTCAGATGCCCACACCACCGGTTCCAGCCTCATGCCGCAGAAAAAGAATCCCGATGTCTGCGAGCTCACTCGCGGCAAAACCGGGCGACTCGTGGGTAACCTCGTTAGCGTGCTCGTTGCGGTGAAGGGGCTACCACTCACGTATAATCGCGATTTGCAGGAGGATAAGGAGCCCCTCTTCGATTCCTTCGCTACCATTCTGCTGGCCCTGCAGGTAAATGCCGAGATGATCGATGCGATGCAGATGAACCCCGATCGCTGCGCCTCTGCTGTGGCGGATCCTCTCCTGCTCGCAACAGATCTTGCGGACTACCTTGTGCGTCGCGGGATTCCTTTCCGACAAGCCCATGAGCTGGTGGGCAAGGCTGTTGCTTTCTCTGTGGATACCGACACTCCGCTGAATCAACTTTCTCCTGAACAGTTCCAATCCATCTCCTCTGCCTTTGGCGAGGATGTCCACAGCGTTTTTGATCTTGAGCGGGCTTTCCGTTTGCGCACCAATCCCGGATCTCCCGGTGCTGAGCGCACGAAGCATCGTCTCGCCTATTGGCGCAAAGAACTCAGCTGAGTTCACCGAGGAGAACCTTGACGTACTCGAGCACGCGGGTGTGAACGTTGAGCGCATCCGCCGTGGCGTCGATCTGTCGCCACCAGGGAGCTTTCAAGGCCGCGTAGATCCGACGGCAGGCTTCCAAAAAATGTTGCTGTTCGAAAGCATCGTTGGTTTCGCCGCGGTTGCGGATACGTCCCAGCGCTACCTCCACCGGGATATCCAGCCAGAATGCCGCATCCGGCTGCGGCGCAAAGCTCTCGTTGAGACGTTGTAATTCTATCGGGTCAATGCCGGTTGCACCCTGGTAGGCAAGCATGGAGGGGTAGTAGCGATCCAGGAGCACCCAACAGCCACGCTCTAATGCAGGGGTAATGAGCTGTTCGACGTGCTCGCGTCGGTCGCGCAACAGGCAGTCCACCTCTTCCTCCACAGGCAGACGCTTGCCACTTGCCGCTGCTGCTCGCACCCTCATTCCCCACTCCCCGCGCGTCGGTTCGTAATCGGTTACGACCCGGATCCCCTGCGACTCCAGGTATTCTCTCAGCAGGCGGACCTGGGTAGATTTTCCTGTTCCGTCAATTCCCTCAAATACAATCAATTTGCCGCGTCGCTTCTCCATGCTTCCAGCCTACCATAAAGCTTTTTCAAGTGCAAGCACAGGACTTCGCATTGCAGGATGATTTTATTTGTAAATAATTATATATAAATGAATTAATAACTACTTAGCGCGACATGCTTCTTTGCCAGCTTATGACTTTCGCTAATGTCGAAAGCGCTTTCTCATGTACTCCACCGTTTTGTGAAGCGTATCCATCCGATATATCTGTTCCAAATGTCCCGCGAAATCCAGTCCGTAGCGCTTTTGTAAGTCATTAAGCAAGTCTTTCATGGATTCATCCTCCCCACCATCGGTTTCCGAGAAAAGACTCTTCATGACAAGTTGTTGCTTCTCTTCACCGGATAAATTGTGCACTCCCACGCCGATGAGTCGTACCGGGCGTTTTTCTACTTTGTCCAGCAAACGGACTGCTTCCCGGTAGATGGAAAGAGCTGTGGTACAGTCCGATGCGCTACGGGATCGGGTAATTCCTCTCATATCAGCAAAGGTGAGTTTCAAGGTCACGCCGTTACCGCGCAGCTGGTGCCGCTTCATGCGGTGTTCCACACACAAGGCAAGAAGAATAAGGATATCCCTGAGCAGTGCAAAGTTGCACACATCTTCCTGAAAGGTAACCTCGCGGCTGATGGATTTTGCATTCTGCGGACGGTGGGGCGTCACCTCCCGTTCGTCGATACCCGAAGCGAGCTGCGTGATCCATTGCCCTTGCTTTCCCAGCAGACGAACGACTATTTCGTTATTTTTACGGATGTCACGAACTGTGCGAATACCCACCGCGTAAAGTTTCTGAGCCGTCCTTTCTCCGACGGTGTAGATAACCCGAACATTACGATCTATGATCAGATTGACAAAATCTTGTGCTGTGGGGATCTCGAAGTATCCATCGGGCTTTTTTTCTTCACTGGCGGTCTTCGCAGCCATTTTGGAGTAAGCCACGCCCACAGAGCAGGTCAGCCCCAGCTCATCTTTCGTGCGCTGCTTAATGATCTGTGCAATTTCTCGCGCCCCTGCCAGATTTCCCGCCCGGGCCGTTACGTCCAAGTAGGCCTCATCAAGGGCGATCGCCTCGGTGGCAGAGGAATAGGAATCCCATATTTCGCGAAGTTGTCTGGATATGGCCCTGTACTTGTCAATGTTCGGGCGCATGTAGATTCCTTCGGGACAAAGCCTGTAGGCCTCCTTGATGTTCATGGCGGAATGCACACCGTACTTTCGGGCTTCATAGCAGCAAGTAGACACCACTCCGCGTTCGTTTGGCAGAGCTCCGATAATCAACGGTTTTCCCTGCAGTGCAGGGTTATCTCTCACCTCCACAGATGCAAAGAATGCATCCATATCCACGTGTATGATAATGCGCTTCATCCCCTTCCAGAGCGCTCGACATTTTGCCGTAATCTTCCGTAATTTACAAGTGTTTTGGAGTGCATCTGGATCTTTGTGAAATGCAGGAAGAAGTGCACAAGACATAAATTCCTATGAGATAAAGATTGACAGAGGAAGGGAAAGGGAGTATCCTGCGTCCTCCCTGCTGATGCCGCTCATACAAAGGAAGGCTGAGGGAACCATGCGGCACCTTCCAATCAACCGTTTGGCCTGCTCTAAGGCTGATCAACCCACAGAAATAAAATGATAGACGAACTCATCACCAAGATGGTGGAAGCCGGTGTGCACTTTGGTCACCAGACCCGGAAATGGCACCCGAACATGAAGAAGTATATCCTCGCCCAAAAGAATGGTATTCATATCATCGACCTGGAGCAGACGGAGAAATGCCTGGATGCGGCCTCGAATTTTTTGGCAGACTTGGCCGCGAAGAACCGCAAAATCCTTTTTGTAGGGTGTAAGCGTCAGGCGCAGGACGCGGTAAGAGAGGCAGCGGAGGCTACGGGGCAGTACTATGTGAATTTCCGTTGGCTGGGAGGTATGCTCACCAACATGTCCACGATCAGGAAGAGCATTACTCGTCTTGATTATCTTGAAAATCTTGCTTCCCAGCCGGAGTATAAGAGTATGTCCAAGAAGGAGCTCGCCGCCCTCTCCCGCGAACGAGAGAAACTTCTGCGCAATCTTTGCGGGATCCGCAATATGGGCGGCCTTCCCGATGCCATCGTAGCGATCGGCGCCGATCATGAGGACATCGCCATACGTGAGGCGCACATCCTTGGCATTCCTGTGGTGGTGCTCACCGATACGAATGGTGATCCTGACAGTGTGGAATACCCCATCCCGGGCAATGACGATGCTGTGCGTTCTATTCGCTTGATCCTCTCTGTGCTGGTGGAGGCGATCAACAAGGCGCGTCCCATCACGGACTAAATTTCAACCTTACAAATTTCGATTTTGATATGGCAGAGATTACTGCACAAATGGTGAAGGAGCTGCGCGCCAAGACAGACGCCGGCATGATGGATTGCAAAAACGCGCTTGTGGAATGCGGCGGCGATATGGAGGAAGCCGTCAAGTATCTCCGCGAGAAGGGTATCGCGAAGGCGGCAAAGAAGGCTGATCGCGAGGCCAACGAGGGTATGGTGGCCACCGAAGTGGAGAGTAAGGATGGCATCATCTTTGAGATCAACTGCGAGACGGATTTTTGCTCCAAGGGCGACAAGTTTAAGGCTCTCGTTGCAAAGGTCGGCGGCGTGTTGAAGGCCTCCTCTGCTACCACGACGGAACAAGCTCTGGCAACCCCTATGGAGGGAACAACCGTGGAGACCTATATCGCGGAGCAATGCGCTGCGATTGGCGAGAACATGAAACTGCGTCGTTTTGACCGCTTCACGATGACGGGTGAGGGATCGTTGACTTCCTACATCCACATGGGTGGCAAGGTGGGCGTGTTGCTGCAGGTGGCCTGCACGAAACCTGAGACGGCGGAGAATGCCGTTTTTGCCACGGTCTGCAAGGATCTCACGTTGCACATTGCTGCCTGCGCTCCCAAGAGCGTTGATTCTTCCTCTCTGGATCCCGCTTTCGTGGCGGAGGAACAGGAGATCGCAAAAGCGCAGCTCATCGCCGAGGGCAAGCCGGAGGCTCTGCTGGAGAAGATTCTCCCCGGCAAACTGCGTGCGCTTTACAAGCAGAGTTGTCTGCTGAACCAGGAGTTCGTGAAGGACACTTCCATCACCGTGGAGAAACTTCTGCAGAATACATCCAGGGAGTTGGGCGATACCATCAGCGTCGTGGCTTTCCGCCGCTTCCAGCTGGGCGCTTAAACCTGCATCAATTTTAACTCAACGGCTGCGCCGGCGATCGTTCACCTGCGCAGCCGTTCCTTTTCCTGCCGTGTCCACCATCGCAGCTATCGCCACACCTTCCGGTACAGGAGCTCTTTCCCTCATCCGTGTCAGCGGCTCGCAAACGAGGGAGGTAATTCTTACTGCTTGTAGCGGACTCAAACGAATGCCTTCCGCTCGCCGCGTGACTTTGGTACAGGTTTGTGACGCGGATGGTGCGGTATTGGATTCCTGCCTGCTCACCTTTTTCCCTGCGCCGCGCAGTTTTACCGGTGAGGACGTGGCAGAGCTTTCCTGTCATGGCGGTCAGCTTGTGACGCAACGCGTACTGGAGAGGCTTTTCGCTTGCGGAGCACGTCCTTCTGAGCCGGGAGAATTTTCTCGCCGGGCCTTTGAGAATGGCAAGATGGATCTCACCCGTGCCGAGGCCATCATGGATATCATCAGCGCCGGGAGCGATCTTGCCTTGCGCGCTGCGCAGCATCAGCTTGCCGGAGGGATTGAGCGACCCGTTCAGTCGGCTATCGATACCCTTGTTTCGACTTGCGCTTTGCTGGAGGCGCACATTGATTTTCCGGAGGAAGATATTCCGGAGCAAAATATTCAATCCCTGCTCGCCGATATCTTCAGGGTGAAGCGTGATGTCGGGCAACTGCTGAGCACGGCGACTCGCGGACGCTTGTTGCGGGAGGGCATCCGCGTGGCAATTATTGGTGCGCCAAACGCCGGGAAATCCTGCTTACTGAACCGCCTGCTTGGTTACGAGCGCGCTATCGTGAGCGCAATTCCCGGCACCACTCGTGACACCATTGAGGAGACGATAATCTTCGGCGGATTCAGTTTGCGATTCATTGATACAGCCGGACTTCGTGAGTCTGATGACAGTGTGGAGCGTGTGGGGATGCAGCGCACGATGGAGGCTTTGAATCATGCCGATCTCATTCTTGAGGTGCGGGACGCTTCCTCGCCTCATTTCCCTCTCCCGCAGGATACCGCTCCTGCGGATGGTACGGCGCGCCTGGTATTGCTGAACAAAAGCGACCTGCCGATGCATCCCTCCCACGCCGCGGATCATGGCATCCGCATCTCCTGTCTTACCGGCGATGGTTTCGAGACACTCAGGCAGGCTATTATCGGGGCATTTTCGGATTCTGTTCTCGGCGTGCAATCGTCTGCCGTTGCTGTCAACGCCCGCCACCGTTTTGCCCTGCAGCAGGCTCTGGATGCGCTTGAGCGTGCCGAATCCTCCCTTTCTCAGAACTTGGCAGCTGAGCTCGTTGCCATCGATCTGCGCGAGGCTCTTGAAGCTCTCGGCTCCATTACCGGACGTGTCGACACGGAGGACATTCTCACACGCGTTTTCTCCACTTTCTGCATCGGAAAGTGAAATTTCACGCCGGGAGAAAACAAAAGGAGAACCGATTCTCCGGAGTAACTTTCTGAGCGGAGCAGGAGGAAAAAAGAGATCACAGGTGATCCTTTTCTCCGGGTCCCCAGGAGGGAATATAATCCGGAATTTTAGGACCACTGCCGGGACAATCTGTCGGCACGCGATACTGCTCACGCAGTTTTTCGTAAGTGGTACGCAGCTGCTCCATGACCTCCTTGTACGCGGGATCCTGAGCGACGTTACGCATCTGCTGCGGATCCTTTTCATTGTCGATGAGCATCCATTCATTTTCCGGCTTGCGCGTGCCGGCTTTCTTCTCCTCCGGAGTAGCGGTCCAGATGTGGGCGAAGGTGTAGCGGGAGGTGCGCACGCCGTCATGGCGCGGGGCATTGTGCTCGCCCGGCTGCTCGTAGAAGGCGTAGTAGAGCGGGCGATCCTCAAATTGCGGAGCACTGCCGTCTTTGAAGAGTGGCACAAGCGACACGCCATCGAAGGTGCTCATATTCTCCGGAGTGTTGGCAGAAGCAACCTCCAGGATGGTGGGAGCGTAGTCGATGTTCTGCACCATGGCCTGACTGCGTACTCCGGCGGGGATGTGTCCCTTCCAGCGCATCACAAGAGGCATGCGCAGCGTTTCCTCAAAAATCCAACGCTTGTCATATAGCCCGTGTTCCCCCATGTAGAAACCCTGATCACCAACGTAGATCACGAGCGTATTCTCGGAGAGGCCATGAGTATCGAGGTAATTAAGCAACGAGCTTATGGATTCATCCACGGCGAGGATGGTACCCAGGTAGTCCTCCATGTACCAGCGCCAGCGCCGCACAGTAACATCCTCCTGGCTCTTAATGCGCCCCTCTATGAAATCTTTCACAAAGTCACGTGTGCGCTGGGCATAGAATTCGCGGTAGAGAGGGAAAACCCCCTTTTCTACGGGTTTAAGACCGTCGCCCAAGTTAGTTTTTGGCGCGTATTTCGGGGTGTGCTTTGCAAGGTCGAAATCTGCCGGGATTTCGTCCTTAAAGCGCCCGTTTTTGATCATATTCGCCAGACGGTTCTTCGGCACGATTTCCTTCATCACTTCGAAGGGGATGAGATCTTCCTGAAGATGCGAATCATTCCAGTTGCAGAGATCCCAACCAATTGTCTGACGATTGTGCAGCAACATCTCCGGACGGTTTGCCCAGTTGTCATAGAGCGTTTCGGGCGGGGTCATCTTCGCCACGTACTCGCGGATCTTCTGCAAGTGACGCGGGGCCGGCAACCAGTTGCGGTGCGGCGCTTTGTGCCCCACAATTAATGCGAAAGGCTTGCTTTCGTCGCGGTTCTCCAGCCAATCGATTGCCTTGCTCGTCACGAGGTCGGTTACGTACCCACGGTCAATATGAGATTTTGTTTTGCCATTCTTGCCCTCGGTGAGGAAAGTAGGATCCCAGTAATCTCCCTGACTTGGGAACACCTGCCAGCTGTAGAAGCCGGTGGGAGCGGAGATGAGATGCCACTTACCGACGATACCCGTCTGGTAACCGGCAGCTTTGAGCATCTTCGGGTAGGTCGGTTGGGCTCCGTTGAAAGCAGGACCGCCGTAGTTGTAGAGGAACGCGTTATTGTGTGAGTGGCGTCCAGTGAGCATGCATGCACGCGAAGGACCGCAGAGGGAATTGGCACAATATGCGCGGTCAAAGACCATACCCTCCTGCGCCAGGCGTCGGAAGCCGGGCAGAGGAACGGGGGAATCCTTATCGCAGCTCCCCAATGCTTGCACAGCATGGTCGTCCGTGATGATGAAAAGGATATTTGGGCGTGTGTTTTCTGTCGGCTTTTCTGCGCGGGTCTGATAAGCGCCACTCGACAGCAGCACCAGAACGCCGATCAGAACTTTTTTGAGTACCAGAATGCCGATCAGAACTCTTTTGTATCGTTTCATACGGGTGGATTCTCTCACAAACTAACCTTAGTCGTCAAGTTCGAATCGCCGCACATTGTCCGGGAGAATGCTTGACAAACAGGCTCCGCGCGCGTATAGTCCGCGCGTATGAGCGCGAGCGGAAAGAGCTACAAAGAGAGCATTTTTTTACCTGATACGAGTTTTCCCATGCGTGGCGATCTCACAAAAAATGAGCCGACACGCCTTAAGAAATGGGAAGATCGCAACCTCTACGAAAAGATTACAACCCGCCGCAGAGAGCAGGGAGCTCCGCGGTTTGTCCTGCACGATGGTCCTCCGTTCGCCAATGGAGATGTACACATGGGTACCGCGCTCAACAAGGTGCTGAAGGATCTCATTGTGAAGAGCAAGACGATGGCGGGCTTTTATGCCCCTTTCGTGCCGGGGTGGGATTGCCATGGCCTGCCCATTGAGGCGAAGGTGGTGAAGGAGGCGCAGGGACTGGAGCCGGCGGATATCAGGCGACGCTGCGCGGAATTTGCTCGCACCTACATCGACCAACAGCGTGTTTCCTTTCGCCGCCTCGGTGTTTTTGGCGATTGGAAGAATCCGTACGTCACCATGGATCCGGCGTATGAGGCCTGGGTACTGCGTGTGTTTGCCAAACTGGTGGAGGATGGTGCGGTGTACCAGTCCATGCGACCGGTGCAGTGGAGCTACGCGCACCATACAGCACTGGCAGAGGCTGAAGTGGAGTACATGGAAGACACCTCCACGGCTATTTTTGTGGCGTTCCCCCTCCCTGAGCCGGTGAGGGGAGTCTCCTGCGATCTGGTCATTTGGACCACGACGCCATGGACTCTTCCAAGTAACCTCGGCATCGCTTTGCATCCGGACAGCATCTATGTGGTGCAGAAGTTTACTTCCTCGGTGGATGGTTCCGAGCGCACGCTTTTCCTGGCGAAGCAGCTTGTGGAAATCTTTTGCGAGAAGTGCGGGTTGGTAGCGGGGGAGACGCTCGCGGAGTTGCCCGGTCGTGAGATGGAGGGTAAGAAGGCACGGCACCCCTTCCTGCAGCGCGATTCTCTCATCATGATGGGACAATTCGTCACCATGGATACCGGCACCGGCGCGGTGCATATCGCCCCGGGGCATGGTGCAGATGACTATAACGTGGGCATGCAGTACGGTCTGCCGGTGCTCTCACCGGTGGATGACGACGGTAACTATACGGAGGAATGCGGGGTCCCTGAGCTAGTGGGCAAGCACGTGTTCCGGTGCAATGAGGCGGTCATCGAGATGCTTGTGCAGAGAGGGCGTTTATTGGGACGCGAGGAGTTCACGCACCAATACCCGCACTGCTGGCGTTCCAAAACGCCGATTATTTTCCGTGCTGTCAAGCAGTTCTTCATCAGTATGGAGAAATTGCGTCCCATGGCCCTTGAGCAGATTGAAAAGACCACCTGGTTGCCCGCGTGGGGACGCAACCGCATTGCATCCACGGTGGAGGCGCGTCCGGACTGGTGCATTTCCCGTCAGCGCACGTGGGGCATCCCGCTGCCGGTGTTTTACAATGAAAAGGACGAGCCACTGCTGCAGGCAGACATCGTGCGTCGCGTAGCGGATCTGGTGGAGCAGCACGGCACGAACATCTGGTTTGAGCTTTCTGATGCCGCGCTCTGCGAAAAACTCGGTTTGCCGACCAACCTGCGCAAGGGCAAAGATACCCTGGATGTGTGGATTGATTCCGGTTGCTCGCATGTGGCGGTGTTGGATCACAGGGAAGGGCTTTGCGCTCCTTGCGATGTGTACCTGGAAGCGACGGATCAGCACCGAGGCTGGTTCCAGAGCTCACTGATGCTTTCTTGCGCCTGGCGCGGAGTAGCTCCGTACAAAGAGGTGCTCACCCATGCTTTCGTGGTGAACCAGGATCGCTCAAAAATTTCCAAGAGCGCACAGGACGCTTATCAGAAACCAACCGATGCCAAATACTTCTACGAAAAGTATGGGGCGGACATCGTGCGCCTCTGGGTCAGCAGCGTCGATTGGCAGAATGAGGTGCCCTTTGGTGAAGACCTCTTCAAACAGATTGCCGAGCCGTACCGTCGCTTGCGTAATACGCTGCGCATCTTGCTGGCGAATTTGAAGGGATACGACGGTTCGCGTCCCGAGAAACTCGAAGCCGCGGATGCGTGGATTCTTGAACGCCTGAATGCGCTCATTCGCGAGGTGCGTGGGGCTTACGACGCTTATGAGTTCCGTAAGGTATTTTCCGCGATCAATCGCTTCTGCACCGGAGAACTCTCAGCCCTCTACATCGACCTCACCAAGGACAGCTTGTACTGCGATGCAAAGTGCGCGCCGCGTCGGCTGAGTAAGCAGTTCGCTCTGTCCCGCATTTTTGATGCGCTGGTTCGCCTGCTCGCGCCGATTCTGGTTTACACCTGCGACGAAGCCTGGGAGCACGCAGGGCATGAGGATTCCGTGCACGAGCAGGATTTCCCGGAGGCTGATCCCGTTTTTGATGTCGGTCTTTCCGGCGCCTTTGCGCGGCTGCTGCAGATTCGTGGTGTGATTCAGGTGGCAATTGAGGAGCAGATCAAAGCCAAAACCTTCAACAAAAATAATGAGGCTGTGGTGAAACTGACGCTGCCGCAGAACGAGGAGTCCGCTGTGATGGAACTGCTGGAGAATACTGACTTTGCCAAGGAGTTCTTCATCATCTCCGATTTGCAAATAGAGCGTGGCGATGAGCTTTCTGCTACCGCAGTCAAGAGCGCTTATGCCATGTGTCCTCGTTGCCGACGGTATGAGCCGGCTGTCAATGAGGATGGGCTCTGCGCTCGCTGCGCGCAGGTGATGAACGATGTTCCCCTCGCTTAGGTCCGTCTCCCCTATTCCCTATCAACCACACCGATTCCATGAAAAATCATTCGACCCTGTGGCTTCTTCTCGCTGTTCTCCTGCTCTATACTCTCGACCAGGTCAGCAAGTGGTGCATCGTGACCTGGTTTATCCCACCGCATCCGCAGACGGGAGCCGTGATGGATCGTCTTCCGGTGTTGCAGGGTAACGGAGTGCTGAATTTTGACCTCATTCACATTCATAATACCGGCGTCGCTTTCGGTCTCGGCAACGCCACAACGTGGGCTCCGTACCTGTTTTTGGGCATCCAGCTGGTGGCGTTGATAGTTCTGGTCCTGCTCTACAGAAAAGGTTTCTTCAACACGCGGCTGCTAAAAGCTGCCTGGGTCTTTGTCATGGCAGGGGTTCTCGGCAATATGACAGATCGCCTCGTGCAGGGCTTCAACCTTGCCGGCTCCGAGCACCTCGGCTTTTGGGAGAATGTCATGAATGGTCGGGTCATCGACTTTCTCGATTTTTCTCTCCCCTGGACGGGGAAGTTAGCAGCATTTGTGCATTCGGTGATTCCACAGTTTTCCGCAGATGCTTTCCCTGAGGTTTACCACTGGCCCGCCTTCAATGTGGCAGACAGCTGCGTGTGCATCGCCGCCGGTCTCTTCATCATCTCCTCGTTCTTCTTCGAACCGGATCCTGAGACCGACACAGAACTCGCGGAGACGGACGACGACGAGGATGCCGCGACAGAAAAATCCGAGATCTGACACAGCTTTCTCCCCTCCTCGCGATGCAGAGCTTTTTTCTTCCCTCTCTCATTTTCACAGTCCTTGCCGCTCTGATGCCGGCTCGGGCGGCTTTCCGAGAGAGTACGCAGGTGGTGCAGCTCTCCTACGGACAACGCGAGGCAATTGTTGTTTTTACGGCGGATGACGCCATCACTCGTTCCCGCAGCCTTTGCGACTGCACCAGGGTGAGCCATTCCGGCAACCGCCTCACTGCCACGGTGGATGTGAGCGATTTCGCCCGCAGTGTCCGCAAGCAAATCGAAGCTACCACGGCAGACGGTACTACAACCCGTCTGACCATGGACATCCGCGTGCCGCAGGCCATTGAACTCAGCACTCGCTCTCTCATCTGGAAAGTCGGCTCGGCAGCAGAAGAGAAGCTCTTGCAGATTCGCATCCCCAAAGGTTCGCCTGTGCAGCGTATCATTAGCGCGGATCTTTCCGGCGATGCATTCCGTTATACCACCAGGACCGAGCATCCTGGTGAACTTTATAGCGTGAGCGTTTTTCCGGTATCCACGCAAAAGCGCGTTCTTAATCGCCTCATCATCCGCACGGATTCGGCAGAAGCGCGCTACGCCGCAGCTATTATCTATCTCTCCGTTCAACCCTGATTTGATTTATCGCACCTATGGACAAATTGATTGTAGAAGGAGGTTATCCCCTGGAGGGCGCCGTGAATGTGAGCGGGTCAAAAAATGCCTCGCTTCCCATTCTGGCCGCAGCCCTGCTCACGGATGAACCCGTGCGTATCTCGCGAGTGCCGGATGTCTCCGATACGAATTACATGCTTCAAATCCTCAGCCAGCTGGGGGCTTCTGTCGAGCGCAGCAGCGGAACAGTGCGTATTGATTCTACCGATGGTATCAGCTCCAGCGCCAGCTATGAACAGGTGCGCAAGATGCGGGCGTCTATTTGTTTGCTCGGGCCGATGATGGCACGCATGAGGCGTTGCACCCTCCCGCTGCCCGGTGGTTGCGTGATAGGCGATCGCCCTGTCGATCTGCATTTGCGTGCTATTCAGGCTCTCGGCGCGCGTGTTCGCGTGAAGGGCGGCAATATGGTGATTGAAGCCCCGAATGACCTCGTTGGCGCCACTGTTGACATGCGCGGTGATAATGGTCCAACGGTGCTCGGAACGGATAACCTGATGATGGCTGCCGTGTTGGCTCGCGGTACGACCGTGATCGAATCTGCCGCTCGGGAACCGGAGGTGGTGGATCTCGCAAATTTTCTCAACAAGATGGGGGCGCGCATTGAAGGCGCCGGATCTCGTACCATCACCGTGCATGGCGTCGAACACCTTCACGGATGCGAACACTCTGTAATCCCCGATCGTATTGAGGCCGGCACATTCATGGTTGCAGGTGCTCTCATCAGCCGCGGTATCACTGTCCGCCGCATTTGCCGCGAACATGTGCAAGCTGTTGCGGATATGCTCATCGAATGCGGGCACTCGGTGGAATTCTCTCCGGACGGATGCTCGGTTCACGTCGCCCCCGGAGAGAATCCGCGTGGCGGTAAGATCACAACGAGTCCTTATCCCGGTTTCCCCACCGATATGCAGGCACAGATGACTGCTCTCTTCTCTGTGACTCCCGGCATCAGTGTCGTCCGCGATACCATCTTTCCCCAGCGTTTCATGCACTGCTCGGAACTCAAACGTATGGGCGCTAATATTAAGATGGATAACGGAACCGCTGTGATTACCGGTACCGAGCGCCTTTCCGGAGCTCCCGTGATGGCCAGTGATCTGCGTGCCAGCGCCGCTCTCGTCCTTGCAGCCCTCGCTGCGGAAGGCACTACGGAGATCCATCGCCTCTACCATATTGATCGAGGTTATGAACTCCTCGATGATAAGCTGGTCGGACTGGGCGCCCATGTGCAACGAGTGCCGGATGAGGAGTAATTTCCCTGAATGGATGGTCTCCTCTCATGCGGAGAAGGAGCGTTCTTATTTGTGGCTTTACCATGGATTATAATTGTCAGAGAATTATGGATTTGTTGCAGTTTTGTCAAATCGCTTCTCTGCTTCATATTCCCTTGAAAGTTCAACTGTTACGGCTATATCAGTTTTTTTATTAATTTTTTCTGAAAGAAAGCGAAGAAAATAATCTTTTGTTATTTTAGCTTGACATCTCGTATTATATGTTCCATGATGCTAGCTGGTCATGGACTACAAGGAAATAGCACAAACTCTCAAGAGACTCAAAATACCGCGCTCGACGTTGGCCGATCGCCTCGGCGTGAGCAGCGGTACGGTTGATCACTGGTTGTGCGGGCATTTCCCCATCCCTGCGCGCAAGCGGGTTCTCATTGAGGAACTGCTGCGCGATGAAAGGCACCCGAGCTACAGCTCCGTAGCGGCGTATGCGGTGAGATTCAGTACGAGAGAAATACGCCGAATTACAGAGCGGTGGGGGGTGGTACCGACACCGGTAGCGATGGAAAAGCTCGTTCGCAGTGTGATGCTGGACGACAAGAGAGGTCCCAATTCTCCGGCTTGATTTCAAGCTCTACCTGGGGTGGTCCTGCGATGCTTCCGGTGCCGCAGGTTCGGGGTGAGGTGTTGCATAGATCCCAGCACGTCCTTTTCCATGGATTTGTTCATGATCTTCCGGATGTCCTCTGCCATGCGCCTCAGAGGTGTTTTACTTAGGGAAAGGTGTGCGGAGTGGAAACATTTGAAAGTGCGGTTGCTCTGACCGAGGGAGAAGTCGCGAATTCATGAACTTACATGTGGCGCGTATTTTCCGGATTTCAAGGGGGGACATAAATCATAATTCGGTTCGGCTAAGACAGGGGCAGGATGGTACGGCAATGTGGCGTGTAATTTGTTGACTCCGTGATTTGTATTTAAGCCTCATGCGTTTTCTTGCGCGGAAGTTTCCCCTGATTTCGAACCATGGATTTCTTTTGAAACGAATGCAGAACGCATGATTATTCGAATGAGAGCATACTTTTTCTCTTGCAAATTTTCGTTCCTGCGCTAAAATCCGGCGCAACAGATATTCCGCACGGGTAGCTCAGTGGTAGAGCGGCTGTTTTACACGCAGTTGGTCAGGGGTTCGAATCCCTTCCCGTGTATTGAGGTAGGGATGTTTTTTGCGTCTATCAGAAGTTGCAAGTGACTGACAGATGCATTTTTATTTTAGGGGTCAACGCAAATTTTTGTGGAAAGAGGGATTTTTGTGAAACAGGCGGGAGCATTCGAGCAGGACGCGTAAACGATAGTTCTGGA
>CANRKR010000024.1 GCA_947631275.1 uncultured Akkermansia sp.
CCGCGAACCTTACTGCGGAGTTCCTGCCTCTTACTGCGGAGTTCCCCACCCCTTACTGCGGAGTTCGTGTGAGCTCTGAAAATCGCAAACCATTCATCATAAATCATGAATAGTTGCGAAACAACTTGCAAAGTTTCGTCCTTACCGCGAACCTTACCGCGGAGTTCCTGCCTCTTACCGCGGAGTTCCACACCCCTTACTGCGGAGTTTCCACCCCCACCGCAGCGCGGTATGCTTGTTGTGGATGGTTAGGTTCATCCGGATGTAGTAACTCAAGCTGTTTTGTCGCTTCCAGAACTTTGAGCGCTGTGTGCAAGGACCGCAACTTCCGATTCAAGAGTCTGCCCATTTCAGAACTGGATGTCCATTGATCAAAGCAAATATCCAAAATAGCCTGTTTTAATTTGTCTAAGGGAACACGTTTTCTGTTGCGCACCTCGATAACGCTTTCGGGGTACTGCCGGACGGCAGCGTCCATTCCCTCTGTTTGGACGATTTTTGGTAGACGATACGTCTTTGCCGACGTTTTACCCTCAGAACGGAGACAACCAAGATGCTCCAGCTCCGCAAGCCTCTTTGTTAAGTCGTATGTATGAATATACGGATAAATCTCACGTATCTCTTTATTTCCTGCTTTTTTCATCTGTGAAATGATGAGCAGAAGGGTACGCTGTTCCAAACTCAGACTCTCATAGATCTTCTTCCCAATGTGTTTTACCAATTCTTCTTCTTCTTTCTTGGGAATGATGCTGATAAACGGCAACCTCCATTCAATTTGGAATGGCTCCCTACGCTCCACAATTTGCGGCGGCATAAAACTTTGCTCCATCCATCCCTTAAGAATCGTGTCAACTCCAGCCCCGGCCTTTTCCACTATTCCCATGCGCAAAAACATCGTCTGCAACTCTGGATTGCGACAAACACTTACCCCTCCGCTCATCATTCTTTCCCGAGATATGAGAAGAGTACCCGGGTTGATGAACACGACTCTGTCTGGGTAACGTCGAATAATAATCCCCCCGTCTCCTTCGTAATCAGCATGTACAACCGCATTTGCAAATGCTTCTCGGATAGCTTTGTGAGCAGTTGTCTCTCCAAGAGCCGTCATATCATCATTCAGACGGAAAGGACGCTTGAGAGGCTCCGCCAGCCGAGGTAACACCCTGAAGAAAAACTGGAAAAGGTTGCAATTCCAGCTCCCGTCATTATATATTCTTTCTATCCATCTTTTGCCGCTCTCCCTCTCCTCGCTCCCATCATATTCAAAATAATCGACATGAAAACGAGGGAAAAATTGACGAATAGCATCATCTGTTCCAAACATCAGTAGACCCGCCACCGTGAGACCATCTTCCTTCCCATCTTCGGAACGTACGTATCCCCCCAATTTCTCTAAAAGTGCTTTATCCTCTAACGACACCCACGCATGACCGGGATCATAGCTCATCATGCGATTTCGGTAGGCTCTCCAGCTGATCATATCCACGCATTCCCATGTCGTGTGATGCACCAATCGAGCTGTCGCACTTTTCAGCGTTTTATCGCGAATCATTTGCTGAATCATGTCCTCCCTACAGCGCACGTCTGACTCATTGGAACGCACAAAAGTATTTTTCATGTTACCTCCGCAATAAACCGGTTTCTGATTCACATCAGCTGCCGGTACTGAAATAGCTATGATTTCGTAGCCTTCCAGATCCATTACGCACACAGAATTATCTGCCAGACATAAATTAACGTTGACTTTTTCAGGGTTATTCAGGCAAGTCGTCAAATTTTTGAGCATCATGACTGGATTTTTCACACCGGATACACTTCCGTTATCTTCTACGCCCAGCACAATGATGCCTCCATCTGTGTTGGCGAAAGCACTGTAAGTCTCCCACATACTTTCAGGCAACCTATCTGATGCTCGTTTGAATTCGAGTCCGCCACCTTCAACCCATGTTGACGGTTCACGATGTAACGTCGCAACTACCTTTTGTAAACTCTCCTTTGCCATTGTCTCTCTCATACCCTTTCTATAATACCATACGCCCCTCCCATGTCGAGCTTCACATTTGACTATCCAGGGCAAACTCATCTGAGAGGAGCGAAACAGCAGAGAGAATATTCTTATTGACTGATATTAGCGTTTATACGCATGAAAAATCATGACAGCAAACGGTCATCATGATGATGGCGCTAAAGGAGCTCCTGCATACGTTCATGATTCGAAAAACATGCGCAATACGCACGTTGTCAATAAATCGCACCTCGTTTATCGTACGCTGTTAATCCGAGGTGGTATAATTTGAAGCGTTGAAAGAGAAATTCTCGAATTCGCACGTCAAATTCGCTTCGTCCTTCTCTTTGATTCGCCCCCTTACCGCGAACCTTACCGCGGAGTTCCCACCCTCATCGCAGCGCGGTATGCTTGTTGTGGATGGTCAGGCTCATATCCAAAATAGCCTGTTTTAATTTGTCTGAGGGAACACGTTTACTGTTGCGCGCCTCGCCCGTGTATGAAGCCGTCAACTCGTGGCGTATCTACCATTTCCACGATACGAGCATAACGGCCGGGATGCGTCGCTATGCCATCGTAGAAGATAAGGAGCTTTTGCGCGAAAATGCCTCCAACATTGCCCCTCTCCTCCTGCACATGCGAACCTCAAGTCGGGTGCAGTATGAGTCGGTTGTGAGGTACGTGCAGGCGCTTATGCCGGCCTTCGAGGATTTCATCCTCACCCCTCAGACAGTCCGCAATGGAGAGCAGTGCATTGTTCGTCTGGATTGGAAGCAACGCGGAACGGATTATCCAATGCCCCCCTACACTCTTTCGGATGGCACAATTCGCTTTATCTGCCTGGCGGTGGCTCTGCTTCAACCCGAACCGCCGGCCGCCTTGTTTGTCGACGAACCGGAGCTGGGTCTGCATCCGGAGGGAATCGACCTGCTGGCTGAGTTGCTCATATCTTCTTCAAGACAGACTCAGGTTATTGTGGCCACGCAGTCTCCCCTCTTGTTGAACCATTTTAGTGTGGAGGACGTTGTTGTGGCTCGCTGGCATGCGGGAGCAACTGAATTCGAGCGTTTGAATGAGGAGAATTGTCGGCAGTGGCTGGATGACTTTTCTCTCGGTGATCTGTGGGCAAAAAATGTAATAAGCACGCAGAATTCAGCCCTATGAGCAGCCCCACAAAACGTGTGCATCTCATCGTAGAAGGACAAACTGAGTTGCTCTTCTGCCGGGATGTTCTGGCTCCGTATATGGGAGAAAAAGGAATCATTTTAACGACATCCTTAATCAGTAAGCCCGGATCAAATGGCGGAAATGTCAGATTTTCGCGTGCTCGGCGGGATATCTTGAATCATTTGCGGGAAAAAAGCGCCCCCATTGTCAGCACAATGGTAGACTACTGTTCGGATGCAACCGGTGGGTCGCAAGCCCGCTCCCGTAACCCGTGCTTCAAATGGGTCAGGCGCATTTTCAGATGCGTTTGCCCTGAAATGACCGTATAATAACTTGACCTTGGGCAATACATAGGGCAAGATGACGGGGTATGAATTTTCGCTCACTGCGCCCGCATGCCGGGTTCGCCCTGTTTTCTGCTGTCCAACTCGCGCTGTCCGTTGCCACGGCTCAGCAGGAGACCCGTGATCCCTTCCTGGATGCCATGCTGCAGGAAACGACCGGACAGACGGGAGCAACCGACAGTTCCTCTTCCTCCACCACCAGTCTTCGGGTGAACTCCGATGAAACGGCGGCGGAGACTCCCCAACAGACGCAGGGACAGACAAAGGATCCCCGGCAGCAACAGGAAGAGCAAACGCCTCAGGCCACGCCGCAGACGCACCTGATCAACCGCGCCCGGGACGCCCGCATGGTGGATGACAGCACGGTGCTCCGCGAGCTGGGCGAACAGACCGGACTGGGCATCATAGGGCAGCAGGAAAACTACGACGGGCGACGCGTGGCCGGAGTGAGCATCCGCTATGAAAAAGGAAAGGCGTCCGTCCCCGACCGACGCCTGCTGGATGTGATCCAGACTTCTCCCGGGAGCGTTTACTCCACGCAACGCATCAACGATGACCTGGAGCGGCTGCTGAACAAGGGACTGGTGGGCAACAACGCCCGGGTGGTGGCCACGCCCGTCGGCGATAAAGCCGTGCAGGTGACCTTTGTCGTGGAGCCTTCCGGTCTTCTCGGCGGTGCGGGGTTCACCGGCAACAGAAAGTTCACGACCAGGGAGCTGCGCGAGGCGACCAAGCTGGTCTCCGGACACACCATCAACGACCACGATCTGGCGCAGGCGCGGGCGGAAATAATCCGGATGTACCAGGATGCCGGGTACCCGGACGTGAAAGTAAACTGGCGGCACGCGCAGACGGCCCGATCCGGTTACCGGGACGTGATCTTCGACATCACGGAGGGACGCGAGGTGCGGCTGCGCCACATCAATTTTACGGGAAATCGCCAGTTCGACTCGCAGCAGCTGCGGCAGATGATGAAGACCAAGCAGCGCGACTTCCTGCATTGGATCAATGATTCCGGCATCGTCAAGCGCGAACAGTTGGAAGACGACCTGCAGGAAATCCTGCGCCACTACCGCAACTACGGCTACCTGCGCGCCGCCATCACAAAGACGGAGTACACCGACAGAGGAAAGCTTACCGGACCCCAGGACATCAAGATGCGCGTGCACATCTACGAAGGCCCCCGCTACCGCGTGCGCCGCGTCAGCTTCAAGGGCAACAAGGTTTACACCGACAAACAGCTGGAACCCGGGCTGAGCATGCTGAATGGGGATATCTACTCGCTTCAGAAGGTCTCGGACGACGCCACGATGATCCGCCGGTACTACGGGGCGAAGGGGTATGCGGACGCCGATGTGCGACCCGACATCAACGAGGCGGGCATTGAAAAGGATGGCACGCACCTCATCGATATCTGTTATGAGATTACCGAAGGCAGCCCGTACGCCGTGGGACGCATCCATGTGCGCGGCAACACGAAGACGAAGCAGCACGTCATCCTCCGCGAGCTGCCGCTCAAACCCGGGCAGTTCTTCAACTCGGTGGACCTGGAGACCGCGCGCAAACGCCTCACCAACCTCGGCTATTTCGACGGAGTGGATGTCTCCCCTGCCCTCTCGGATGTCCCCGGCTACCGCGACATCAACATCAATGTGCATGAACGCATGACCGGCACGCTTTCCCTGGGCGTGGCCGTCTCGTCCGTAGAGAGCGTGTACCTGTATGCCAACGCCACGCAGTCCAATTTCGACATCCGCGGGCTTTTCGGCAAGGGTTCATTCGTGGGCGGCGGACAGCGTCTCACCGTGCAGGGCAAGCTCGGCTTCGAGAACCAGAGCGCCCATATCAGCCTCGTGGAGCCGTGGTTCCTGGATCGCAAGCTCTCGCTGGGCAATGAGGTTTATTATTCCAATTCCTCGTACCTGAGCGATTACTACACGCAGGAAAATTACGGCTATGCCATCTCCCTGAGCCGCGCGCTCAACGATCAGCAGCAGGTGCGTCTGGAATACCGCATCGAGAATTACAACCTCGACCTGCAGGGCATGGCGCCGTACTTCTTTATCCTCAACTGCGGGGAATTCACGCGCAGCAACCTCCGCCTCAGCTGGCTTTACGATACCCGCGACGCCCTCGTGACCCCGCGGAAAGGCGGGCATTTTGAAGTGCACGCCTCTTACAGCGGTCCCGGCAGCACGGTCGAAACTTACAGCACGGGCATCGAAGCCTCCATTTACCATAATTCCATCTGGGATTCCATCTTCAGCCTGCACCTCGGGATGGAAACGATCGACACGGTGAAGAAGGAAGAGTCCGTGCCGATTTTCGAACGCTGCTACCTGGGCGGCCCCGGCAACTTGCGCGGCTTCCGCTTCCGCGATGTCGGCATGATTGATGAAGCCTGGTCCGGCGATGAGACGATGGGCGGCAATTCCTCGGCATACGTCCAGGCGGAAGTGACCATACCGGTGGTGGAGACCGTGCGTTTTGCCTTCTTCGTGGATGCCGGTTTCGTGCATGAAAAATCATTCAGTTTCCAGCTCAAGGATTTCTGCGCCGATTACGGCATCGGTCTCCGCATCAACCTGCCGGGCATGGGTCCCATGGCCGTGGACTACGCCATCCCCTTCGTTACGCACAATGCCGTGGATCGCTCCGGACAGTTCCAGTTCTACGTCGACTACAAATATTAAAGACTCCGCCATGAGCGATAACGGTCCGCAGAATGAAGAGTTTTCCCTGCTCCGCTTTGCACCGCCGACTCCTGCCGACCTCCCTCTCCTGAGGCGGATCATCCCGGAATCCTGCCGGGAAAGCGACTGCGCCGCGGCGAACATCTTTCTGTTGCGGCAGAAATACCACACGACCATCGCCATCCACGGTCCCTGGCTCTTCCGCCATTTTGCGCAGAATGAGCGCCTGCACGGCTATGCCTTCCCCTGCGGACAGGGCGACCCAACCGAGGCCCTGGAGCTTTTGCGACGCGATGCCGCGCAGCGCGAGCGCCCCTTGCGCTTCTGCCTGCTCACGGCTGAGCAGTGCGATATCCTCCGACGACACATGCCGGGGCAGTTTTCGTTTGCAAATGATCGTGGAAACGCGGATTACCTTTACGACAGGTCGAAGCTGGCTGAATTGCCCGGACCCCGTTTTCACGCCAAGCGCAACCACATTGCGCAGTTTGAGAGCATGTTCCCGGAATGGCGTTTCTCTCCTCTTTCACCCGCAACGGCGCCGGACGCTCTCGCCGTGGCGGAAGGATGGCTGGAAAAGGCGGATAATCAGTCTCAAACTCTCAACCGGGAGCTGGACGCCATTCGTGAGGCTCTTGACCATGTCGAAGACCTGGGGCTCTTCGGCGGTGTGATTTACGTGCAGGATCAACCCATTGGGATGTCCGTCGGTTCTTTCATCACCCCGTCCGTTGCAGACATCCATTTTGAGAAATGCCTGCCGGAATACCGCCGCGCTTATTCCCTGCTGAACCGCGAGACGGCACGCCTGCTGCCCGAAAGCTGCCGATTCATCAACCGCGAGGAAGACCTGAATCAATCCGGACTCCGGCAGGCCAAGCTTTCGTACCACCCGGAGTGCATTCTGGAGAAATGCGACGCTACCCCCCTGCCCTGCCCCGTCTGAGAATTTCGTGAATCCATGATCTCGCACATCATCACCCCGGAGCATTGCGCCGCCTGCCGTCTCTGCTGCCAGTTCACACGCCCCTCCCGGTGGGAAACCCCTGCCCTCACTCCGGTGCAGGTGACCTCCCTCCGAAAACGGGACATTCCGCTCATCCGACGAGAGGACGGATCCGATACCTTCGCGCTCCGATACCGGAAGGATGCCACGCCGGACGCCTGCGCCCCCTGCCCTCTGCTGGACCCCGGGACAGGTTGCACCATGCCCCGGAAGGAGCGGCCTGTCGAATGCCGCATTTGGCCGTTGCGCCTCATGCACACGGAAAATGGCCTCCTTTGCATCACCCTCTACCGCGATTGCCCCGCCCTCCGCGACAAAAACACGCGTGAAAATCTCATCCGGGAGGCCACCGGTCCCCTCCTCCCATTCCTGCAACGCCTGGCAGATGACTTCCCCGCCGCTGTACGCCCCCTGCACCCGGCGTACGATATCGTGTGGACCACAAATGCCGAGTCCTCTAAAAATTAAGCAAAAAAATCTTTTTTATCTTGTACCGGACTGGCCTGCATGCTATAGTACACTTGCTGCTGTTCTCGTGACACGCGGTACACAAGCCCGGACCGTTGTAATTTAACAAGGGGCATTCAAGCGCAGGGTTTCATGTTCCGTCCCTCGTGGATACCTCAGGCAAACCCGGCTCCGCACCCACCTGAACTATGGGAACGTGGCTTCCCCACCGCTGACGAGACAGCGGCACTGTTTTTTCCCCGAAACAGACGTCCCTCGATATCTGAGGCAATCCAGCCTCTGATGATTTAACAAAAGATCTTTTTTCTTCGTAGCGCACTGACTTGCATGCCACAGTGCACCGCTGATGTTCTCTTTTATGTCTGAGACAATGCAACTTCTGACGATTTAATAAAAAATGTTTTCCCCTCATACCGCACTGACTCACAAGCCATAGTGTACCTGCTGATGCTCTCGTATACTTCAGGCAAACCCGGCTTCCCCATCGTCGACGAAACAGCGGCGCTGTTTTTTCCCCGAAACAGACCTTTTTTGATGTCTGAAGCAATGCAGCCCCTGATGATTTAACAAAAAATATTTTCCCCTCGGACCGCACTGACTTGCATGCCATAGTGCACCTTGCTGATGTTCTCTTTTACGTCTAAGGCAATGCAACTCCTGACGATTTAACAAAAATATTTTTTTTCTCATACCGCACTGACTCACACGCCACAGTGCACCTGCTGATGCCCTCGTATGCTTCAGGCAACCACGGCTTCCCCACCGCCGCCGAAACAGCGGCGCCGTTTTTTCCCCGGAACAGACCTTTTTTGATGTCTGAGGCAATGCAACCTCTGACAATTTAACAAAATGCGATTGCCGTCCTCTCAGAACGGACTGAGCCGGGCCTTACTCCTCCATTCCGCTTACCCGGGTGTCCACCTCATCCAATCGCTTTTGCCACAGGTAATAGCGCGTTTGGGAAACCAACACCCCCGACAACGCAATCATGCACACGAGATTCGGAAGGGCCATGAGCCCGTTCGCACAGTCCGCAAAGTTCCATACAATAGTACTTCTGGGCGCCACACAGCCTAAAAATACCGCCAACACCCATACCACACGGTATGGCAGAATCAGCTTTTGTCCTCCCAGATAGGTTAGGGTCTGCTCCCCAAAGTACGACCACCCCAGCAAAGTGGATATCACGAAGGTGGTCAGGCTGATCGTGAGTAACCATGAACACACACTGCCCGCACTTGCAAAAGCGCGATAGGTGAGCATGCCTCCTTCCCCACTTGCAATGTCGGGTGAAGCCAGCAAACAGATGGTGAGCGTTAATCCCGTGAGTGAGCATATCACCACCGTGTCCCAAAACGGACCGGTGGAGGAGACAAGCGCCTGTTGAACCGCATTAGGTGTGCGTGCCGATGCGGAAACGATGGGAGATGAGCCCATGCCTGCCTCATTGGAGAAGAGGCCGCGTCGCACGCCGATCTGCATGGCAAGCATAATTGTGGAACCGATGAATCCTCCGGTTGCGGCCTGTTGCTGAAATGCCGAGCAACAGATGAGTTTCACTGCCGGCCACACGTATTCAAGATTCGAACCGATGAGTATGGCACAGCCAACCATGTAGATGACTGCCATGCTCGGTACGCAGGTCGTGCATACGCGCGATATCCCCTTCAACCCGAAGAGCAGCACCACCGCTACCAGTACAGTCAATGCCAATCCGGTCTGCCAGGCCTCAATGTGCAGCGGGCATGCCGAAAGCACGCCCGCTACAGCGTTCGCTTGGGTAATATTGCCGATGCCAAAGGCAGCCAATGCTGTGAACACGGCAAAAATCACCGCAAGCCATTTGCACTGCATTCCTCGTTCAATAGCATACATCGGGCCTCCCACAATATGCCCCTGTTCGTTACGCACGCGATAGCGGATGGCAAGCAGACTTTCGGCGTACCTCGTGGACATGCCAAGTACACCCGTCACCATGCACCAAAACACAGCTCCGGGTCCGCCTGTAGCCACAGCCGTCGCCACGCCTACAACATTGCCCGTGCCCACATTGGCTGCCAGCGATACCATCAGTGAACCAAAATGAGAGATTCTGCCCTCCCCATGGCATCCCACAAAATAGTAGCGTAATGCTGTAAAAATATACCTCTGCGGAAAACGCAGAAGCAATGTCAAATACAAATGCGTACCCAACAATCCAAAAAATAGCACATAGCCCCACAGCCAATCACTCGTCTGCGCCAGGAGTTCATCTATCGCCTCCACAAACACCTCGCGCATTGTACTTGCCCGCTTCCCACATGTCAAGCTGTGACTTGCTTCTATACATCCAATTCTGCCCCTGGGTTTTCAAATGCGCCTGCCCGGCGGCTTGTTCCCAGGGATTGACAAATCGGGCTTTAACGTGTATAAAGACTGCTCTATTATACGTTAGCGGGCATCATGACCATTCAGGAAACACTCTCCCGGCATCTGCAGATTGCATTAAAAAATTTACTCGGTGACGAATTGCCGGCGTCGTACAGGACAAACGTTGAAGTAGCCCAGGATTTGCGCTATGGAGATTACCAGAGCAACGCTGCTATGGCGCTGGCGCGTCAGATCAAAAAGAATCCACGCTCCCTTGCTGAGGATATCGTCCGGAGCCTCGGCGAGCTTCCGGAAGCTGAAACAGAAATCGCCGGTCCGGGTTTCATCAATTTCCGCGTGCGCCCATCTTTCTTCGCGCAAACGCTCTTTTCGATGCTCCGTGATCCGCGTCTGGGCGTCGCTGTAACTGAACACCCGAAAACGATTGTCATTGATTTCTCCGCCCCTAATGTCGCCAAACCCATGCATATCGGTCATATCCGATCGACGATTATCGGCGATACACTCGCCCGTATTGCACGTTTCATGGGAAACAATGTGATCACCGACAACCATATCGGTGACTGGGGTACGCAATTCGGGATGATTCTCTGGGGTTGGAAACATAAGCTGCAGCCGGATCTGCTCGAAAAAGACCCTATCGCAACTCTTCTGCAAGTCTATAAGGACGTCAATGCTCTCTGTAAGGAACAACCTGACGTGCTCGAAGAATGTAAGGCCGAACTCGTCAAGCTCCAGAGCGGCGACGACGAAAACCTCGAAATATGGAAACGCTGCATCCGGCTCACAAAAATTGGACTCGAAAAAATCTATAGCCGGCTCGATATCCACTTCGATTACTGGCTCGGGGAAAGTTTTTACAACGACGCACTCGCCCCACTTGTGCAAAACCTCATAGATACCGGTATCGCACGTGAAAGCGATGGCGCCATCTGCGTCTTCTCCGACGGCTTTCACCGGCCTCAACAGGATCCTTTCCTCGTGTCAAAGGATGGTCAATGGCTCCCCGTACCGGCTATCATTCGCAAGGCCGACGGCGGTTTCCTGTATGCCACCACCGATCTCGCCACACTCGATTACCGCATTAATCATTTCCACGCTGATTCCATCTGGTACGTTGTGGGCGCTGCCCAGGATAAACACTTCAAACAAATTTTTGATGTCCAGCGCATGCGCGGCATCAACGGCGATTTCCGCCACGTCGCTTTCGGCTCTATTCTCGGTAAAGACCGACGTCCCTTCAAAACTCGCGACGGCGAAACAGTGAATCTTCAGGATGTCATTGATGAGGCCATCGAGCGCGCAGGTCGGGTCGTGCGCGAGAAAAACCCAACCCTCCCTCAGGAAGAACAGAAGAGCATCGCCCAGGCTGTCGGTATCGGCGCTATCAAGTTTGCAGAACTCTCCCAGAATCGTTTGAGCGATTATATCTTCGACTGGGATAAAATGCTCGCCCTCACCGGTGATACCGCTCCTTACCTCCAGAATTCTTTCGTTCGCGTTTGCTCTATCTTCCGTAAAACAAATACGAATTTTGAATCAATTTCCACGGATGCGCCTCCTGTTCTTCATCATGAGGCGGAATTGCAACTTGCAAGACTTCTTGTGCGCTTTGGCGAAGTTGTGCCGGCTATCCTCGATGATTGTCGACCGAATCTTCTCGCTTCTTACCTCTATGACCTCGCACGCTCATTCCACAGCTTCTATGAAGCCTGCCCGGTCCTGCGCAGCGAAGGATCAGAGCGGGAAAGCCGCCTCGTCCTCTGCGCTCTCACCGCTCGTGTCCTTAAACAGGGTATGAGTCTGCTCGGTATTACGCTGCCGGAAAGAATGTGATTTTTGTTTCACGTGGAACAAAAAATAATCACTTCTGGGGATATATAAAAAAGACCATCCCGTTTTCTATCCTCTCCTGTTCAATTAATTCTCCGGATGGATTTTCGGAGGGAGTTCAGGGAGGATATGAAGACGGGATGGGTGTTATTCTCCTCTGCCGGAAAAAAGGGCAGGGGTGCAGGTGTTTCTGGTGAATTAGAAGTCAAGACACACGCCGAGACGCACGCAATGGAAAAGCTGAGAGCGTGTGCCTATTCCATCATCTCCGCCGATACTTGGCTCAGCCGTTGATCCGAAAAATTGGTAAGCAACGTACAGATCGAAGTGACGACTCAGATCAAAGCGTAAGCCGGCCTCAGCAGAATAAGCAAAGCCGTATTCCGATCCGTGATAGCGCTGACGACCGTCTATGTCATCGAGCATCTTGATCTTGACGCTTTCATTGATGACACCGGCATTAACGCCGATAAAACCGGAGGTGTACTCACCCATACGATGCGTGAAACGATAGCCGGGCATGAGGTAGAAGTTGTTCATACGAGCCTTCAGCTTGGTATCATCAAAGTATGTTTCCGAATCAGACCCGGTCGCAAAACCAAAACGCAGGTTGAACGACGAGTGATCGCTGACCTTGTACACGCCGGTGAGATCGACGCCGATCGTATCAACCCGCGGTGTATCAAATCCATCGGCTTTGATGATATCGCGAGCGGCGAAGTTATAGCCCACGGCCAATTCCATGGAATAGGGATTAGCAGGTTCTACAACAGTATATGTGCCGGCCATGGCAGGCATGGCGAGGGCAGCCAAAGCGAACAATGCTTTTTTCATGGTATTTTTTATCGTTTTTTTTGTCCGTGAGCTGCAAAACTTCTTGCAGTCAAGGTTACGCAGATTGTACCCGTAACAAATTCGATTTGTCAAGACACCTTAATCTAATAATTAATCATTATATATCAATATGTTAGATTGAAATACAACGTACAAAATTCCCCGCCCAAAAAACCAAATTTGTTAACGAATGTTAGGATCTTTCCACCCGCATCTCGCGCCTCAAAACCTCGCACTTGACAAGGAAGAATAGTGAATGGTACTCTGAGAACATGATGAGGAGCATTTTCAGAGTGAGTGTTGTCCTTCTGCTCATGCTGTGCAGTTCCTGCGCGTACATACAAACCCACAAAAACGTGGAAGAAATGGGAAGCTACTACACGGGTCATTTACTCGCCAGGGAACAGATAGAACTCGTAAAAAGCAGGGGACAATGGTACATCGGTGCGGAGGCAGCTCGATTTCGCCTGAAGTATCCCATGCTGCACGATTCAGTTTTCCGAAAACTGGGAAATTACCCGTCATTTGAAAAAATCAGTCGGAAAGGACAGACAGAATACCATCCCATCTCTTCTTATGTTGCCGGCGTCCTTCAAAATCCGACCGGATATTTCGATATGCAGGGATTAGCTCAGGAAATAGCGAAAACACCCGGAACATGGGGAAAATCGTTACCCGATAAACAACGCTACTCTATCCACGCCGAATTGCCATCAAAGCCCTTCCAAATGGAGGAGCATCGTGTCCCAGAAAAAAAGAAGCCTCTCGCCCTTCTCTTTGGAAAGCTCGATTTCATCGTCATCGATATTCCGGGAACTCTCCTTTACAACACCGCTATTCCTTTGATGGCTCCCTTTGTCTTCTTTTATGAATTTTATCATGAAAATTGATAATCAAAGAATAAGAAGTTATTAAGAGAAATGATGAATAAATCTGTGAATAAGTTGTGAAAACCGGTAAACAAGTAAAATTTATTCTCTCTTATTTTACTGTTATTCGCAGTATATTTACTATTTGATTTTACCGTAAGAAACAGATAATTAATCTCAAAATAAAAGTATTCACATAAACTGTCCACCATAAGAAGAGGAGATAAAGAATTTCTTTTATACTTTAATCACCTCACGCATCTCTCCATGAAATCACCCTTTAAGACAGACAAAGCTCAGGCGCTCCGAGATGAGGCACGCGTGTTGCAAGCTTTGGATCTGGCACGTCTCGGATTGGGGATGACGAGTCCTAATCCTCCCGTTGGCGCTGTCATTTACAAAGAAGACAGGTTTTTGGGAAGCGGATACCACCACAGGGCAGGGGAACCTCATGCGGAACGTATGGCACTGGCGGATGCCTTAGCGAGGGGGCATGGCGATGATCTCAAAGGCTCCACCCTTTACGTGACCCTGGAGCCTTGCTCAAGTTATGGAAAGACGCCGCCATGCACGCAGGCAATCATTGATGTCGGAATCAAACGAGTAGTTTACGGGGTAGTTGACCCCGATGCGAGACACAGAGGGCGTGCGAACGCTCTTTTGGAAGCGGAGGGGATAGAGGTGCAGGGAGGGGTGGCAGAAAAGGCTTGCCGGGATTTTTTGAGGCCCTGGCTGCATGCAGTGAGAACAGGGTGTCCCTGGGTGATTGCCAAGATGGGCGCCACGCTGGACGGCAGAATCGTGAGGTGGGGAAACCAGCACCAAATCAGCGGAAGAGAGGCACTGGAGTATGTTCACCGTCTGAGGTTGCAGAGCGATGCCATTCTGGTGGGCGGTCGGACGGTGAGAACAGATAATCCGCAGTTGACAATACGATTTGGGGTAGAGATGCCGGAGGGTAAAAAGCAACCATGGAGAGTTGTCTTTACACAGAGTGTGAAAAATTTGCCACTTGATGCCAGGATTTTTACGGATGAGTACTCGGAACGTACTCTCGTATACGAATGTGTTGATGATTTTCAGGGTGTTCTACATGAATTGCATGAAAAATACGGCGTCGTGACATTACTTCTGGAATTTGGAGGACATCTTTTGCGCGAGTGGCTGGAACGTGATCTCGTGCAGGAATGGGTGCAGATTATCTCTCCTTATATCGGCGGCGGCAATGAATTACTGCTTTCCGGGAATGATTTGAAGACTGAGAGGCAGCTTTTTGATATCCGTACGCAACAATTTGGAAAGGATTTTATAATCAGAGGTTTGTTGCACGGGGAATCATAATGATGCAATCATGTGTCGCGCTTCGAGAAGTTTTTCTTCAGGCTTTCTCCTTTGAAGTTGCGGAAAACGATTCAAGAAGAGGATGTAGTCACCGTTTCTGGTGAGCATGAGGCGTTGTCCTCGAATTTCCACGAATGAAATACGTTTTTTTGATGCTTCAATTTTAATTTTTTGTACACTTAACAAATTATTTGCTTCAGCAGGAAGGACTCCGTATCGATCACGCCAATTGCGTTCTATTTCATCGATGTCTGATAAATTATTGGCTTGGGCGAGCAGGGAATAACACTCCATCCTTTCATGAGTTGAACTCACATAAGAGAAGGGGATATATGCGCCGATGGTATCGCGTTTGTTGTCTTGTGTCGCGTGCAGGGATTCGCTCAGATATAAAAAATCAGCTTTTACTTGAGAATCAATACGTTGACTAGTTTTTAATCCACGTAAATTTTCAACACTCTGCCGCAAAAGTTGGCAATAAAGATCAAAGCCGATGGCGGCGATGTGCCCACTTTGCTGGGTGCCGAGTAGATTACCGGCGCCTCGGATTTCCAAGTCGCGCATAGCGATCTTGAATCCACTGCCAAGAGCCGTGTACTGCTTGATAGCCGCAACGCGCTTTCGTGCATCTTCGGTGCAGAGTTCTTGCGGTGGAAGGAGGAGGAAGGCGTAGGCGTGTTGATTGCTGCGGCCGACCCGACCTCGTAGTTGGTACAAATCTGCCAGGCCGAAACGATCGGCTCTGTCGATGATCATAGTGTTGGCATTCGGGATATCGATTCCGCTTTCGATAATGGATGTGCAAAGTAAAATGTCTGCTTTACCCTGCACGAAATCGCTCATGATCATCTCCAGCTTTTCTTTGTTCATGCGTCCATGCGCCGTAGCTATGCGGGCGCCGGGTATCAAACGGTGGAGCATACGAGCCACGGATTCGATGCTTTCGATGCGATTATGCAGGAAGAAGACCTGACCGCCACGAGATAATTCATTCTCAATAGCCTTTTTTATGATTTCTTCACTGTAAGGGCATACAGTTGTTTTGACCGGGAGGCGAGCCGGCGGTGCGGTATTGATGGTACTCATATTTCTCGCGCCCATGAGAGCTACGTACAACGTACGGGGAATGGGCGTAGCGGAAAGGGTGAGCATATCCACCATGCGAAACTTTCGTTTGAACTGCTCTTTGTGAAGAACTCCGAAGCGTTGTTCCTCATCGACGACGACGAGTCCGAGTTGTTTGAATGAAACACTCTTTGAGAGCAGGCGATGCGTACCGATTACCACGTCAACATCACCACTGATCAATCCTGCAATAATTTTTTTCGCTTTTCCGGCAGGAGTTAACCGACTCAGAAGTTCAATGTGTATAGGGTACTCACTCATGCGTTCGCGGAAGGTACGATAGTGTTGATCTGCCAGTACCGTGGTTGGTGCCAATACCGCTGCCTGACGTCCGCCCGTCACACATTTGAACACGGCACGCAGAGCTACTTCTGTCTTCCCAAATCCTACGTCGCCACAGATCAATCGATCCATGGGAGTCGGCGATTCCATGTCCTGTTTTGTGCAGCGAATGGCCTCCAGCTGATCCGAAGTCTCGCGAAACGGAAAAGAGGCTTCAAATTGCTTCATCCATGCGGTGTCCGGTGGATGCGGTGTGCGCGTGGTGCTCTCACGTTGGGCCTGCACCTCCAGCAACTGTGCAGCATAATCCGCTATAGCATTTTGAGCAGCGCGACACGCCCTCTGCCAACGCGCATCACCCAATTTGTTAAGTTTCGGCTGCTTTCCGCCGAGACCGATGTACTTCGAAATGAGATAGGCTTGTCGAATGGGAATACGCAGGAGAACATTATTCGCATACTCCAGGTTCAATTCTTCTTCTCCGCTCTCCTCATCCCGCATGATGCCGACAAATTTTGCCAGCCCGTGGGATGCATGAATCACAAGATCGCCGGGTCGAATTTCCTGCAATGGAACCTGACTTTGCATGGAACGCAGCCGTGCTGCGCGAAGGGAACTGACAGAGTTACGCAGTGTTGTGCTGCGCCGTCCAAAGAGTTCTGTTGAACTCAATACAACAAGTTTCGCCGAAGGCACGGAAAAACCTCTCGGAAGATCTCCGATGCGGGCCTGTACAGCATTCCAAACTGTATCTTCTCCGCAGATTTCCTCAAAGCGTTTTTGTTCGCTCTCGTGCGGAAAGTACATAACAATGCGCTGCTTTTCCTGCCGCCACCGCAAGAGATTCGTGCGCACAAATTGGCGACGCGCCTCCTGCATCACAAAATCTCCGGTATCGAAAGCTCCCAAAGGTGTCGGGAAAAAACTCAGGGCATCATCGTCAATGTTCCGGCGCAGTTCTGTCGGGAGCTCTCCATCCACAAAGGGGGGAATTTCGTACACCACCACGTCACCCTCCACGCCGCTTCCCGGAAGAGCGACTACGTGGTGCTCCGGCAGGATAAGATCACGGAGAAAAATCTGATCTTCCGGCTCACTGAGCAGAAGTTCTGCTGATTCCACCCGCCGGATCGAGAGTTGGGAATCGACGTCGAATTCCCGGATACTTTCTATCTCATTGCCGAAGTATTCAATACGCAGAGGATTGCTATTCTGGATCGCAAAGACATCGATGATACCTCCACGCCTGCTCCACTGGTTTCGAGCCACCACACGATCACTGAGTTCAAAGCCATACTCAGTTAGCAATTCGACCAATTCCTCAGGCGGCAAGTCATCCATTCCCACATGCAGATTAATTCCATCCCGTTTTTTATCGGAAAAAAACGGCACTTTCTCCTGCAGACTTTCCGCGCATACGAGGATTATGCGGCTTTTTTCCGGTTTGCCAGAGATGGCATAGAGAGCTTCCAAGCGCTCAGCTGTGTTGTCGGGATCAGCTACGCTCTGTTCCACCTGCCACTCCTGACGCGGCACAAAGATGCAGGGCAACGGGGTCCACAATTTGATCTCAGCGGCGATGCGTTCCTGCACGGGCTGAGAATCCGCCACCACCCACAACTGCTCGGGGCTTTTTCGACGGCTATCAAGGTGATTCGCAAGGAGTCCTGTGAGGAAAGCATAGGCCGCAGGACACGTGGAAGGGAAAACGAGCGGTGATTTCATCGTCCCCGCTGCGCAAAACTTCGCGAGCTCCCGCGCAAATGCGGGGGAGTGTGCTACGATTTCTGTGAGCGCCCTGGCGATGGCTCGTTGAGTCTATCAAGTCCGCAATGTCTTGTCAATGATTGCTGATAAATCTGCGATAACAAGTATCCGACCACGCCGAGGCATGTGAAGTTTTAACCTTGTTCGATTATCCATTTCACAATCTACAATTTGTATTGCCAAAATGAGCAGAGCGGTGTAGAATACGCCGCTTTCCTCGAGAGGGGAGAAGCGAGAAACAAGAGAAGATTATGAATCCCGAGATTTTATTTTGGATTGTGCCGACCGCTTCGGTGGTCGCTCTGTTGTTTGCGGCTGTGTTTTTCTTCAACATGAAGAAAGCGCCGGAAGGGACAGACAGAATGAGGGAGATAGCCGGTTATGTGCGCGAAGGCGCTATGGCGTACCTGAAGCAGCAGTACAAGATTGTCGCATTGTTTTTCGTGATTATCGCCGTGATATTCGGGGTGATGGCGTATTTTGGGTTGCAGAACAATATTGTGCCGGTGGCTTTCCTGACGGGCGGGATTTTTTCCGGGCTTGCGGGGTTTATCGGCATGAAGACGGCAACCTATGCTTCCGGACGAGTGGCAGAGGCCTGCCGCGATGAGCAGGATGGCTTGAACCGCGGGTTAAAGTTGGCTTTTCGGTCGGGTGCGGTGCTTGGGCTTACGGTCGTGGGGTTCGGTCTGCTGGACATTTCCGCATGGTACCTGATCCTGGACAACACGGGATTGGTGCAAGGGGAAGGAATCAATAAGCTGGTGGAGATCACCACGATTATGCTGACCTTCGGCATGGGGGCATCGCTGCAGGCACTCTTCGCTCGTGTGGGCGGCGGCATTTACACGAAGGCGGCGGATGTGGGAGCTGACCTCGTGGGCAAGACGGAATTCCATTTCAACGAGGATGATCCCCGCAACCCCGCTACTATTGCTGACAACGTGGGCGACAACGTGGGCGATGTGGCAGGAATGGGGGCGGACCTTTATGAGTCTTACGCCGGATCCATTCTGGCCTCTGCGGCTCTGGGGGCGGCTGCTGTGGCAGCTGCCAGGGGCACGTATGAGCAGGGGTTGCAGATGGTGATGGCTCCGATGATTATCGGGGCTGTTGGGGCGATTCTCTCGGTGCTGGGCATCTTTATCGTGCGCACGAAGCAGGGAGCCACGCAGAGCCAGCTGATGGCGGCATTGAACCGAGGCATCAATTTTTCCGGCATCCTCATTGCACTGGCGTCGGCTGGAGTGCTCTACCTGTTGGGGATTGAGAATTGGCTTGGTCTCTGGGGTTCCATTGTGATCGGTCTCCTGGTAGGCATTCTCATCGGCAAGGTGACGGAGTACTACACGTCCTTTGAATTTAAACCGGTGAAGTTTATCGCCGAGAATGCCACGACAGGGCCCGCCACTGTCATCATCTCCGGCATTGGCGTGGGGATGATTTCCACCTGCTGGCCGGTGATCTTTATCGTGGCAGGCACCATAGGCGCTTATCTCTGCGCTGCCGGTGATCTTGCCTTTTCTTCTCAGAATCTGAGCATGGGGCTTTATGGTATCGGCATCGCCGCTGTGGGGATGCTTTCCACCCTTGGGCTCACCCTTGCGACGGATGCTTACGGACCCATCTCCGACAATGCCGGCGGCAATGCCGAGATGAGCGGGCTGGGTGAATCCGTCCGTTCCCGCACGGACGCACTTGATGCTTTAGGCAACACGACAGCCGCCACCGGCAAGGGATTTGCCATCGGATCAGCTGCCCTTACGGCTCTTGCTCTTCTCGCTTCTTACATCGAGGAGTTGAAGATTGCTGCCGGTCGTCTCGGAGATGCGGATATCACACTGAGCGCATTCAGCGGAGCCATCGGCAAAGGTTATGAGGTGGCATCCTGGGGCATCGCAGAATTCATGAGCAAGTTTGAGGTGACGCTGATGAATCCGAAGGTACTGCTCGGAATTTTCATCGGCGCCATGCTATCTTTCCTCTTCTGCGGACTTACGATGAATGCTGTTGGCCGCGCTGCCAAGAGCATGGTGGAGGAAGTGCGCAGCCAGCTCTCTGATCAGGATGTGCTGGAGGGACGCAAAAAGGCGGACTACGCGCGCTGCGTGGGGATCTCTACACAGGGGGCTCAGCGTGAGATGATCATTCCTTCTTTGATCGCCGTGGTGGTTCCCATCCTCACCGGCTTGGTGATGGGTGTGGCAGGTGTGTTCGGTCTGCTGGCCGGAGGGCTTGCAGGTGGTTTTGTGCTGGCGGTATTCATGGCGAACTCGGGTGGCGCGTGGGACAACGCCAAGAAGTTCATTGAGACCGGTCATGCCGAGTTTTGCGGGAAGCATACGCCGATTCACGATGCCTCCGTTGTGGGCGACACAGTGGGCGATCCTTTCAAAGACACTTCCGGTCCCTCGCTGAATATCCTCATCAAGCTCATGAGCATGGTGAGCATCGTCACTGCCGGGTTAAACATTGCCTTCTCTCTGCTGTAAATCCGGGATACGAGATTTTCTACGCGGCTCTGTTGCTTTTCGGCGGCAGAGCCGCTTCGTTCACAGACTGAGCACCGTCAGCCGATGGAGCGGGTGGCAGTGGAAGGGAGATTGCAAATGAGGCTGCGCAGGCCGGTGTGTTCCGGTCTTGAGAGCGCGGGATCCTGCTCAAGAATGTCCGCCGCCAATTTGTTGGCACGGTGGATGAGACGGGTGTCACTGATCCACTCCGGGAAGCGGACGTCGCCGAGACCGCTCTGAGCTGTGCCAAGCACTTCTCCCGGACCGCGCAATCGAAAATCTTCCTCCGCAATTTCAAATCCATTATCAGTGCGGCAAAGGATGTTGAGTTTTTCGCGGGCGGGGTCATCCGGCTTTGCTTCGGAAAGGAGGATGCAGTAACTCCTGTGGGAACCGCGACCGATGCGTCCGCGCAACTGGTGTAACTGAGATAGTCCGAAGGAATCCGCATTGTTGATGATCATGACCGTGGCATTTGCCACGTCCACTCCGACCTCAACGACGGTGGTACAGACGAGAATCTGCGTATTTCCCGCGGCGAATTCAGCCATGACTCTTTCTTTTTCTTCCGGGCCTATCTTGCCGTGCAGCAGATCTATGGAGCAATCCGGCAGTATTTCGCGCCAGCGGATGAGTTCCTGCGAGGCCGCTGCTCGTTCGGAGGAGTCACTTTGTTCAATGAGCGGGGAAACGACATAGATTTGCCGGCCGGAAGCTATTTCTGTGCGCAGGAAGGAGATGATGCGCTTCATGTGCTTCGGATTCCGTACGGCCGTTACGACTTGTCCACGACCGGGGGGCAACTCGTCGATGATGGAGACGTCGAGATCGCCGTAAAGAGTGAGCGTGAGTGTGCGCGGGATGGGGGTGGCTGTCATGACGAGCACGTCCGGGTTAGAGCCGGAGCGGATAAAGCGTTCTCGTTGAGCCACGCCGAACTTGTGTTGTTCATCTATGACGGCGAGCCCGAGGTTCTGAGGTCGGTTTTTTTCGTAAAGTAAAGTATGGGTACCGACGATGATACGGGGGGACGAATCTGCTGCAATGCGTGAATCCAGCATGGAGAGGTGAGAGTCATCCGCCTTGTCGGAAGTGCGCAGGGAGAGGCGCACATCCGTATGCGCGAGGAGGCGCAGGAAATTTCGATAATGCTGCTCAGCGAGAATCTGGGTGGGAGCCAGCAGGGCGGCAGTCATGCCACTCTCCACGCACAGGAGCATAGCACAGAGCGCCACGAGAGTTTTACCGCTGCCGACATCCCCCTGCAACAGACGGTTCATAGGGATGGGACGGACCATATCCTTCCGGATTTCGGCAATGCAGCGCTGCTGGGCAGAGGTAAGTTGAAAAGGGAGGGAAGCGAACAATTCCTTGCAGTAGTAATCCGTCGTGGCGGTGATTCGCCCCGGAGTTGTGAGAGACTGTCGGCGGCACCAGGCAACGACAAATTGCCGCGAGAAACACTCAGAGAGAGCCAAACGCAAACGAGCCTTGCGAGCTGTAGCTTCGTCCGCCGGGAAGTGCAAATCGCACAAAGCGTCAGGCATGGGATATGAGGGAGCCGAATCGTAGACTTCCCAGGCAGCATGGCGATCCAGAAAAGAGAGCAAGTGGTACACGAGACCGCGGAGCGAACGGGCGGAGATGCCCGGTACAGTTCTGTAGATGGGAACGATGCGACCAGTGTGGATAAATTGCGGGGCAGGCAGAGAACCGGGTGGATTTGGATCACCGAGTGCAGCGGCAGCCAGTCGAAGTCCGGATTGCTCGTGGTCATCCAGGATTTCGAAGTCCGGATTGCAGATAACCCACTTGCCGGAAACCGTACGCAATTTGCCGTACACCGAGAGGTGCATGCCCACGGCGAGGAGTTTGGCCACGTAGGGCATATTGAACCACCGCAGCAGTACGCGCGGTCCCTGTGGGGCGCCGTCTTCTCCGGCGCTCAACTCATAGTATCGTTTGTAAGAAAAGTGCCATCCGGCGGAATAGACGCGCAGTTGCAGGCAAACGTTCTCGCCGTTGGCCAGGGAAGCGAGAGGAGGGGAAACACGGCGGTCTTCGTAACGACGAGGAGCAAGGCGCAGTACATCGCCCACGGTACAGATAGAAGCAGCATGGAGCGCCTTGAGATCGCGCTGGGAGACGAAAGGAAGAGTATCCAGCGCAGTATCCGGGAGCAGGGGTGGATAATCAGCGGTTTGGAATGCCTCCATTGATGCAACGGTAGTAGTAATCCACGCGCGAAAGGAACCAGCCCCACTTCGGACCGGGACGTCCGTTGGTGAGCAGCGGTGTGGGGCAATTTTTTCCTGTCCAGTGATAATGCGGCACCACGTGGCGCAAGTTGATGTTGTAGCGTTTCATCAGGACTGCCGTGAGCTTTGCGGCTCTGTCCCAGGTGCGGAAGTGATTGTGTCCGCGGTTTTCACACTCGCACATCTCAATGCCGAGTGAATGGTGGTTTCCCGCTGCGTTTCCGGCATGCCATCCACTTTCGTTGAGGGGCAGGTTCTGGACGACCATGTATTGATCTACCGTGAAATGCCAGCTGCGGTTGGAAAAAGCCCCGCGGCACAGGGCCCGCGAATGCTGCATAGCCGTTGCTGTAGGCGAGTGATTTGCCGTGCTGTGAATCGTCAGGAAGGTTGGGCGTATCCGTTTGGCCGCTCTCCTCTGCCGGGAGCGCGACGGCACCATGCGAATCTTAATATTGGCCTCTTTCGCTAACCGCGCCATACTCCGTGGAACTATCGGACTCGTAGATGGTTGAAACTTAAACAGTCGCGGGGCACGCGGAAGACCACCTACCTGTTGTTGACATCCTCCGGCCAGCAAAAACAGAAAACAGCCTGCCGCCACAAAAAGACAGCTCCTCAACATGGACGGCATTGTGTCACAGACTCCTTTTTTTTGCAAGGATTTCTTCATCTTTTTGATTTTGCTGTGCACATTGTTTCTAAACATAGAAGAAAAGGCTTGACCTACCGGGAATTTCGGCTTACACTTGCCCCGCGCAAGTTCCGGTCTGTTTCAGGATTGGGGCGGGTCGGGGACCCGCTCCTTTTTTATCGTCACCGGGATGATGCGCAACGCGACTCCTCTCAAAAATCTGCCATGGCTACTACAGATATCACTGCCCTGATCGAATTCTACGTACGCGAGCGTGATTTGTCCCGCGAGCGTGTCCTGCAAGCACTGGAGGCATCCTTCCTCACAGCTTATGCCAAGATGGTGCCAGGATCAGACAAGATGCACAACTTGCGCGCGGACGTAAATGCACAACGTGGCACGGTTCGGATCAAAGCAGACATGACCGTGGTACCGGACGATGGACTTCTGGATCCCTACAACGAGATCAAGCTTTCTCTCGCGCGAAAGGTAGCGTCTGCCAAGCGCAAAGAAGTGCAGATAGGCGATGAAATTACTGTGAATGTGACTCCTAAAGATTTCGGCCGCATTGCGGTGCAAACGGCTCGCCAGACCATGCAACAACGCATCCGCCGGGCAGAGCAGGAGATGCTTGCCGAAGCTTTTCGAGACCGTGTCGGCGAGGTGATTACCGGTACAGTGAAACGCTATGATAAAGGGGATGTAATTATTGAAGTAGAGAAGTTTGAGGCACTTCTGCCTTCTCGCCAGCGCATCCCTGGAGAAGAATATAACGCCGGCGATAAGTTGCGTTTTTACGTGGTGGAGGTACGGGATGGATCCAGGGGTAACGAACTGATACTGTCGAGAAGTCATCCTAACCTCGTACGCCGTCTTTTTGAAGGGGAGGTGATTGAGATCGCCGAGCATTCCGTGGAAATCGTGAACGTGGTGCGTGAGGCCGGCTATCGCACCAAGCTTGTCGTTCGCAGCAATGACCCAAATGTCGATCCGATTGGCGCCTGTGTGGGCATTCGCGGTTCCCGCGTGAAAAATGTAGTCAATGAGCTTAACCACGAGAAGGTGGATATTTTGGAATACACGGAGGACAAGAGTGTTATGGTGCGTGAATCTTTGGCGCCCATTGATCCCGTGAAGATCGATGTGGATGAAGATGCGCATGTGGTGACGGTGTATGTGGAAGATGACCGTGCCGCAGCAAAAGCCAAAGGGAAACGCGGACAGAATGTGCGGCTTACAACCCGCCTGATTTCAACCCAGGAGGAACGCTGGGACGTACGCGTCGAGCCGCGCGACAGCCAGACAAACGCACAGCAGCAGGCGCAGGAAGGCGCTAGTGAACTTGCCCAGCAGTTGCATATTTCCGCCGAACTTGCCACGGCAATGGTCGCTGCTGGTTTTACCACGGTTGAAGGTATTGCGGCATACGGTCAGAAAGAGGATTTGGTGGAAGCTCTTGGAATTTCCGTAGAACAGGCAGAAGAGATTATCGCTGCTGCTCAGTCGATTTAACACGTAACAAATACGCCTATGCCGGGAGAAAAAAAGAAAGAAGTGCTCGACCTGCTGGGGAGCAAAAGAAAGAAGCCGGTGGCTGCACCGGCTCCGGAACCTGCGAAGACCACGAAACCCAAGAAAGCCGCGCTGGATCTGCTTACACCGCAGCGTCGCAAGAAGAGTCAGGTGGCAGACAACCCTGCGCCTGCAGTGGAGGACTCCCCTGCTCCTGTCGCGTCTGATTCAGCGAAAGAAAAGACGATTCAGCCTCTGAGGGTTGAGAAAATTGCACCAACCCCGGCGCCCGCGGCGGAACCACCCGCTCTGCAAGCGCAGCCCGTTGGCAGCACGATCAATGTCAGAGTGCCGGTACCGGTGGCCGATTTGGCAGCGCTCATGGGGCTCAAGCCTTTTAAACTGCTCGGCGAGCTCGTACGGATGGGCGTGTTTGCCAACCCAGCCACTCTTCTGGACAGTGACCAGGTGGCAGCTCTTTGCGAAAAACATGGGTTCGTTTACGAGCGTGTGAAGCGTGAAAAAGGCGCCGGAGTCAAGGCCCCGACGGAAGATGTACGAGAGCCGGAAGCTGTCGCTCCCGAATCCGAACCCGAGGATATGCTCAAAACACGCACCCCCATCGTCACGGTGATGGGTCATGTGGATCATGGCAAAACATCCCTTCTCGATTACATCCGCCGCACGAAGGTGGTGGCAGGTGAGGCCGGCGGCATCACCCAGCATATCGGCGCCTACAGCGTGCAACATGGTGAACACGTCATTACTTTCATCGACACTCCGGGGCACGCTATTTTTACCGAGATGCGTGCTCGCGGCGCGGATGTAACTGATATCGTCGTGCTCGTCGTGGCGGCGAATGATGGCATCATGCCACAAACAAAAGAGGCTATCATGCACGCAAAGGCGGCGGGTAAGACCATTATCGTGGCGGTGAACAAATGCGATCTTCCAGCGGCGGATCCTGTCCGAGTGCGCACGCAGTTGATGGAAGAGGGGTTGGTACCCACGGATTTCGGCGGACAGGTGGAGTGCGTGGATGTCTCTGCTGCTACAGGGCAGGGCATTGACGATCTTCTAGAGTTGATTTGCCTGCAGGCGGAGGTGTTGGAGTTGCGCGCCAATCCGCGTGCCAACTGCCGTGCCTCCATCATCGAGGCTCGTGTGGAGCAGGGTAAGGGAAACTCCGCTACAGTGATCGTGCAGAGCGGCACACTCAAAATCGGTATGCCTTTCATATGCGGTCCCTTCGCCGGAAAGGTGAAAACCCTTTTGAATGATCGCGGAGAGAATATTAAACGCGTTTCCCCCGGCATGCCGGCAGAGGTCTCCGGCTTCCTTGAGACCCCGAACGTGGGTGATGAACTCGTGGAGATGGAGAATGAGCGCAAGGCGCGCAAACTCTCTGAAGAGCGACAGGAGGAGCTGCGCCGAGAGCGCCTGGCTATTCCTAAGCGGTCGCGCATGGAAGATGTGCTTGCCATGATGGGCGACGGCACCCAGAAAGCTGTGCTTCGACTTCTGTTGAAGGCAGACGTGCAGGGTTCTGTAGAGGCCATCAAGAAGGCTATTTCCGACATCAAGAGTGAGAAAGTTGAGTGTGAGTTTATCGGTGCTGCCGCTGGTCCTGTATCGGAAAGTGATGTGCTGCTCGCCTCGTCGTCCGATGCAGTGATTTTGGGCTTTAACGTGAAGGTGGAGACCAATGCTGTGCGTGTGGTGAAGAGTGAGGGTGTGCAGGTGAAAATCTTCTCCATCGTTTATGAGCTCATCGATCAGGTGAAAGATGCGATGCTCGGTTTGTTGGAACCGGAGACTCGTGAGACGGTGCTTGGCCATGCTGAAATCAAACAAATCTATAAATTGAACAAGGGCAAGGCAGCGGGGTCTTATGTATCGGACGGTAAGATGCTGCGCACGGCCGAGGCTCGCGTACTGCGAGACGGTCAAGTGGTCTTTGACGGACGCATGTCCACCCTCCGCCGCTTCAAGGATGAAGTAGAGGAGGTCAAGAGTGGGCTGGAGTGCGGCATTCGTCTGGCCGACTACGACGACTACGAAGAGGGCGATATCATCGAATGCTATTCGCTCGAAAAGATCAAGCAAACACTTTGATTGATTTTACCCATGGCTGCTCACCGCTTAGACAAAGTGAACGAACTGCTCAAGCGGGAGATAGGCTCCTTTGTGCAGCGGGAATTTGAGTGGCCCGGTACTATCGTTTCCATTCTGGATGTCGAAGTAACGGATGACCTTCGTGAAGCCCGCGTTTGGGTTGGCGCCGTAGGGAGCATGCCTGCTGCTGCGGTAGTGGATTTCCTGGGGAGGCGGCGCGGGCTGATTCAGAGCGCTGTGAGTCGCCGTGTGGTACTGCGCCACACACCGCGTCTTACTTTTCGGCATGATGATACGGCGCGTCGCGGAGTGGAGATCGTCAACCTGCTGGATGATATTGAGCAGAATCTTCCGAAGGCTCCTCCTCTCCCGGAGGGGGAGAGCGATCCGGAACTCTCGTGAGTCTTACCTCTTTACCCACCTGAAAAACGACATCACCTCATGGCGGGCAAGCTCAACATACGACGAGTTGGATCCCTCCTGCCAACACTCTGCTTGCTGGTAATTACGGCGATTGGTATTGTCGTCGCATGGCTTGGCACGTGCGGGTTTCCGGAATCTCTGCTACGTTATGTTGAAAAGCAGGCTGGCGAGCAGGGAATCCACCTTAAGCTAGACAGTGTGCGCGCCGCTATGGTACAGGGTCCGGCTCTTTGCGTTGAAGGCATCACGATTTACCTGGATGCCGATGCTAAACGTAAGGAAGCTCCTCTTGCAACCGTACAGCGTGTCACAGTCGGGTTGAATTTTCCCCGCCTTCTTAGGGGTGAAATTTGGCCGAGTGTACTGAGGGTCGAGGGTGGCGATATCAGGATTCCTCTGAGGGAAGATGCTGAGGGACGCGATTTCCATGTGAGCAGTCTGAAACTACTGGGAAATGGCTATGGCAATGCACTGCGGCTCACGAGTGGAACGCTTCAGGTGCAGGGTATCCCTGTCACCTTGCGCGGCAGCATATCGCGCGAAATTCTTCTGCAGTTTCTCCAAAAAGACCGACCAGAAAACACGGAGAAGATAGATCTCAAGCAGCTTCTCGGTGAGCACCGGGAGTTGCTTGATCAAATTGCCGCCAAAATTGAGGAACAACATTGGAATACGGAGGAAACGCCTTCGCTCGATCTGCGCATCAATGGAGAGAGTGAATGGCGCATCTCTGTGCGTAGTAGAATTCCAAGCTATGACAGCGGACCTTTCCTCTTTCGTGATACGGAGGTGGACGTCGAGTATGCTCATGAAACGGTCACAATTAATTCGCTGAAATTTCGTACAGTGGAGCCTGATTCTTCCGCTGCATTGCAGGGAGCGTATTCTATCAGTGACCGTCACCTCTCTTTCAACATGCGCAGCAATGCCGCTCTGCTGGCCATGATGCAGCGCTTCGGCGGTGAAGAGGCACATGTCTTTCTCAGCAAGTTCTCCCATGCTCCGGAGAATCCGCCTCACCTCAGCTTAGAAGGGGATGTGGTTTTCGAAGAAAATTTCTCCCTGAGCAGCGCGCGTCTCCGTGGACGTGTTGAGCAGAAGCAATTGAAGATTGGCAGTTCCCTGGTGGAGGAACTTTACCTTTCGTTTTTCTACAGCAACGGCGATTTCAACATCGATCGCCTTGAACTCAAGCTTCCGGATGGTTCGTTGCAGGTGCAAGCGACGGCAAAAGACGGCGAGGGACAGGCGCAGATTGCGGCAGATTTGCAGGTACAGCGTGTGTTTTCTCTCTTACGGGATTTAGCAGACCTGGAGCCAGACCTTCCGGAAGGTCTCGTACTCGACAACCGTGTGAAACTGCAGTTGCACGCGCGTCTGGATGTTCCCACCTTTAAGCCAGGTGGCACAGAATGGCAAGATTTTGTGCCGACCTTCCATATGCTCGGATTGAAGCTTAACACAAAGAGCTTGTCATACCTCGATCACCACCTTGAAGAACCGTATTTGGAGTTACACCTAGAGGGCGTAAAAAATCTGACTAATAATGAGTCCGGATCAATGCAACAGGTACGGCTTACACTTCGCGCGCAACGAGCCGATCTCCCTGCACGGCAAAGAGATGCTTCATCCTGGCAGATCAGCGAGCCCGTTCTCGATGTGGTTCTGCATGGTTCCTCCCTCACCTCCGCCGGTCTGCCGAAGCAGGTGAAGATGGCGCAGGCTGAATTAAAGGCAGCGGCCATCACCGAGATTTCGCCGACTGCGCAAACCATCTCTGTTGCGTCGCCGGAAAAAGAGCTGGAGGAAAAAGAGACTCAAGTTTCCGCTTCCCTCTCGGCGAATGCACTTCGCGTCAACTTCATATTACGGGATGTTCAGTCCAATGAAAAGGGTATTCCGATTTCCGCTGCATCTGCTGCCCTTGTCGCGCAGGTGCAGGATGTTGTATACAGAGACTGGACCGTGCAGTCCGTTGAACTCACGCTAGATGACGTGGGAGAACTCAAGTTGTCTCCTGCGGACGGGAAATTTTTCTCGTCGGCTCATTTGCAGACTGGATTGCACGGTTTGCTTCGCGATGGGGTTGCTCTCGGCGAAGCGTTTGCTGACATGCACCTGCAAGAACAAACCAAGGGGCATGTCAATCTCTCCTTCACACCCGCGCAGTCGGATGCCATTCCTGCCTCTCTGGAAGCCGTGGCAGACTGGAGCAATCCTCAGGAAATCGTCCTGCGTGATGTGCAACTGCACGCGCCGAGTGGCGTGCTCGCCCTTGTGCCGGGTCTGCTCCAAACTGAAATGGAGGATTTGCAGATGCCGCAGGAACTTACGGTGCGAGGATCTGCCACACTGGATGCGGCTTTGCGCCTCCTGCAGGCAAATGCCGAGTTGCAGGCGCCGGGACTCGTTCGTACCCCACAACGACAGAAGGTTTTTCGTGGGAAGCAGATTCCCCTTGATGTGGCGGCGGTCATTCGTGCACACCGCTCACCGGATGATCAGATCGCCTTCAATGTGCATCTGGATGTTATGCATGAAACCGGAAAGCTCAATGCCGACGTCCGTGGCAGCACTACCGGAAAATTTCGCGTGACGGGCACTAACACCATCCGTCCCGATATCGTAGATGCACTCATCGACAATGAAGACGCTCACTCTATCATCCGTGATTTTCGTTTCAACGACGCTTCGCGTTCCACCATTACGGACATCGCGGTGGATGTTGATCTGAGTTCGGGAACCGCTGTGGATTCCTACTGCCGCGTCAATTTGGAGAATGCGGAATACCTCCTTTCAGTGATTGAAGACACGCCGGATGGAGGTGAACGTCTGCGCCGTGATCTGGGCAACAATCCCTACACCAGGGTTAATCACGCTGCCTGTGCTGTCATAGCTCACGTGCGGCTCGACTGCCGGAAAGAGGATGGCACACCGATACCGGATGAAACAGTCATCACCATTCGGGATCCTTTGCTGGTGTACGACAACACGCCGTGGTTAGGCAAAAATAAGATTAAAAAAGGTGTGCGTGAGACTCGACTCAGCGGGCAGGAGGTGGTAATCGATGTGGAACACAGCTTTGTGGAGCTTCGGCAGATCAAGGGAGCCGTGTACCCTGCCTATTCGTTGGGCATGTTCTTCGCGGATCTCTACGGCTTTTTGGAAGATATCCACCTGGCGCGGCCTGCCACGGTAGAGACGGCGTATTGTCTCTTTCCAATTTACGATGATTGCAAGGAGTCGATGCGTGGGACCATCCGCGTGGAAGCTCCCCAGGGCGCTTTTTTCCACTTTCTCGGCACGGAGATTCCCATGGAAGATTTTTCCGGCTTCATCTCCCTGTCGGACTCCGCTGTGCTGTTGGATCGCTTGAATGCCTGCACCTGGGAGGGAGTTCTGAACGGTAGTGTGCGTATTCTCATTTCTGGACGCCACACAGGCTTTGATGGTTATGTCCGTGCCCAGTGTATGAATTTGCAGAAAATTGCCGCAGCTTATGACAGCAAGCAGGCTCCGGCTCTTTGCAACGGGGAAATTCGTTTCAATTCTCCCAGCCCGGATCTCGATAAAATTCGTGCCTATGGCAACCTGCATATTAAGGATGGAGATCTTATATCCCTGAGCATTTTCCGCCCTGTTGGTTCCCTGATTACTGATCTGCCGAAGTACTTTGAACGCATGGAGCAAGAGGCTCGCACGAAAATAGGCAAGCCGGAAACGAAGCCTGGGTTCTTTTCGCGGGTAATCAGTTCTGTTTTCAGAGGCCTCGGCAGCATCGTCGGTAAAACCGGTGGCAGTATCGGCAATACAGCCGGTAAAATTCCCGGCATGAACCACCTCATCGCCTACAACCTGCAGGAAGCTCGTGCTAACTTTCATATCACCAACGGATGGATTTACACGAAAGACATGATCGCCAGCGGAAGTAATTTGGATGTGAAGCTTGTCGCAGGCATTGATCTGGATACCATGGAAATTTCCGGTCACCTCTGGCCGAGCATCTCGAGTCTGCCTACGGTCATTCTCTCTCCGCTGACCATTCTTTCGGATTTCATGGTGGATGTGGTTCTGTATGGCCAGGCAAGTGATCCGAAATGGCGTATAGCATTGGATCGTCGCTTGCGTGACCGCCATAAGTCAGCTTCAAATGGGGCAGCTAACGCCACCGAAAGAGCGAAGAAGGAATGAGGCAGGAGGAAAAATTCCTGGCTTCATCCTGGTTGTGGAGTACAAAGTGGAAATTCTCTGGCAAATCTGAAATAGCGTAATGCCTCAAAAGAAAAAGTCACCGAAGATCGATGCCTTAAAATGAACGGTCGCCCAACGGCATAGCATTTTAGTGGGTATTTGCAAGGATTTGATCAGGAATTGCGTCAAAATGTGCACTTCGTAATGCCTCAAAAGAAAAAGTCACCGAAGCCCGATGCCTCAAAATAAACGGTCACCCAGCAGCATAGCATTTTCAGCAGGATTTGCAAGTCTTTGCTCAGAGTTGGGCACTTCAAATGCTTCTTCTCTTCGCTGCCTTTCTCGTTTGATGCATTCGTAGAGTTTCCTCAATGCTTCTTTTACTTTGCGACTAAGTTCTATAGGATTGAGCCCGGCGTGTTGCTCCACGAGCTTTTTATATCTCCTTGATTCCGGGTTGAGGGTGACAAGCAGACGCTGGTAAGGCGTCTGGGCCTTGTCATACTTGCGAATATACTTCCCGCTGCTCTTCTCCCTATGTTTTGAAATAAGTCG
>CANRKR010000025.1 GCA_947631275.1 uncultured Akkermansia sp.
CATCGTTGAATACTTCGGTACACTAATTATGTCCGATCACCTTTCTTTTTTCGGTACACTATTTTTGTCCGATCACGGCCAGCCGCTCATTCAAAGCTTCTAGGATATCCTGTTCCGGGCGAAAATTTGCGTCGTGGTGGGAAGAGCGGATGAGAGGACCGGAAGCAACATGGCGGAAGCCTCTGGCCAGGGCAATTTCGCGCAGCTCGTCAAATTCTTCCGGGCGTACATAGCGAATCACAGGCAGGTGTTTCGCGCTGGGACGCAGGTATTGTCCCATTGTCAGTACGCTCACTCCGACCCCCAGCAGGTCGTCCATCGTCTGCTCAATCTCTGCCCGCGTCTCTCCGAGTCCGAGCATCATGCCGCTCTTGGTTACCACGAGACCCGGCGACATTTTCAATGCTCGCTCCAGCACCTGAAGGGATCTGCGATACTGCGCGCGAAAGCGTACTATGGGAGTGAGACGCTCCACCGTTTCTACGTTGTGGTTAAGGATGTGAGGGTGCGCCTTCATCACTTCTGCCAGCGCCTCTTCCTTGCCGTTGAAGTCTGAGATAAGCACCTCAATGATCGTTTCCGGACTCGCTGTTCGAATGGCCCGAATCGTTGCTGCGATGTGCCCCGCTGCACCATCCGGCAGATCATCGCGCGTCACCATCGTCACCACAGTGTGTTTGAGGTTCATGCGCGCTACGGCGTCGGCCACTTTACCCGGCTCCGCGGGATCCAGGGGTTGAGGCTTTGCCGTGCTTGTGGCGCAGAACCCGCAGGCGCGGGTGCAGACCTTGCCGCAGACCATGAAAGTTGCTGTGCCGTGCGTCCAGCATTCTCCGCGATTAGGGCAGAGAGCCTGTTCGCAGACTGTGACGAGATCCTTTGAGCGCACGAGATCCTGCAGATCGCGGAAAACGTGTCCTTTTGGGAGCTTCACCTTGAGCCAGTCGGGTTTCTGTTGGGCTGGATGATTCATCTCTCCAAAAGTTATGCACCATAACGGGCCGTCATGCAAGCGTAAAGAGAGAGGTCTTTGACAGCTTGAGCCAGAATAACATGTTTTTTTACGGCTAGCAGATAGATTCTTACACGCAAACATATAGCAAGTTAGATTGCCTGTAGCAGGTGGGTATGCCAGATTTATACCCGGCAGATGGACTGCCACTCCAAGAAACAATACGACCAGGATTATGACTCAGAGAAATATAACCCGATATACGTACGAAACGACATCCTTCCAGGGCTGGCGCTTGAGTATATGCCGCAAATGGAATCAATTCACCAAATACTTCTCGGACCGTCAATACGGCAGTGAGGAGGCGGCTTTCCAGGCCGCTCTCGAGATGCGCGACAGAATTTTTGATGCATTGCAGCGCACGCCGGATGATCCTCGAGCTGTGTTTGAGCAATTCAAGAGCGGTACGGTAACCACCCCCCGCGAAAGTCGCGTGCAGAGCTGATGCTTTTTGAACAGGCGGCGGGGTTGGTTCGCAATCTCGCTGGTGAACGATCCGCGTGTCTCTCCACACGCGGATTTTTTTAATAAAAGATAGACGCAGGCTGGGGGAAGAGGTACAATGGAGGCGTGAGGTGGAAATTAAACGAAGTGGAATCTTGTGCATCGACCCTCGATGAGGCGCGTCTCCTGCCGCCGTGGACTATCGTGCGGGCAGAGCGGCAGCTGAAAGGACGCGGGAGATTTAATCGGGAGTGGGTGGCGGATGAGGGAGGGTTGTGGGCGAGTTATAATTTGCCGTTGGAGGCGCCGGGGGATCATCCCTGGGGTTTCCTCCCCCTCGTGGCCGGGGTAGCTTTGATGGAGGCGCTGAAGGAGTTTGCCATTAGTGGGCTGCGCTTGCGCTGGCCGAATGACCTGCTTGTGGGTCGTGCGAAACTCGCCGGCATCCTGGTGGAGCGTCCCCGGGAGAAAATGGCCTCCGTAGGCATTGGAGTGAACGTGCACAACCCCGTTGTGGACTACTTTGATGTGTTCTGCGACCAGCCGACCCGGCTGGAGGATCTCACGGCAAATTGCCCTTCTGTCGGCAGACTTTGCACGATGGTGGGAGAGAGTCTGGCAAAGACCTTTGATACCTTTCTGAGCGGTGGCCCGGAGGCTCTGACTGAGGAGCTGGCTGCCGCGTGGGGAGAGCCGAGACCTGTGGTGGTGATCACGGATACTGAGCGCATCTGTGGTCGTTTTGTCGGTGTCGCCCGCGATGGATCACCCATTCTACAACGGGCGGATGGCACTCGCGTTGAGGTGCCGGGTGGTGGGGTTCTGCGGCTCAGGGAGCTTATTTAACCGTCCAGCAAACAAATCACCATCGTGAACAGTAAGAAAATCCTGCCGTCGGTTCTGCTCGGGGTGGGGCTTGTCTGCATGGTGGTGGTGCTAAGCTCTTTCGTGCTGAGTGTAAACGCGCGCAGGCTTCCAAACGACTACGCTCACTGGGATGAGAAATCCATCCCCATTTCCCTGCAATGCGCGGCGTGCCATCCGGCGCAGTTTAAGGCCTGGTGCGGCAGTGACCACGCATGGGCGTTGCGTCGTCAGACGGCGGAGTTGGATGATGAGCCATTCAGCGGCAGGATGCTGCGGGCGCATGGCGTCACCCAGCGTTTCACCACAGGGGAAAATGGGCAGAGGCTGCTGGAGGATTCAGCTGCCGGGCGCAAATTTTCAACGAGCTTTGTGGTTGGGCACACCCCGCTGGTGCAGTACCTGGTGCCTGGGGAAAGGGGGGCGTTTCATACTCCCAGCGCAGCGTGGGACACGGAGAAGCGGGAGTGGTTCGATATCTTCGCGGATGACGCGCGGCTCAGGGCGGCGGGCATGGATAAGCGCTTACCGGGTGAGTGGGGACACTGGCTCGGCCGTGGCATGAACTTCAATTCCCAGTGTGCGCGATGCCATACATCCGGTTTTTCAAAAAATTATAATCCTGATACCGACACGTACAACTCGGCGTGGAAAGAGCCGGGAGTTTCCTGCATCCAGTGCCACCGCCTGGCAGCTGCCCCCGACCCTGGCGACGGCTGCCTCGTGGCCCCCAAACACCGCCGGATGACAGCAAAGCAGGTGAGCGATAACTGCGCCTCCTGCCATGCCCGGGCCGAGGAGCTGGATGACGCGTTCCGCCCGTGCGATCGCTTTGAAGATCATTTTCGACTGGAGCTTCCGGTGGCGGCCGGGGTGTATTGGCCAAACGGAATGCAGCGCGACGAGGTTTATTGCGAGACAGGTTTCCGGCTCAGCCGCATGGCGAAAGCGGGGGTCACCTGCGTGGACTGCCATCGACGGGAGAATGGAGAGTTGATCCTTCCGTATGAGGACAACAGCCTGTGCTACCGCTGCCACGAAACCGGGCTCACCGAGATCCACGGTACGCGCGCGCCCATCTCCCACGGCGCCCCCGACAACACCTGCGATAAAAATTCCATCGGCGGTCGCTGTGTGGAGTGTCATATGCCGGATTCCGTCTACATGGGGCGTGACAGTCGGCGCGACCATTCGTTGAACATCCCGGACCCTGCGTTGAGCGTAGAACTCGGCATCCCGAACTCCTGTACCATGTGCCATAAGGACAAGGATGATGCCTGGGCGGCGGAGGTGCTTGCCCGCGCCATTCCCAGGCAGAAGATGGAGGAGCGGCGCCCGCGTACCCGCGCTGTGCATGCCGCGCAGATGGGGAAGGGGAACACCGATGACCTCCTGACTGTGCTGGAGAAGGAAGATATACCTGCCTGGCGCGCTACTCTGCTGGAGCTCCTCGCGCATCAGCCTCATGATCGGCGGATCGTCGATGCAGCCGGAGCCTTGTCGGCGGATCCGGATCCCCTCGTGCGCACGGCTGCAGCCGGAATTATGGGGGATCATGTGGCGAGACTGCTGGAGGACGATGCGCGCGCTGTGCGCCACGTTGCAGCGTGGACTCTGCTGCACCATGACTTTGCCAGGTTAGCCGGGACTAAGGCATTGGCGGAAATCAAGGCGGCGGCGCTGCACCGCGCTGATCAACCGACCGGCGCCATGCAGCTTGCCTCCATTGCCCTGGCGGAGGGTGACACTTCCGAGGCGGAGCGGCAATACAAACGTGCCATTGAGATGGATCCCGTTTCTCCCGTGCCATACATGGATTACGCGGTGCTGCTGGCGCGGTTGAAGCGTCCGATGGAGGCCCTGCAGCAGATGCTCTCCTGCACAAAGAGGGTTCCGGATCATGCGGAGGCGCAGTACCGTCTGGCATTGATTCTGGCAGAGGTGGGGCAGTATCGTGCCGCGCTGGTGGCGCTGGAGCGGGCTCTGAAAGCGGATCCGCACCATTCTGCGGCGCTCGAGGCCCGAGAAACGCTGCAGAATTATCTTCGCGTGAATTCCCGCAAGTTTTAATTTTTACCCCTATGTCAATCATTAGTTCTCCATGGATTGTACTCGCCCTGATCGGTGTTATCGTGGTGTTCATCCTCTTTTCGCTTTTCAAGGGCGTCATTAAATTGCTCCTGTTTCTGGTGGCGGCTGTCAGCGCTATCGCCTCGTGGATTTTTCTGCAAAAAAACGGGTTCACGTTCCTGTCCTTCGTCACGAATAATCCGCAACCGTGGATGGTGCAGGCCTGCTCGTGGGGGGCGGCTTTCTTTGTTTTCGCAGTCTTCTTCCATGGTATGAACTGGTTTTCGCAGCTTTTCTCATGGCATCGCGGAGGAGCTTCGACGGGCGGTATCCTCACGACCATCCTCATGTGCTTTCTTCTCTTCTGGGTGGCAATGGTAGGTGTCTCTTACTATAGCGATGTGTCCTTGATAGGTCACTATCATGCCCGCGCGAGTTCCAAAGCCACGCCGGAGCAGATCCCCTGGATTTCACGCTTGAGCGCCAGGCTGCATGAATCACCGATCACCTCGTGGTTGTCCGAGATCAACCCGATGGATGACCCGGCTCAGACAAAACTCGCCTGTCTCGTGGCGTACGGGTGTTCGCTGGATGAGGCCGGTCTTTCTCAGTTCTACAAAACCTGCCTTGAGCATTCCGGCGTGCCGCAGCCTTCCCGGTTCCTCGATCTTTTCCGCGACAAGGGTCTGCGCACTCTGGTGGAGGAGGGTCGTTTTGTTACCCTCCTGGAGAATGAGCACCTTAAAACCTTCCTGCAGCGGCTCAACACCCAGGAGGTTCTGGAGAAAATGCAGCTGCAGTGAGCGACCGGCGTCCTCACTCGCAGAGTTCTCTGCGCATCTTCAATGAAATGAGCAGAGCCTTGAAGCGCCGATAATCTTCCTCCCGAGTGCCGGAGGTCAGGATGTATTGGTACTCCCTGCGGCGCTCGGTTTCGGTCTGTGCGTTGCTCAGGCGCAGTTGAATCGTTTCCTCGCTGTCGGTAGAGCGGTTGCGCAGCCGGGCTGCCAGTTCTTCTTGCGGGACGTAGATGAAAACATCCGCGTAGGCCCTGCGAATCGTGGGATGCTCGCAGGAACGGATGCTCTCGGCTCCCTGCACGTCGATGTCCATCACGACATTGCTACCGTTTTCCAGCAGCCGCACCACTTCCTCGCGCAGGGTGCCATAAGAATTGCCGTGTACGCATGCGTGCTCCAGAAAATCTCCGGCGCGCACTCTGGCGTCAAATTCCTCCGGTGAGAGGAAGTAGTAATCCACGCCGTCCTTTTCCCTGCCACGTGGTGGGCGCGTGGTGCAGGAGACGGAGTAGGCGGTGAGCCCTTCCGCTTCTGCACGTCGGCAGAGGGTTGATTTTCCCGAGCCACTGGCGCCCGAGACGATGAGGAGAGAACCGAGCATACTCATTCGATGTTTTGTACTTGTTCGCGGATTTTTTCCAGCTCTGTCTTTGTTTTTACAACCGCCTGGGCAAGCAGGGCAGAGTTGGCCTTGGATCCAGTTGTGTTGAGTTCGCGGAAAATTTCCTGGCACAGGAAGTCGAGAGTGCGCCCCACCGGCTGATCACTGTTGCAAAGTTCTTCAAATTGATTGAAGTGCGATTCCAACCTCGCCATCTCTTCGCTCACGTCGCATTTGTCTGCAAAGATCGCCAGTTCCTTGATAAGTCGGTCGTCGTCGTCTCCGAGCGTCAGCCCGTGCTCCTCAAGTCGCTGCATCAGAGTATCCCTGTAGCGCAGGGGGATATCTGCCGCCAGTTCCTTCATTTCCACGCGCATGGCTCGCAGGGTGCCGAGCCTCGCCAAAAGCTCATCCCGCAGGTGCGCCCCCTCCGTCGCGCGCATGGCGGAAAATTGCTTCGCCGCTCTCCGCAGGGTGTCGGCGAGGGCTGTATCCCACACCTCCTCTGCCCGGATCTCTGGTTCGGCGTTGTCGGTGATAAGACCGAGCCGGATGAGGCTGTCTGTGGTAATTTGAATCGGCTGTCCGATGAGGCCAGTCATCCTGTCCAGCAGGTAACGAAATTCTGCGATTTTTTTTTCATGCAGAGCGAGTGAGGATGCGCCTCCGGCATCGGATGGTTGTAGAGAAACGGTGACATTCGCCCTCCCGCGGGAGATAGTGGAGGCGACGTACTCTCGGATGCGTTGCTCCAACTGGGTCCAGGCTTTAGGGAGAGAAACGACAATTTCCGCTTGCTTGCGGTTCACGCCGCTGATTTCGATGTGCAGGCGGATGGCGCCGAGTGGAGCCGTAGCGGCCCCGAATCCTGTCATGCTGTTCATAGAGGTGTTGAACCAATGATCTGGGTGAAACGCGCATCGAGCACCAGCGCCTCCTGCACGTTGAAGCTGAGATCCCGGCTGAGCTCTTCTACCGCTCTGATGCGGGCGAGAAGATCGGGCACGCTATGCTGCCGCGCTACCCGTTCCAGTTCAGGCGCCACAGGGGTGATGTCCACTGCGTGGCTGCCGATCAGCGCCGCTTGCCCGAGGCAGAGCTGGAGCAACTCGATCATCTGACCTCTCGCTCCGAGATATTCTGTCTCAATGAGAGCTGCGGTAGCATCCTTTTGCCTGGTCTCCCAATCTCGCACATCTGTTCCTTCGGCGTATGCCTTGGCTTCTTCCTTGAGAGCCTGGTTGATGCGCTCGGTGATTTGCTGCCTCTCTTGCTCCAGAAGCGTCTGAAAATCGGCGCGCAAAGCGAGAGCCGCCACATCTGATCCCATGTGCGTCAGGGCAGACCGCACCGTCGGCAGAAATTTCTGCTGGATGGGCGTGAGATGAACGCCGGTGGATGCCCGCTCCATGAGATCCAGGCGGATGCATCGCGAGCGGATGGTGGGCAGCAGGCGCTCCGGCAGGCTGGTGATGAGAACAATGAGCGTCTGGGGTGGGGGCTCCTCCAGAGTCTTGAGAAAGGCATTGGCCGAGTCCTCAGAGAGTCGATCAGCTTCGCACACCAAGATGAGTTTGGTAGCCCCTTCCTCAGCTCTGGTTGCCAGAAAAGGCTCCACCTCGCGCACGGCCTGGATGGTGATGGTGCGGAGTTTTGAGCCGGGCTTAATCACGCGGCACATGGGGTGCAGTAGTTTGTCGATGCCGACAGCTTCGACCCCGGTGAGCGTGTGCGCCAGGCGGAGCGCCAGTGAATACGTGCCCGCCTCCGGCAATCCGGTGATAAGCAGCGCATGCGGCATACGCCCTCGTTGTGCCGCGCTCAGTATCAGTTTTTCAGCTTGCTCCGCCGTGAATGCCATGTCTTTACAGTTCAGGGTAAGAGCCTAGCACCTTCACCATGGGACAATGCTGCCGCAGGTCTTTCAGGCAGCTCTCAAGGGGCTCCGTTCCCTCGTGTCCTTCCACGTCGACGGAGAAAAGATACTCCCAGGAGGAATGCCGCGAAGGACGCGAGTCGATGCAGTAGATGTTGATGCTGTGATTTTTGAAGAGAATAAGAGCGTCGGCCAGGGTGCCGGCAGTGTGAGGCACGCCGAAGCAGATGGTCGTCCGATCTTTCCCGGTTGGTTGGGTGTTCTGCTTCCCGATGATGGCAAAACGCGTGGTGTTCGTAGCGATGTCCTGCACATTGTTTTGCAGCACCTTGAGACCATAGAGATCGGCAACCAGTTGGCTGCCCAGGGCGGCGGCGCCTCGATCAGCTTCGCGGAGGGCAATCTTCGCCGCGGCGGCGGTGGAGGCCGTAGAAATTTGTTCCGCGTTCGGGTAGTTTTGTTGCAGCCATAGGCGGCATTGCCCCAGTACCTGCGGGTGCGAGTAGATCACCTTGATCTCCTCCGGCTCGATGTTGCCAAGCAGGCAATTGCGGATGCTCTGCATGCTCTGCGCACAAATGCGAAGGCAGTCGCTGGTCATCAACAGGTCCATCGCCTGCGCCACAAATCCCGCCGTGCTGTTCTCAATCGGAACGACGGCGTAGTTGATCTCTTCCCTCTCCGCTGCGGCAAAAACATGCTCAAAGGAATGGTAGGGGGTGAGTTCCGCACTTTCGCCGAAACGTGCCAGCGCAGCCTGGTGGCTCCATGTCCCCTCCGGTCCCAGATATCCCACGCGCAATCCCCCTTCCACCAGATACCCGCAGCTGATGATTTGACGGTAAATGTTCAGAAGAGCATCCTCCGGAAGAACCCCCGCATTGAGCGCGGCAAGTTTCTCGCGTTGAGCGCTTTCCCTCTCCGGCACGAAGAGGGGAAAGCCTTGCTCCTGCTTGATCTCCCCCACGCGGTGCACGCATTTCATCCGCTCCTTGAGAAGCTCCACGATGGAGGCGTCAATGCGGTCGATTTCCGCGCGTAAGTTCTCAATTTCCCTCATGCCGGGCGCATTCTACCACATTATTGTCCCTTTTGGCAAGCCCGCGCAATGTCCCAACGAGGCAAACGCACTTGCTGCGTCTTGACTCACGGAGTGAAAAACGATAAACTTTCCGGCGGGTATGAACGCAACAGACTCTTATTGTGTGGCAGATATGGCGCTCAAGGATTGGGGGCGCAAGGAAATTACCATTTCAGAGCATGAAATGCCGGGACTGATGGCCTGCCGGGAAAAGTATGGCAAAGAACAGCCGCTTGCGGGAGTGCGTATCACCGGCTCTCTGCACATGACCATCCAGACCGCCGTGCTCATCGAGACCCTCACAACCCTGGGTGCGAAGGTGCGCTGGGCCAGTTGCAACATTTTCTCCACGCAAGATCACGCTGCAGCGGCTGTGGCAGCGGGGGGGGTACCGGTGTTTGCATGGAAGGGCGAGACGGCGGAGGAGTACTGGGAATGCACGTGGAAAGCTCTCTGCCACGAGGGCGGGAAAGGTCCTCAGCTCATCGTGGATGACGGCGGCGACGCTACTTTGTTGTTGCACCGCGGGTACGAAATGGAAGCCGGCGACAACTGGGTAAACACAGCGTCCGAGAGCGAGGAGGAAGGGGTCATCAAAGCCTTGCTGCGACGCATTGGTAAGGAACAACCGGGCGTTTTCCACCGGTGGCTCCCGGAAATTGTCGGCGTGTCGGAGGAAACGACCACCGGTGTTCATCGTCTCTACCGCATGGAAAAAGAGGGGCGCCTTCTCTTCCCGGCTATCAACGTGAATGACTCTGTCACGAAGAGCAAATTCGACAACTTGTACGGCTGCCGCGAAAGCCTGACAGACGGTATCAAACGTGCGACCGACGTGATGGTGGCGGGCAAGGTGGCAGTCATCTGCGGCTACGGCGACGTGGGCAAGGGATGCGCTCAGGCTTTGCGCGGGCTTGGTGCGCAAGTCGTTGTCACGGAAATTGACCCCATCTGCGCGCTTCAGGCCGCGATGGAAGGCTACCGCGTCCTCACCGTGGAAGATACCCTTGGAATGGGCGACATCTATGTGACCACGACCGGCAACTGCGACATCATCACCCTGGAGCACATTGAAAAGATGAAGGATCAGGCCATCGTGTGCAATATCGGACACTTCGACGATGAAATCCAGGTGGCGCGGCTTGTTAACGCCCCCGGAATGAAGCATACAAACATCAAACCTCAGGTTGATTGCTACACCTTCCCGGACGGCCATTCCATCTACCTGCTGGCGGAGGGACGTCTCGTCAACCTCGGCTGTGCCACGGGTCACGCTTCCTTTGTGATGAGCAATAGTTTTACCAACCAGGTGCTCGCGCAAATCGACCTCTGGCGGCAGAGAGAGACGTCAAAACCCGGCGTCCGTGTGCTGTCCAAGCAACTGGATGAAGAAGTGGCTCGCCTGCACCTCAAAAAACTTGGCGTGCACCTCACCCAACTCACCGCCAAACAGGCGGATTATCTGGGCGTTCCCGTGGATGGTCCTTACAAGGCCGAGACGTACCGCTACTGAGAAGTTGCCACGTTGATGAACTACTCCGAAGCACTGGATTGGTTGTATTCTGCGCAAATGTTCGGCATCAAGCTGGGGCTGGCAGGCACCACACACTTGCTGACGGAACTCGGCGTAGCGCAACCACGCGCACGGGTCATTCACGTAGCGGGCACGAACGGTAAGGGTTCCGTGTGCGCCTTTGCAGAGTCCGTAGCACGCACTGCGGGATACAAAACCGGTCTCTTCACTTCTCCTCATCTTGTGCGCTTCAACGAGCGCATACGGGTGCAGGGAGCAGAGATTCCGGATGCCGATGCAGCACGGCTCATCGAGCGCGTGAAAGGAGTCGTCGGCACATGGAAAACTCCACCCACCTTCTTCGAGCTCACCCTTGCCATTGCTTTGCTCTATTTTGCAGAGCAGGAGGTGGATCTCATCATCCTTGAGACCGGTCTTGGCGGTCGATTGGATGCAACAAACGCCGTTCCGAAGGATGCCGCAGTCATTACACCCATCGGCCTGGATCACACGCAATACCTTGGCAACACTCTTTACGAGATCGCCCGGGAGAAAGCGGCCATCCTTGCCTGGCATCGAGCCGCGCTCACAGCTCCGCAGGATCCCGAATCCATGCGCGCCATCCATGAAGCAGCGGAACGTTGCGACACCGAATGCCGCATCATCTCAGAGGAATGTCCTTATCCCCTCGGCTTGGCAGGGGCGCACCAAAAGCGCAACGCAGCCCTCGCTCTCGCCGCTCTGCGCGCAGCTATACCCCATTTTCTCTGCTCACAGGAGCAGCTGGAAGAAGGCCTCGCCTCCGCCCGATGGCCCGGACGCTTTGAGGAAATCAGCCCTCGCGTTGTCCTCGACGGCGCGCACAACCCGCCCGCTGTCCACACGCTTGTGAACTGTTGGCGCGCAAAATATGCGGATGAGAAAGCATTTTGTATCTTCGCCGGCTCCGCAGACAAGGCTCTCGAAGAGATTATCTCCATCCTCGACCCCATCATCGCAGGGTGGATCCTGCCGCCCGTTCAATCTCCGCGCATCCTGCCGCAAAAAGATTTGGAAAAACTTGTCCGTAAGCGTAGCACCGCGCCAATCACAGTGCCGTCAACCCTTGCGGAAGCGCTTGAAACACCGATGCGTCCGCTGCTCCTGTGCGGCTCCTTTTTCCTCCTCGGCGAGGCTCTTGCTCTGCTGAGAAAACATGAGCACTTTCGCCCAACAGTACAGTAGCAAACGCGATGCCGGAAGTGAAGAGAAACACCGCTATCGATGCACTCCGCGGAGCAGATATTCTCTTCCTCTGCGGAGGAGCTCAGGTGCTCCATAGCATGGCAAAACTGAGCGGAATGGATAGCCTGAGTGCGCAGCTCTCTCACGCAAACTGGGGCGACCCTCTCACCTGTTGGGATCTCGTGATGCCGCTTTTCCTCTTCATCGTGGGAGCCAGCATGCCATTTGCCTTCGCTTCCTATCGCGAAAAATCCGTAACGTCGGCACAAATCACGTGGAGGATCATCCGTCGCTGCTTCCTGCTCTTCCTGCTCGGTATGCTCGTGCAGGGCAATTTGGCGTCTGCCGACCCCGCCCACATGAGCTTATTCTGCAACACGCTTCAAGCCATAGCAGAGGGTTACCTCATCGCCTCTCTCTGCCTGCTATTGGGAGGTATTCGCACCCAGCTTCTCGTCTGCCTCGCCTGCTTGACGATATACTGGGCATTACTCCGTTTTGTCCCTTACGGAGCCTCCTCACCGGGTGGTCTCTTCCTCCCCCACGACAACCTTGCTATCTTCATTGATCGTACCCTCCAGGGGAGTTGGCAGGATGGCACTCCCTACACGTGGATACTCACTTCCCTCTCCTTTGGAGCGCTCACGCTCCTTGGGGTTTTCGCAGGCGAAATCCTCCGGGAAACGGCATGGGGGCACTTCTCCTTGCTTGCTCTGGTCGGGGTTGGAGTACTTTGCCTGATAGCGGGTCACCTCCTTTCTTTCGATACGCCGATCATCAAGCATATTTACACCACCAGCATGGTCTTGTGGAGCAGTGGTTGGTGTTTCCTGCTGCTTGCTCTCTTCCATCTGCTCTTTGATTTGCACTCCGCCTTGAGGTGCCTCGCCTTCCCTTTGCGCGTCTTTGGCTGCAATGCCATTCTTGCCTATGTCCTCACTCAAACCCCGGGGCTGCAGGGACGCAGTTTCTGGCAGGGGTGTTGTGAACCGGTCATAAGCGGGCTATGCGCGCGTGCCGGAGAAGCTGCGCAGCTCATGGAGTCAATCGGTAATCTTTGCCTCCTCTTCCTGTTATTGCTTTTCCTGTACCGCCGTGGGATATTTCTGAGAGTGTAAGTGGAGGCATTTCCGCCTGTGTCAGCGTCCATGCATAACCTCATTCCTGAGGCAGGGCGATAGGCCGCTGAATCAGCGGCACGTGAGGGAAAACGCTTGCACGCGATGGGGTAGTGTGGTAAAAGAAAGCTGCGCGGAGAGCGCATGGGATTATGAATAAGCAGATACGCATCGTTATCGGCGCAGATCACAAAGGGGTAGATCTGAAAGAGGCGGCAGTAGAAATGCTCAAGGATTGGGGGCTTCAGGTGGAGGATGTTGGAACGATGAGTCGGGAGTCGTGCGATTATTCCGACTACGCGAATGAGGTGTGCAAGCGGGTAGTGGACGGACGAGCGGATCGCGGAATTTTGATCTGCTTTTCGGGGTTAGGGATGAGTATTGCAGCAAATCGCTGGAAGGGGGTGCGCGCTGCGTTGGTTCGCACGCCGCAGATCGCTGCTCTTTCGCGCCAGCACAACGATTCGAACGTAATGTGCCTCGCATCGGCCTTTATCACACCTGAGGATTTGGATGACATTCTGCATGCGTGGCTGATGGCGGAGTTTGAGGGCGGGAGGCACGTGCAGCGTCTGCTGAAGGCGAGTGGTTCACCGCTGGCGGTGAGCGATCCGGAGTTGGCGGGCTATATTGAGGAGGAGAGAGGGAGACAGAACAATAACATTGAACTCATTGCGTCGGAGAACTTTGCATCCCCGGCGGTGATGGAGGCGCAGGGATCGGTGTTGACGAACAAGTACGCGGAGGGTTACCCGGGCAAGAGGTGGTATGGCGGCTGTGAGGTGGTGGACAAGGTGGAGCAGCTGGCGATCGATCGTGCGAAGGCTCTTTTTGGCTGCGAGCATGTGAACGTGCAGGCGCACTCGGGGTCGCAGGCCAACATGTCGGTTTACCAGGCCTGTTTGCAGCCGGGCGACACGATTCTTACAATGGATTTGGCACATGGCGGACACCTGTCCCACGGTTTTTTTGCGAACTTCTCCGGGAAGACCTACAAGGTGGAGCACTACGGCGTGAGTCCGGAGACCGAGTGCATCGATTACGATGCGCTTGAGACGAAGGCGAAGGAGGTAAAGCCCCAGCTCATTCTTGCGGGCGCCTCAGCGTACTCCCGCACGATTGATTTTGCGCGTATCCGAAAAATTTGCGACGAGGTGGGGGCGATCATGTTTGTGGACATGGCTCACATTGCGGGGCTCGTGGCGGCGGGAGTGCACCCGTCCCCGGTGCCGTACGCAGATTTCGTATCCACAACCACGCACAAGAGCCTGCGCGGGCCGCGCGGAGGTATGGTCATGTGCAAGGAAAAGTGGGCGAAGAAGCTCAACAGCGCTACTTTCCCGGGTTTGCAGGGCGGACCGCTTATGCACGTGATCGCCGCGAAGGCGGCGTGCCTCGGTGAAGCGCTCAAGCCGGAGTTCCGTGAGTATGCGCAGCAGATTGTGAAAAATGCCAAGGCGATGGCAGAGAAGCTCGCTGAACTCGGTTTCCGCATCGTTGCCGGCGGCACCGATAATCATTGTTTCCTCGTGGATCTCAGTGTGAAGAGCATCAACGGCGCGGAGGCGCAGGAGGCGCTGGATCGCGTGGGCATCACTGTCAACAAGAACGCTATTCCCTTTGATAAGGGCAGCACCTCTACCCCATCCGGCATCCGTATCGGGACTCCTGCGGTGACCACTCGCGGCATGAAAGAAGACGATGTACGGCGTGTTGCAGAGTTTATCGGACGCTGCCTTGGGATTCTTGCTGCGCAGAAGGTGCATGAGGATCCGGCGGCGTACGACGAGCTGCGAGCCGAGGTCTCTGCCTTCAACAGCAACTTTCCAATGCCCTGAGTTGAAGCCGGAAGAACGATGAGCTACTGTGCAGATGTTTTTCGGCGCGTGCGGCGGGTCACTCGTGAGGTGGTGATCGGCAACACGGCCGTGGGCGGCAGCAACCCCGTGCGCGTGCAATCCATGCTCACGCACGACACGCTCGATACTGCGGGTTGCGTGGCAGAGGCGCTGCAGCTGGCAGAGGCGGGCTGCGAGATTGTGCGGCTCACGGCGCAGACGAAACGCCATGCGGCGAATCTGGAAAACGTTTCGCGCGAGTTGCGCGCGGCAGGGTGCCATGTGCCGCTGGTGGCAGATATTCATTTCAAGCCGGATGCTGCGATGGAAGCGGCGAAATGGGTGGAGAAGGTGCGCATCAACCCCGGCAACTTTGTGGACAAGCGCGGCGACGCTGTACCGGACTATTCCTCCACTGATTACGAACGGGAGATCGACCGTATTCGCGAAGCATTCACCCCCTTCGTTCTGTTCTGTAAAGAGCACGGGCGCGCCATTCGTCTGGGGGCGAACCATGGGTCGCTTTCCGGTCGCATACTCGCGCGCTACGGCGACACGCCGGAGGGGATGGTAGAGAGTGCGCTGGAGTTTGCTCGAGTGGCACGCGAGTTGGATTTCCACGCGATGGTGTTTTCGATGAAGGCGTCGGACGTGAAGGTGATGATTCACGCGTATCGCCTGCTCGTGCAGCGTTTTCAGGAGTTGGGGGAGGATTGGAATTACCCCATCCACTTGGGCGTGACGGAAGCAGGGGAAGGGGAGGACGCGCGCATTAAGAGCGCGATCGGCATCGGATCCCTGCTGGCAGATGGTATCGGCGATACCCTGCGGATTTCGCTCACGGAGGAGGCGGTGTGCGAGGTGGCACCGGGTTTCGAGCTTGCCCGCGCCTTTTCGTCGTCATCCACCGGCTTCCGGCAGTCGGTGCAGCTTCCGGCGCCTTTTAACCCTTTGGTGTACCGTCGCCGCGAGACGGAAGCGCGTCAGGTAAATGGCCTTTCTCTTGGTGGTACTCAGCCGGTGCGTGTGGCTCTGTTGCAGGCGCAGTGTGAACAGCTCAACGCGTCGGGAAAAGAAGCATCGGCGGATACCCCGGTTGAATTCGCCTACGAGCAGTTGCCGTTGCTGGAGGTGGATCCCCGGGATGCGGAGCAGATGCGTGCGCTGCAGGAAGCTCCGACCAGTCTGGTGGCGGTGAAAGATGGCGTGGATATGTCACCTGTGCAGGCGCAGCGTTTGCTTGCGGCTCAGCTGTCCCCCGGGCATGCTTTGCTGCTTAAGGACACTCTCCGTACGCCGGGGGAAGAAAATCTCTCTGCTCCCATGGCTGCGGGAATCAACCTTGGCTCCCTGTTGGCGGATGGCATCGGGGATGCCGTGCTCGTGCGCCGGGAGCCGGATGCCGCGTCCGCACTGCGTCTGGCGTATAATACCCTGCAAGCCGCCGGGAGCCGCACCAGCAAGGCAGAGTTTGTCTCATGTCCTTCCTGCGGACGGACGTTGTACAACATTCGCGAGGCTGCGGCACGCGTACGTGCCGCCACGGGACACTTGAAGGGCGTGAAAATTGCCATCATGGGGTGCATTGTGAATGGTCCCGGTGAGATGTCGGATGCCGATTTCGGCTATGTCGGCGGCGCGCCGGGCAAGATCAACCTGTACGTCAGGCACACGCCGGTGCAGATCAACATTCCGCAGGAGGAGGCCGTGGAGAAACTTGTGGAACTCATCAAAGTCCACGGACGTTGGCAGGATCCGTAAGTTGTGCGGGGGAAGGTTTGACAGGGAGATCAACCTTTCATACCGGAGATGTTGCCCTGAGCATCGATGCGGATGGCGGTGGCGGCGGGAATTTTCGGTAGGGCAGGCATGCGCATGATGTCCCCACAGAGAGCGACGAGGAAGCCGGCGCCATTGGCGATCTCAAAATCGCGTACGGTGATGGTGAAGCCGGTGGGACGCCCGATGAGCGAGGGATCGTCTGAGAGGGAGTTCTGGGTCTTTGCCATACAGATAGGCAAGGAGGTGAGACCATTCTTCTCAAGCAGAGCGAGCTTTTTCTGCGCGGTGCGAGTGAGAGCGATATCTTTTGCACCGTAGATGGCAGTGGCGATGGTGCGCATTCGCTCCTCCACCGTGATATCCAGTTCGTAGAGCGGACGGAACGACGGGGTGGGCTCTTGCAGGCTCTGCACGACGGTTTGTGCGAGTTCTTCCGCTCCTTTGCCACCGCGTCCGAAAACATCTGCAACGGCGCAATTTACTCCCATTTGCGCGCAGAACTCCTGTACGGCAGCGATTTCTGCTGCTGTGTCGGTGGCAGCAAAGAGGTTGACGGCAACCGTGATGGGACGCCCGAAGCGGCGGGCGCTTTCGATGTGCGCCTGAAGGTTCGGCAGACCGCGGCGGACAGCAGAGACATCCGGGACGTCGAGCTGTTTTTTATCCGTTCCGCCGTGCATCTTCAGCGCGCGAATAGTTGCCACGAGCACGATGGCGTCCGGTGCCAGTCCACTGCAGCGGCATTTGATGTCCATGAATTTTTCTGCGCCGAGATCAAACGCAAAACCGGCCTCCGTAACAGCGTAATCAGCACAGGAGAGAGCGAGCTTGGTAGCGACCACCGAATTGCAACCGTGCGCGATGTTTGCAAAAGGCCCGCCGTGGACAAATGCGGGAACACCCTCCAGGCTCTGCACGAGATTTGGGTTCACCGCGTCGCGGAGAATGGCCAGCAGGGAATCCGTGACCCCGAACTCGCGCGCGTACACCGCCTCGTCCTCTGCGGTGAATCCGACTACGATGTTGTCAATACGTCGGCGCAGATCTTCGCGATCCTCCGCCAGGCAGAGACAGGCCATGATTTCTGATGCAGGCGTGATATTGAAGCCTTCTTCGCGGGCGACGCCATTGCCCCGCAAGCCGACGACGATATGGCGCAGGGAGCGGTCGTTCATATCCATCACACGCTTCCATGTCACTTTTGAGGGGTCCAATTTTGTGGTGTGATAGAAAAGAGCGTTGTCCACCACGGCGGCCAGCAGGTTATTGGCGGAAGTGATGGCGGCAAAGTCGCCGTTAAAGCAGAGATTGATGCTATCGCCGGGGACGATGGAAGAAGCGCCGCCGCCTGTAGCGCCGCCCTTGCGACCGAACACGGGTCCCATTGAAGGTTCGCGCAACGCGAGACAGACGCACTTACCAGTAGCCTGCAGACCTTGTGCCAGACCAATGGAGACTGTAGTTTTGCCTTCTCCTGCCGGGGTGGGTGTGAGGGCGCTCACAAGAATCAACTTGCCGGGCTTGCGATTCTCCTTCAACGCGGTAAGATCCACTTTCGCCTTGTCGCGGCCGTAGGGAATCACATACCGCTCATCAAGTCCAAGCCTGGCTGCCATCTGCTGCACAAAAGAGGTATTGTCTGCCATGCGGGGTATCCTAGCATAAAGAGAGCTGACACGCAAGCGCAGGGGAAAGCCGTTCCCGTTGCGTTCAGCAGGGTACCGTGAGGCGTGGGGTCAGGATGCAGCGACTGTAGGAGCCGGGCGCGACATGCGTGCGAGGCCAGACGATGCAGTCATCCAGCACGGCGCCGGCAGGGATGACGGCGTCCTGGCCGACAGCGCAGTCCTCACTGAGCTCGGCGAGGGGCGAGACGGAGGCAGAGGCGTGGATACGCTTGGAGGAAGGACGGGAGAGAACCGTGTCGAGGTAGGAAGGGGGAGTTCCGAGTTCGTGCCAATCGGCCCAGTCTGCGACCACACCTCCGACTCTGCCTTGCTTGATGAGATTCAACCAAATCGGGACGATAGAGAAGCAATTTTCGTTTTGCGGGAAAAGCTGAGCCACTTCAGGCTGCATGATGTAAGTGCCTGCAAATTGGTACTGCCCGGGGTCGATACCGAGGGCATGTCGCATATCGGTGACACGCCCGGAGACGGGGTCAAATCCCACGTTGCGCTTGCCATCCACACTGCGGAGGGAAAGCGTGACCAAATTGCCGCGCTTTGTGTGCTCGGCGAGCAAATCGTGGACGGGGAAATCGGTCAGAATATCGCCGTTATGTACGAGCAAGGGTTCTGTGGGATTGACGAGGGGAAGAATTTTTTTGATGCCTCCTCCGGAATCCAGGGGATCCGGCTCATGGCTGAAGGTGACGGGCGCGCCCCCGTACCGTGCATCAGGACCGGGGAAGTAGCGATCCCACGCAAATTCCAGCACGGAGGTGTTGATGATAAACTCTCGAATACCGGCACGAAGGAAGTGATCCATCGTATGTTGAATGAGCGGTTTTTCCAGCACCGGCATGAGCGGTTTAGGAAGGATGGAAGTGAGCGGCGCGAGACGTGTGCCGAGTCCGGCTCCCAGGATGAAGGCTTGGTGCATGGCGGGGAAAAATCAGCTTGCATTCCGAGCACGACGTGCGCGGCGGATGGCGCGGATGACAAGCCAGAGGACGATGAAGAAGACAATCGCTGCCGCCACCGGCACAACCAGCGCCATCACCGTCCCCGCGATGCTCAGCCCCAACTCCGCCGTGGAAATCAGGGGATTTCCAATGCCTGCGGTTGTGAGCGTAGAACCCGCGCGGAGGGAGGAAGAGCCGACTTGCACGGCGCCCGCTGCCCCAGCCCCTGCGATGATGCCCAGGCTCCACCGCAGGAAGTCGGGCATTTCCGGCAGAAGACCGGCGGCGATGAGCGTCCCCGCGATGAGGGCGAGGGGACCGCAGATGGCATCCAGCGCATTATCCACCACCGGGACGTAGTACGCGCAAATCTCCACAATCGTTGCAGCGAGAAGCGCGATGAAAGCGGCATCCGATCCCACCCAGTCGAGCACACTGCTCACCGGGAAGGAGAAAAAGCGCACGGCGATACTCAGCGCCAAAAGAGGCATAAAGACGCGAAAGCCGCAGGAGGCGGCCAGTGCAATGCCGGTGCAGAGAGCAAGAGCGATGTGAAGCCAGTCCATAGGCGAAAGGGAGAAAGATTATTTTTTGAGCAGATCGTCACAGAAACGAGCCATCTTGTCGCAGGCCTGCTCCAGCAGGGAGAAGCTCGTGGCATAGCAGCAGCGCAGATAGCCCTCGCCACAGGCACCGAAGGCAGTGCCCGGCACGGCGGCGACCTTCTGTTCCTTCAGCAGAGCCAGCGAGAAATCACGCGAGGAGAGACCAAAGCGTTTCACGCTGGGGAAGGTGTAGAACGCACCGCCCGGCAGATGGCAGTCCATCCCCATTTCGTTGAAACGTTTTACGATGTAGTCGCGGCGCAGGTGGTAGCTGTCGCGCATCTCAAGCATGGCGTCTTTGCCGTTTTTGAGCGCCTCGATGCCGGCTTCCTGGCTGGTGATAGTGGGGCAAATCATGGTGTAGGAATGGATCTTTACCATCATGTCAATGAGCTCACGCGGACCGCAGGCGTAGCCCAGACGCAGACCGGTCATGGCGAAAGCCTTGGAGAAGCCGTGCAGCAGAAGAGTGCGTTCCTTCATGCCCGGTAGAGCAGCAATGCTCAGGTGCTCCTGCCCATCATAGCGCAGCTCGGAGTAAATCTCATCTGTAAGAACAAAGAGATCGTGAGCGACGCATATTTCCGCGATGCGCCGCAGAGTTTCCGGCGGCGCGATGGATCCTGTCGGGTTCGTCGGGAAATTCAGCATGAGCACTTTCGTTTGCGGTGTGATGGCGGTTTCCAGCTTTTCCGGCGAGAGAGAAAAAAGATCATCGATGCTCGTTTCCACCGGAATGGCTTTGCCGAACGCCAGTTGTACCGTGGGAGCGTAGCTCACGTATGCCGGCTCGTGGTAGAGCACCTCGTCTCCGGGGTTGAGCAGGCAGCGCAAGGCCAGATCGATTGCCTGACTCACCCCCACGGTAGGCAGAATCTCGCAAGTGGGATCATAGCCCACGTGGAAGAAGTCCTGCACGTAATCCGCAATGGCTCGGCGCAGGCTTTCCAGGCCGTAATTGCTCGTGTAGGTCGTGTGCCCTTTCTCGAGCGAGAAGATGGCAGCCTCCCGCACGTTCCATGGAGTCACGAAATCCGGCTCGCCGACGCCCAGCGAGATGATGTCGCGGCTGCCGGTAACGAGGTCGAAGAATTCTCGGATGCCCGAGCGCGGAAGCTGCGCAACTTGGTGAGAGAGCAGGTGGTTCCAGTCCATGGGAGGATATTTGAGTTAGGGAGCAACGCTGATACGATCCGGACTTTCTGTTTCCTCGAACAAAAGTCCGTTGAGTTTGTAGGTCTTCAGTCGGAAGTGGGTGGAAGTAGAAAGAACGCCTTCCATGCTGGAAAGCTTGTCGCTTACAAAACGTGCCACCGCCATCAGATCTTTGGCTTCCAGCATCACAAGCAGGTCGTACCCGCCGGACATCAGGTAACAGCTTTTCACCTCGTCGAAGCGCGCAATACGCCCTGCCAGACGATTGAAACCACCGCCTCGCTCCGGCGTGCAGCGTACCTCGATGAACGCTGCCACCCCTTTGGTGTCGTCATTGACAATAGTCTGGTACCCGACGATGCGCCCTTCCTTTTCCAGCGAGGCTCGCGCTTTTGCGACTTCTTCCGGAGTCGAACCCAGGCGTTCCGCAAGCTGCTGATCATTCAGCCGCGCGTCTTCTTCGAGTAACTTGATCAAGGCTTCCTGTGTCATAACAGGGTCAATATATCATACCTCCGACTGTGTGGCAAGAAAAGCAAAGCGACGGACGGAACCACTGCATGCACAAACGCATGATTCAAAATTCAAGCGCACTCTATGGTTTAATTCCAGTGCCGTTATCCGAAAAATTTGTTCGTGCTTGCTCCGCAGTGCGTGTTGTGCTATGCTTCAGGTCGGCGAAGCTGTGACGCCGGAACGACAAACAATGAAAACAGCAACGTGAAGACAAGTGCGTATTTGCCGCAGGAGCAGGGGCTGTACAGCCCTCTGCAAGAGCACGATGCCTGCGGCGTAGGAATGGTTGTCGATACCAATGCCGTGGCTTCTCACAGCATTGTGGAGAAGGGAATCACAATCCTGGAGAGACTGCTGCATCGCGGGGCTACCGGGAGTGACCCTGAGACAGGCGACGGCGCAGGGATGCTTTTGCAGATACCGCATGAATTCTTTCGCGCTATGGTGAAAGAGGCTCTTCCGGCAACGGGAAAATATGCAGTTGGCATGTTCTTCCTGCCGAAGGAGGAAGAACTGCGCGCGACTTGCTGTCGCCTGGTCGAACAGTCGGCGCAGCAAGAGGGGTCGGCTGTGATATCCTGGCGCGAGGTGCCGGTGGATGAGGAAGCGATAGGACGCACGGCGCGGGGATGTGCACCGCATATCGCGCAGTGCTTTTTTACCGTTGTCGGCGAGGGGGATGAAGCAGAACGACGACTCTACATACTGCGGCGTGTGATGGAGAAGATGGTGGCATCGGAGCTACCGGAGCTGGGGGACAGGTTTTACATCTGCTCTCTCTCCACGCGCACCATCGTTTACAAAGGGCTGCTGATGGCGCCGCAACTGCCTCTTTTCTACAGAGACCTGGCGGATTCGCGCTTCACGAGCTGCATGGCTATCGTGCATCAGCGTTACTCCACCAACACTTTTCCCAGTTGGCCATTGGCGCATCCCTTCCGTTACCTCGCGCACAATGGCGAGATCAATACTTTGCGCGGCAATCTCAATCAGATGAGCGCTCTGGAGGGAAATCTTGCCTCCCCCCTGTTCGGAGATGACATAAAAAAAATCCTGCCTGTCGTTCCATCCGGACAAAGCGATTCTGCAAGCCTGGACAACGTGCTGGAATTGCTGACTACAGCCGGGCGTAGTCTGCCGCACAGCATGATGATGCTTATTCCGCAGGCATTTGGAGAACGCTACTTCATCGGGGAAGACCTGCGCGGCTTCTATGATTACCACTCCGGCTTCATGGCGCCGTGGGATGGTCCTGCAGCCGTCTGCTACTCTGATGGGTTGGGAGCCGGGGCTATTCTGGATCGCAATGGCTTGCGGCCCGCTCGTTACGAGTTGTGGGAGGACGGTCTTTTCGTGCTGGCGAGTGAAGCCGGTGTGTTGGAGACAGATCCTGAGCGCGTCGTGAAGCGTGGGAGCCTGAAGCCGGGGGAAATCATATGGATTGATTTTGCCACGAAACGCATCTCGTACAACGCGGAAACCAAGACCAAGGTAGCGCGCCGCCGACCATACCGTCGCTGGTGCCAGGAGAACCGTATCAAAATACACGGCATCTTCGACAGCGTGGATGCCCCGCGGAGCGAGGCGCGGCGTGTGCCGGCCGCGCAGGTGCTCTTTGGTTACACGAGCGACGAGATCGAGCACTTCCTGCTGCCCATGGCAAACACGGCACACGACGCGGTGTATGCCATGGGGAACGATGCAGCGTTGGCGGTACTTTCAGAGCGTCCGCAACTGCTCTTCGACTACTTCAAGCAGCAATTTGCTCAGGTAACCAATCCTCCTATCGACCCCATCCGCGAGCAACTGGTGATGTCGCTCACCACCTTCATCGGCAATCCTGCGAACATCCTTGACGAAACCCCGCAGATGGCGCGTATCATCAAGCTTGCGCGTCCCATTCTGACTCTCAGCGATCTCGAAGCGCTCAAGAGCAATAAAGAAGAAGATTTTCGCTGCATCACACTGCCGACGGGTTTTTCCTCCCTTTCCGCCGAAGGACTGAAAGAGGCCATCGCCGAGCTGGAGAAGCAGACCGAGCAAGCTGTTGGACGTGGTTATCGTATCATCATCCTTTCTGACCGTGATCTTTCTCCGAATGAAGCGCCGATACCGTGTCTTCTGGCGGTGGCGGCGGTGAATGGCAAACTGAGGGAGCTTGGCGTGCGCACAGGCTGCGCAGTGATCGCAGAAAGTGGCGAACCTCGGCAGGTGATGCACTTCTCACTGTTGTTAGGCTACGGCGCCACGGCGGTGTGCCCCTGGTTGGCTCTCGAGAGCATTGTGCAGTTTGATCGACAAGGCAAACTCGACCCGAACGTCTCCGCCACCAAAGGCACGGAAAATTATCTAAAGGCTGTTGATTTCGGTTTGCTGAAAACCATGAGCAAAATGGGCATCTCTACCCTGCGCTCTTACCGGGGAGCCCAGATCTTTGAGGCTATCGGTCTGGGACAGGAGGTGATGCAACGCTTCTTTCCCGGTACTGCTTCGCGCATCGGCGGTATCGGACTTGCTGAAATTGCTCGCGAATCCATTGCCCGTTTGCAGCGAGTGAAGGGCGCCCTTTTCGACGAACAGCCTCAACCGGAGGATGCGGGTCTCTACAAGTGGAAGAAGGGCGGCGAGAAGCACTTGTGGACCTCCAGGGTCATTGCACAGTTTCAGAAATCCCTTCGGAACGATGACTACGCGCAATTCAAGGTTTTCTCCGAGATGGTGAACGAGCGGTCGGAATCGCTCTGTACCTTGCGTGGACTTTTTGATTTTGCTGAGTGCACGCCGGTGCCGCTTTGCGAGGTAGAGGAAGAGGAGAGCATCATGCGTCGCTTTGTCTCGGGAGCAATGAGTTTTGGCGCCATCTCGAAGGAGGCGCATGAGACGATTGCCGTGGCGATGAACCGCATCGGAGCGATGAGCAACTGCGGCGAGGGAGGGGAGGATCCCGCCCGCTACACTCCGACCTCAGACGGAGACAATCTCTCCTCTGCGGTGAAGCAGATCGCCAGTGGTCGCTTCGGCGTTACGGCGGAATACCTGGCGAACGCCCGCGAGTTGCAGATCAAGATAGCGCAGGGGGCCAAACCCGGCGAGGGCGGGCAGTTGCCCGGCGGCAAGGTGAACGAAGAGATCGCCCGAGTGCGCCATTCCACCCCGGGTGTCACGCTGATTTCTCCGCCGCCGCATCACGACATTTATTCCATTGAGGATCTCGCCGAGCTTATTTTCGACCTGCGCAATGCCAACCCCGAGGCACGTGTGAGTGTGAAGCTCGTTTCGGAACTCGGCGTAGGCACGGTGGCAGCCGGTGTGGTGAAGGGCGGCGCGGACGTGGTGCTCATTTCAGGGCACGATGGTGGCACCGGCGCCTCGCCGCTCACTTCGGTCAAGTATGCGGGGATGCCCTGGGAACTCGGTGTGGCGGAGGCTCACCAGACACTCGTCCTGAATGGTCTCCGCGAGAAAGTTCGTCTGCAGACGGATGGCTTGCTCACCAACGGGAGGGATGTGGTCATTGCTGCGCTGCTGGGGGCGGAGGAATTCGGCTTCGCCACGTCCATGCTCATTGCCCTGGGTTGCGTGATGGCACGCGTGTGCAACAAGAATACTTGCCCCGTGGGAGTTGCCACGCAGGATCCCGAGCTGCGCAAACGTTTCCGTGGCAAGCCGGAAAACATCATATCCTTCATGCATTTCGTAGCGAGAGAAGTGCGCGAATATCTCGCTTCTCTCGGTCTGCGCAGTGTGGATGAGGCCGTAGGGCGTGCCGATCTTCTGCGCGTACACCGTGCGCTGGATTTCTGGAAAATGCAGAATTTGGATTTCTCTCGCATCCTGCGGCCGGATGCTCTGCCTGTCAACGGCGCCCAGCACACTACCAACCGCATCGTTCCGTTTGATGAGGACTTCATGGAGGCTGCCTCGCCTGCTTTGGAGCAGGGCAAACCTGTGGAGATCCGCAGTAGAATCTGCAATACCCAGCGCGCTGCCGGCACGCGTCTCTCCTGCTGCATCGCGCGCCGATACGGTCATGCCGGGCTCCCGGAGGATACTCTGACGATTCGACTAACCGGCACGGCAGGGCAAAGTCTCGGCGCCTTTCTTGCGCGAGGCATCACTCTTTCCCTGCAAGGCCAGGCCAATGATTACGTGGGCAAAGGGCTTTCCGGCGGAAAGATCATCATCACCCCCTTTCCGGGAAGTCCGTATGAACCGGGAGAAAATGTCATCGCCGGCAACGTGCTGCTCTACGGTGCGACCAGCGGCAAGGTGTTTATTCGCGGACAGGTGGGCGAGCGTTTTGCCGTACGCAATTCCGGCGCCTGCGCCGTGGTGGAGGGCACCGGTGATCACTGCTGCGAGTACATGACCGGCGGTTGCGTGGTCGTGCTTGGTCCCACCGGGCATAACTTTGGCGCCGGTATGAGCGGAGGCATTGCCTATGTCTGGGATGAGCAGCACCTGTTCGACCGCTACTGCAACCTCGACATGATTGATCTCGACCCCGTCTGCGAAGCGGAGGATATCGAACGTCTGCGTTCTCTCATTGAGGAGCATGCCCGTCTCACTGATTCCCGTCGCGCTCGCAGTATTCTCGCAGACTTCAAGAACGCACTGCCGAATTTCGTCAAGGTCTTCCCCATGGAGTATCGTCGCGTACTGGGTCAGATGACCTCCGCCGATGCTGCCATTCCGCGTGCAGAGACCCATAGCTGATCCTCGGCGTGTACCGATCAGCATAAGAAATCCCCGCAACGAAGCCTGGCAACGTTGCGGGGATCTTTGTAAAAGAAGAGCAATGATCTGTTCTCGACTCTTTCAGGATTAGAAGGGGATATCGTCATCCTCCTCCATCGGCATCGGCGCCGGGGTGGAAGATGCGGCAGGCGGCTGCTGCGGTTGATTCTGCTGATGATAGCCGCCGTAGCTGCTGCCGGAGGCAGGAGAGGGAGCGCCGCCCTCATTGCGACCGCCGCTGAGGAGCTGCAAATTTTCGGCGACAATGCGAATACGACTGCGTTTTTGCCCGGTCTGTCGGTCTTCCCAGGTGTCCATCTGCAGACGTCCCTCGATAAACACCGGTCGCCCTTTCGAAAGATACTGGGCGGCGATTTCTCCGGTGCGTCCCCAGCAGGTCACGTCCAGGAAAGTCGTCTCCTCGCGGCGTTCGCCCTCATTGGGGCCGGGCGCCACGCGGTTGACGGCGATGCGCAGCTCGGTGAGAGCCGTTCCACGCGGGGTCGTACGGGGTTCAGGATCTGCTGTGAGATTTCCGATGAGCATTACTTTGTTGAGATTGGCCATAGGTAAGGTAGGGGTAGGCGTTTAACGCCGGTTCAATATTTCGTAGGGTATTCTATGCACACAAAAGGGAAAAGACAAGAAAATTATACCGGAGCCGGGGATAAATGAATTCAAAACATGTTTATTATGAGTAAAGTATGATTTATTCTCGAAGTGCGAAATACGAAGTTTCTCCTGTCCCGGCACTCAAGTTAACCGAATGGGAAGTTTGGCGAGCCCGGCTCGCTGATTTGCGATTGAGCCTCCCTTGACATGGGGCGTTGATTGGGTTATGCTGACCGGGCATGTTGATTGATAGTATACGAATCTACGCCCGGGCCGGGAAAGGGGGAGATGGATTGGCCAGCTTTCGGAGGGAGAAATTTGTGCCGCGAGGGGGACCGGATGGGGGAGATGGGGGAGATGGGGGAGATGTGGCGCTGGAGGTGAGTCACGGAGTGCATGATTTACGAAGCTATTTTTATGACCCCAAGTTGATAGCAGGGAGGGGGATGCCGGGGATGCACGCTCTCAAGCATGGCAAATCCGGCAAGAGCGTGGTAGGCAAGGTGCCGCCCGGCACGGTGGTGTTTCGCACGCAGGCGGTATCCATGCAGGAGGCGGCCTGGCTGGAGAAGGAAGGAGAAGGCTTACAGCTGGAGCAGGTGGCGGATCTTACCCGGGAGGGAGAACGCTTTGTCCTTTGTCACGGAGGAAAAGGAGGCAGGGGCAACTGGCACTTCCGCACCGCGACCAACCAGGCGCCCACCACCTTCGAACCCGGTACGGAGGCGGAGGAGGGTGTGTTTGTGCTGGAGCTGCGCTGCATTGCGGATGCGGGGCTTGTAGGCTGTCCGAATGCGGGGAAGAGCTCATTGCTCAGCGCGCTCTCTCGCGCAAAGCCAAAAGTGGCGGACTATCCTTTCACCACACTGCAGCCTGTGGTGGGCGTGGTGGAATGCGACGACCTCTCGCGTTTTGTGGTGGCGGATATTCCGGGCATCATCGAGGGGGCTGCTGACAACCGCGGACTCGGTCACGAGTTCCTGCGCCACATCATGCGCTGCCGCGTCCTGCTCTTCGTGATCGATATGACCGGACTGGAACATGACCCCGTAGAGGCGATTCAAACTCTGCGCAAGGAAATCAAACTGTACTCCGAGGAGCTCGCTGCCCGCCCCTGGCTTATCCTCGCTAACAAGATGGACGTCCCCGAGGCGCAGGAGAACCTGAACGCTCTGCGTGCACGCTTTCCGCGCGCAGAAATACTCCCTATTTCCGCCCTGAAAAAGACAGGACTGGACGCCCTGAAAGAGAAGGTTCGCGCTCTTCTCCGCCCGAACAACCCATGACCTGCGGAAAATCCGGGTAAAATCAGCGTTTGCTGAACTGGAAGCGCTTGCGGGCGCCGGGACGACCGGCCTTCTTGCGCTCCTTCATGCGTGAGTCGCGGGTGAGCAACTTCTGCTCGCGGAGCAGCTTGCGATTTGCTTCGTCCACCAGCACCAGCGCGCGCGCGATCGCAAGGCTCATTGCGCCGGTCTGACCGTGGATTCCTCCACCCTTTGACACGATGAGCACGTCAAATTTCTTGATGGTGTTGGTAGCATAGAAAGGCTGAAGCACGGTGTTCTGGAGAGCATCGGTGGGCAGGTACTCTTCAAAGGAGCGGCGATTGATGGTGATCTGTCCGGTCTTGCCTTCCGCCACCGGGGTGAGCCACGCGTGCGCAACGGCTTCCTTGCGGCGTCCGGTGGCGTTGTAGGGGGTTGTAGTGCTCATGGTAATACAAAGAAAAGAGTGTAATCAATCAGGAAAGGGCGACGGACTGAGGATTCTGCGCGGCATGCGGGTGCTCGGCTCCGGCATAGACTTTCAAGCGGGTCGCCTGTGCGCGTCCCTGGCGGGTGTGGGGCACCATGCCCAGCACCGCGTGCTCCAGCAGGTACTCCGGCTTCTTGCGGCGAATTTTGGCGGGAGTGAGCACCACCTGATTGCCCACGTAGCCCGTGTAGCGCGTGTAGATTTTTGCTTTCTCCTTATTGCCGGTGAGCCGCACATCTTTGGCATTCACGATGACGACATAGTCACCGCAGTCCACATGGGGAGTGAAGATCGTCTTATTCTTACCGCGCAGCAGATTGGCAGCCCGCACGGCCACCTGACCGAGAACCTGACCGGCTGCGTCAATCACGTACCACTTGCGCTCGATATCCTGAGGCTTGGCAGAGAAAGTTTTCATGATAGGCATTACTATTTTCCGTTCACGCGTTCGCATCTGCGGAGGCGATAGCTGCACCCGGAGGTGCGAACGGAGGAGACAATCTACTCTTATTCCATCCATTTGTCAACCGCATTTTCTGCTTTCCGCGTTTTTTTCACAAAATAAGGGAGTCTCGCGCAGAATGCGCTTGCAAAATTCCCCCTGTCGCGCTAAACTGCCCGGCGTCCTGCGCCGCTCATGCCTCCCGCGCGGAGTGAGGGGGCGGAGAGCATCCGCGCAGCGGCTCATTCACCCGTACCATTCCCTTATGGCATTCCACAACGGACGCAACAACCGACCCGCTCCTCAACGTAATAATAGTAACAGTGGCCACGGCAACGCTCCTCGCCCCGGCGGACGGGGAGGGCGTCCGCGCCCTGCATCGGCGGCGCCTGTTCGGCGGAAGGAGAAAGAGGAAGAGGATGGCGAGGCAGAGATCGAAATGGAGGGCGTGGTATCGGCTGTACTGGCCGGCACGATGTTCCGCGTACGCGTGGCGAACGGGCATGAGTTTCTTGCCCACATTTCCGGCAAGATGCGCAAGCGTTTCATCCGTCTCGTCGTAGGGGATCGCGTCCGCATCGAGGTGTCACCTTACGACACGACAAAGGCACGCATCACGTTCCGATTGAACTGAAGCGAGCACAAAGCAGCCGAGCCCGGGACGCGGCCTGGCTCATCCAAGACCTTTCATGTGAATTGCGAAGAAGGAGGCACGATATGAGTTCAAAAAATGCCAGAGAAGAGAAGAAGATGATGACAGGCGCCGAGATTCTGGTGCAGAGTCTCGTGCGCGAGGGAGTGGAAGTGGTATTTGCCTATCCCGGCGGCGCGAGCATGCCCATCCACCAGGCGCTGAGCAACGAGCCTTCCATTCGTACGATTTTGCCGCGCCATGAGCAGGGTGGGGGATTCGCGGCGGAGGGCTACGGGCGCGTTACCGGCAAGGTCGGCGTGTGCATGTCCACCTCCGGTCCGGGGGCAACCAATTTGATCACGGCGATAGCGGATGCGTTTCTGGATTCCATTCCGATGGTGGCCTTTACGGCGCAGGTTGGCAAGCCTCTCATCGGCAGTTCAGCTTTTCAGGAGACGGATGTGTTCGGCATGACGGCGCCGATCGTGAAGCATAGCTACCTGGTTACGCGTGCGGAGGACATTCCTCGTATCATCCACGAGGCATTCTACATCGCGCGCACGGGGCGTCCCGGACCGGTGGTCATCGATGTGCCGAAGAATTTTCAAGAGATGCTTCTCGAGCCGGACTTCGACCGACCGATGGATCTGCCGGGCTACAACCCGGAGATTCGTCTGCCGAAGGAGGAGCTGGAGAAAGCTCTGCCGATCATGCTCTCCGCGAAGCGTCCGGCGATTTATGCCGGCGGAGGCGTGGTAATTGCGGATGCTGCAAAAGAACTCCGTGAGCTTGCCGAACGCTGGCAGAGCCCGGTGGCGACTACTCTCATGGGCATTGGCGCCATGCCGGAGAATCATCCGCTTTCCGTGCGCTGGCTCGGCATGCACGGTCCGGTGTACGCGAACAACACCGTGAATGAAGCGGATGTGGTGCTTGCCATCGGCACGCGCTTCGATGACCGGGTGACAGGAGCGGTGAGCAGCTTCTGCCCCCACGCGCGCATCATTCACATCGACTGTGACGCCGCGGAACTCAACAAGAACAAGCGGGTGGAGCTTGCCATCCGCGCGGATGCGAAGGAGGCGCTCATCTTCCTCAACACGCGTCTGGAGGCCATGGGACGAGCAGCTGAGCCGTACGCCGTGAAGAACCGACCGGAGTGGTTTTCTATCATTGAGACGTGGAAGAAAGACTACCCGCTCTGCTACGAGAAGCGCCCGAATCAGATTGCGCCTCAGCAGGTGGTGGAGGAGCTCTACAAGCAGCTCGGCGGGCAGGATGCCATCATCTGCACCGGCGTTGGTCAGCACCAGATGTTTGCCGCGCAGTTCTACAAGTTTGACAAACCACGCAGATTTTCTACCTCCGGTGGTCTCGGCTCCATGGGCTATGGTCTGCCTGCGGCGATGGGAGCCTGCATGGCGCACCCGGAATTGCCCGTCGTGAACATAGATGGCGATGGCTCCTTCCTCATGAATGTGCAGGAGCTGGGCACCATCCACATCGAACGCATGCCCGTGAAGTGCATCATTCTGGATAACCAGCATCTCGGCATGGTCGTGCAGTGGGAGGACCTTAAGTACGACTCCCACCGCGCCAATACTTTCCTCGCCGACCCGCAGAAAGACTACGATCCCACGCACCATACGCCGGATCTCATCTACCCGAATTTCCCGGTCATCTGCGAGGGATTTGGGGTGAAGTGCGAGCGCGTGGTGGAGCCGGAGGAACTCGCTCCTGCCATCAAGCGCATGCTTGAGGCGAAGGAAGCCTACGTGCTGGATGTGATGGTGCCGTACGACGTGCACGTACTGCCGATGATACCGGGCGGTATGGGGTACCGGGACGTCGTGTTGGAACGCATCGCCGGGGATGGCAAGGGGCGCCGCGCGTCCGACCTCGGTCGTGAAATTCCCTCCGCCCTGTGAACAAGGGCATGTAGCATTACCAAATTAATCTTCCCTCGCTCATGTACTACTATCTTGATAAGGAGCGCAAGCCGCATGGTCCGTACACTCCGGATCAACTCAGGGAGCTGCTCGTCGCATGCACCATCACGTCGGAGACCGAGATTGCTCAGAAGGGGGATGAGGCATGGAAGCCGCTCAGGGATGTTTTCCCGGATCTCGCGGCGGAAGCCCCCGCTCTGCCTCAGGTGGAAACGTCGGCGGCGTCTCCTGCTGCGCTCGAGCAGACGGATTTCTCTTTCATGGGCTGCGTATCGTCCTGTTTCCGACAGTACGCCGTTTTCAGCGGGCGATCCACGCGGAAAGAAATCTGGAGCTTTTCTATTTTCAGCATACTGCTGCAGATTGTGCTCTCGATCCTGAGTCTGGGCAGTCTCAATTCACTGGCCGGGCTGTTGCTGCTGCTGCCGAGCCTGGCCGTCAGTGTGCGGCGTCTGCATGATACCGGGAGGAGCGGCTGGCACGTATTTTGGAGCAATGTGATTCCGTTTATTGGGTTGATGCTGGTGTTTTTCGCCCTGGTTGCCGTGCTCGGTGCGGCTGCCGTCATGCAGATGACGATGACTCATGAAACGATGAGCGCCGTGCAGAGGCCGGAGCTGCCTGAATTCAGTGGGTTGGCTTTCGGCATCCTGGCGGCAGGATGTCTTACCTTGCTGGTCGGCAGCATCTACGCCCTGTACGTCTATCTCATCGCCTTCTTCTTCGATTCCGAGAAAGG
>CANRKR010000026.1 GCA_947631275.1 uncultured Akkermansia sp.
TCCTTGATGACACATACCCGAATGTCCTGCGCCGCATGTCTGATCCGCCCGTCGTGCTTTATTCGCTCGGCTCGTGGATGCAGGAGGATGAACGCCGCGCCGTCGCCGCGGTAGGCACTCGCATGGCTACGCCGTACGGTTTGAGTTGTGCGCGCAGTGTGTGCCGTGACTTGGCAGATCAGGCCGGCTGCTGCATCATCTCCGGTCTCGCCCGTGGTATTGATACCGCTGCGCATCACGGGGCTCTCTCCGCACAGGGGCGCACTATCGCCGTGCTCGGTGGCGGCCTCTCTCAAATCTTTCCGCCGGAAAATGTGGAACTTGTAGAACGTATCATTCAGGGACATGGCGCGGTGGTCAGTGAATTCCCCATGAATATGCGCCCTACCCGCAATTCCTTCCCGCAACGCAACCGCATCGTCGCCGCCTGGAGCACGGCCACCCTCGTCGTAGAAGCCGGTGAGCGCAGCGGCGCTTTGCACACCGCCGGGCTTGCCGCTGAATACGGCAAAAGCGTCTTTGCCATCCCGGGGCAGATCGGCAGTGTTACTTCTCGTGGCTGTCATCGTCTCATTCGCGATGGAGCTATCCTCTGCACCGGTGCCGCCGATATCATTGCAGACATGGGCTGGGACGGCTCTCGACAGCGCACACTTCCCCTCTTTGCAGGAGCAGCGACCTCCTCTTCGGACGAATCGCCCATCTTGTCCGCCATTGCCGCCGGACATTGCACCCTGGATGCTCTTTGCTCCGCTCTGGGACTCAGCGCTGCAGAACTTACGCCCCAGCTCATGAGATTGCAAATCCAGCGCCGAATCACCCCTCTTCCCGGGGGTGTTTATGAACTCGTCTGACGCACGTAGGGGCTATCTATACCCCGGAGATCAATCGGCGCCTATGTTTAGGAATGACAATGTATAGAGCATATATGGACAAAAGATTTAACTCACCTCAGTATGGCGATGTGGTAACATTCGTATGCTTATTGTTTCCACTAATAATTACTTTTATCGGGTTAATCCTGGGGGGCAACGATGGTGTCGCTATAGCAGGAAGTATACTGTTGTTTGCCATTGTCATTTATCTGCCGATAGCAAGTCTTGTATTTGCTTGCATAAGGAAAAAATTGAAACGCGCTCATGCGTGCATTTTGTCAACATTTGTTGGCCTAATTGCTATTTGCATCACACTCAGCATCATAGCATACGGTTTAATTGGGCCCTCCATTGGGATATTGGAACCAGTATTGGGATTGCTAATTTTATGTGTACCGTACGTATTGTGTGTCGGCGTTTATTTAATTCTATTGAAGCATGCAAAAAAAATAGATCCACACGCCCGGCAAGCAGGTAGTAGTGAGAGGAGCAAACAGAAGGATGAGGGAGGATGCAAGGAAGTAGAATAACAGTAGTCGCCATCGCTATAGCGTCAATGTTTGCTTGTATATGGAAATAAAATAGATGCCTTGGGAGGAGGCACCGTGAATGTGTCCCCGACAAGTCAATGACGAAGCCTCGTTTTTTGAGGAACAGTGAGACTGTGCTTGTCAAAGGTGATGCACTGTGGTAGGATGCGCGCCGTTTGAAGGATGGCGCAGAAATTTGACATAAGGAGTTTGAATGCAGCGCAACGTGAGGCGGTGCGCACGTTGGAGGGGCCGGTGCTGATTCTGGCGGGAGCGGGGACGGGGAAGACGCGAACGGTGACTTGCCGTATCGCGCACATGTTGGAGAAAGGGGTAGATCCGGAGGGAATTCTGGCTCTCACTTTCACGAATAAAGCGGCGCGGGAGATGGCAGAGCGCGTGGCGGGATTGGTAAATGAGGAGCAGGCGAAGAAGATGACGGTGTGCACCTTCCATTCCCTCTGCGTCCGCATCTTGCGCAAGGAGATTGGAAAATTGGGCTACAAAGAAAACTTTTCGATTTTCACGGGCAGCGACCAGGCCGGGCTCATCAAACGTCTGATCATGGAGTGCGGCGGGCGCAAGGAGAAATTGGAACCCAACCAGGTGATTGCTGTGTATTCGGCAGCGCGAAACCGAGGGCTCAGCTACAAAGAAATCGACGACAGCCTCATTGCGGCAGTGGCGGGGGCGTACCAGCGGGAGCTCAAAGCGCAGAATGCAGTAGATTTCGATGACCTGTTGATTCTCGCTGAGAGAGTTCTGCGCTGCTACCCGGATGTGCATGAACGCTGGCAGGAAAGGTTCAGCCACATCACTGTGGATGAGTTTCAGGACACCAATGCGCTGCAGATGAGTCTGCTGAGGCAGCTAGTGGGGTCGGCGCACAATGTGTGCGTCGTGGGAGACGACGACCAATCGATTTACGGTTGGCGTGGGGCGCAGATTTCAAATATCCTGGAATTCGAGAGCTTTTTCCCGAATCCGAAAATAATCAAACTTGAGGAGAATTACCGCTGCACGCGGCAGGTGCTGGATTGTGCCAATGCACTCATTCGGCACAACCTCGGACGACGTGATAAAACGCTGCGCACGACAAAGCAGGGGGAATTGCCGGTGCGTCTGGTGAGTTTGCCGGGGGCAGATGAGGAAGCGGACTTTGTGGCGGAGGAGATAGAGGATATGCACCGCAGCAAACGCGAAGACTGGGACCATTTTGCAGTGCTGTTCCGGGCGAATGCGCAGAGCCGCCTGCTGGAGATGGCTCTGCGTGAACGGCATATCCCCTACCGCATGGTTGGAACACGCAGTTTCTTTGATCGCAGAGAGGTGAAGGATATTCTGAGCTATCTCCACGTGATGGCAAACCCATCGGCAGATTTGCATCTGCTGCGCGTGCTCAATACCCCGCCACGCGGCATCAGCGCCACCACAGCGGGGCTCATCATCGACACGAGTCGAGAGATTCATGAGAGTGTGTGGAATACTCTCCGGGACGAGCGTTTGTTGAAAGATTGCAGCGATCGTTCGCGCGCTGCTATAGAAGCCTTTGTCGAGCTGATAAAGCGCTACCGTTCCCGCTTTTCAGAAGAGAAAGGACATTATTCGGATATACTGCAGGATTTTTTGAGTGAAATTGGTTATGAGGAATATATTTCCCGCAACTGCAAAACCGACGAGGAGCGTCTGGCGCGCCAGGCGGCCATTCACGATCTGCAGGAAACCCTGCGCGGGTGGCGCCCTACCGGGGAGGGTGATCGACTCGGTGATTTGCTTGCCTCTATCAGCCTCGATGACGAAAAAGAGGAGGAAGATATCGAGAGCAAGAGAGGCGTTTGCCTCATTACCATGCATGCCGCTAAAGGTCTGGAGTTTCCGCGTGTGTACATCGTGGGGGTAGAGAAGGGCATCCTGCCGCACGCGCGCGCGGTGGACGAAGGAAATTTGGATGAGGAGCGACGTCTGCTCTACGTGGGAATCACTCGTGCGCAGGAGCAGCTCACACTCACCTATTGTTCCAGGCGTATGCGCTACGGCAAGGAGGAAAAATGCGCGCCATCGGAGTTCATGGAAGAGATTCCCAATGGCCTCTATGACTTTGTGGATTACGAGGAAATGATGGCTACTCCGCTTACCGAGGACGAGTGCCTTTCCTTCTTTGACAGCATCCGCGCCAAACTTGACGAAGACGACGAGTGATTTTAACGAACTGCCGGCAGCACACGAACACAGGCCATGCCGGCAGCGGCTGCAGCGCGTAAGCCCGGCTCGGCATCTTCGAAAACAACACATTCGGCAGGAGGAACATTCATGCGCTCGGCCGCCTTCAGGAAAATATCCGGTGCAGGTTTGCCGTGAGGGACGTCCTCCGGGGTGACGATGAGAGGGAAAAGCTCCTCCAGTTTTGCTGCGCGTAGTGTAGCAACGGCTCCCGGCATAAAACTGCCGGTGCCAATGGCGTAGGGTATCCTTTGCTCACGCAGGCGGTGCACAAGTTCTACCGTTTCAGGGATGATATCGAGTCCTTCTTCCTCCAGAAGTCTTGCATAATTTGCGCGTTTTTCTTCAGCCACAGCCGGGGGATCCATAGCGAGTTCGTGGCATGAGTTGAGATCCTTCACGATATCGGTTGCCGCCATTCCTCCGTGCGCCACAAATTCATTCCATTGAAAGACATCTGCCGGAGCACCGTGATTTTGCAAAGCCATCCGCCAGGCCCGGTGGTGCAGGGGCATACTTTCCACCAGAGTGCCGTCCAAATCAAAGATATATCCCGCAAAAATTTTCCCCGGGAGGTCAATCCGTTTCGTCACCACTGGGGAAGATGGAATCATTGACCGAAGTAATCCACAAAGTTCTGCAGGTCGCTGTCCTTACCAAAGAGCACGAGCACGTCCCCTTTCTGGAAGAGCATCGTGGGGTCCGGAGTGTCAATGACCGGTTGTTCAGGCTGCAGGATGACCCCATCTGCTGCGGATGCCTCAGTGGCTTTGCCTCGGCGCACGGTGAGTAAGTTCAGCCTGTAGCGACTGCGTAGCTCGACCTCCATGAGGTTTTTGCCGATCCACGGATCCGGCAGATTAATTTCCGCCAGTGAATGCGTGGCATCTATTTTTCGAAGGCGCATGAGTCCCTCGTTGACGAAGAGAGTGGCAAGTTGCTTGGCGGCGACATCTTCCACACGGAAAAGCTCGCTCACGCCGATGGCCTTCAGTACACGTCCCTGCAGCTCGTTCACACAGCGGGCGTATACGTGCTTCACGGTGGCAAGCTCTTTCAGCTGGGCGGCAATGAGCAGACTGCGCTCGAAGCTCTCGCCGACAGCGATGATGACGCAGGTGTCGTCTCCTAGATCCAACTGGCGGAGCAGGCGAAGATCCGATGCGTCACCGACAATGGAATAAGCGACGGAGTCTTTGAGCTCCGAGATGACGGATTCACGCTCATCGATGATAGTGACCTCGAATCCACTCTGGGCGAGGTAGAGGGCGAGGGCGCGTCCGAATTGACCGATGCCAATAATGACGAATTTCATGGTGGGGTATTAGTTGAGAGGAAGTCGTGTTTCCGGATAGCGGAAAGGCTGGGGTGGTTTTGGGGTAATGAAGATAAGCATAAAAGTGAACATGCCCATGCGACCGAAGAGCATGTTGACGATGATGATGATCTTGGAAGCAGCGCCAAGCTCGGCGGGAGGAATGAGCGAATAGCCTGAGGTTGTGTATGCGCTGACTTCAAGGAAGAGCATGCGGATGATGCCATTCGGTCCCGTACCGATGCTCGGTTCAAGCAGAAGGAGGATCATCGTGGTCACGATGATCCAGAAGATAGAGAGCACGACCGTGGCCATCGCTCGTTCCACGGTGCTGCGAGCAATGCGTCGGGAGTGGAACTGCACATCCTGCTGCCCGCGCAGCACGCGAATCACCTCAAGCACACAGAGCGCTACAACCGGAGCGAATACACCGCCGCCTGTGCCCGCCGGGTTGCCGCCAACGAACATGAGCAGGCAGAGGTAAATCTGGTACACCGGTCCGTAATCCGCAATGTTTGTGAGGTTGAATCCTGCGGAGCGTCCCACGGTGTTCCACATGCTTTCCCAGATGGAAACCCCCGTCTGCTGGGCATGCGAGGAGGGTTCAAGCAGACTGAGCAGCGCCAGCCCGACAAACCCCGCGAGAAGCACAATCCCGGTTGTGCGGAAGACCAACCACGAATGCGTGCTCCAGCGCAGGGTGTTTTTGTGCCCCTGCAGTCGTCGTTTCAGGCGTGTGAGTCCTTCCAGATAGACGCCGAATCCCAGAGTGCCCGCGAGTACCAGCAGAAGCATGATAATCTGCGCGCCGTAGCCCTGAACGATTCCCTGCTGTGCCATGTTGTCGGGAAAGAGGGTGATGCCGGCGTTGCAGAAGGCAGAGACAGAGTGAAAAAAGGCGTAGAACCACAACTGATCCTGCGGGATGACCGGATTTCCCTGCCACTGGTGGTGCAGCAGCACAGCGCCGATAAGTTCGATGCTCAATGTCACAAACAACACGGCGCGCAACAGGTATGGGATGACGTGGACTCCTTCCTGATCCAGGATCACCGAGATGGCAGAGCTTTCCCGAGTGTTGAGACGTTTGCCCACCATAAGCAGCACAAGGTAGGTGAAGGTCATCACACCCATGGCTCCGATCTGGAAATCTGCCAGCACAACCAGTTTTCCGAGGGGTGTGAGTGATTCGGAGAGGTCAATACTCATTAAGCCTGTGATAGAGGTGGCACTTGCGCAGGTGAAGAGCGCGTCGATGAACGAGATCGGCGTGCGCGAGGCTCCCGGCGTGAGCAGCACAAGTGCGCTAACGAGAACGAAAGCGACCATCGCCGTAAAGAAAATTACGGATGGAGACCAGTGACGTGCGTTTCCGTGGTGCAGCATGGCGCGGTGTTCTCGCACAAAGGTGATAGTATTCAGCACAGCAAAGAGCCCGATGAGCAGCACCAGCACCAACCCAATCCAGTACATTTGTTCCGGCAGGAACTTCCACAGAGTTCCAGAGAAGACAAAACACGCAGCAAGACCTACCCCAAGCTGCCGACACACCAGTCCATCCGGCATGTGGTGATTCAGCACGGCCTTCACCACACAGGTCACCACACAGAGAGTGTTAAAACCGACGAGCCCGCACAGGAACAAATGCACACTCCGTGTGAAACTTGTTAGCATCTCTCCCCCTGCAATGGTCGGCACAAAGCAGGCCTCCCACAGAACCACCCCGAGCGCCATAAAACCGGAGACAATTTCCGGAAGCTCCAGCACTCTGTTTTGTTTGACTTTCGAGCCCATAGCGGCTTGGGTGGCGCATTATAGCAGTACTTTCCCCATATTTCAAGTGCGAACACGTTTTCGGCAAGGCGATGCAGCAACAGTCTAAATTTTCTTGAGTTTGCAAATTTCTCTTGCATTCGCAGCGCGACCATGTATAATGCCCCCGTTTTTCAAGGGTCTATCTGGCTCTTCTCGCTGGAACAACCTGTAACTATCAGAAACTATGAGTGACATCAACGTAGACGAGTTCAAAATAAATGAGAAGGATACCGGCTCCACCGGTTTCCAGGTGGCTGTGTTCACCAAGCGGATTGCTCACCTTACGGAGCATCTCACTGAGCACAAGCATGACCATGCGTCTCGCCGTGGTCTACTCATGATGGTTGCCAAGCGTCGCAAGTTGCTGGATTACGCAAAAAGGACGGCTCCGGAGCTCTACGCTGATCTTCTGGCGCGTCTCGGTCTGCGCCGCTGACGTATCGTTTCCTCCTTTGCTCCCGTTTTGGAGGCGAGAGGGTGCTGCCGCAGGGATTCCCCTGCGGCGTTTTTGTCTCCTCTCGATGCTTCAGGGGAGAATTGAACAAATTTGTACAACGAAATTGTAAATATCTCCCCCGTATTTAACATATTTGTCGATAATATCTCGGTATCGAATAGGCTATGTGTTGTTGTATAATCTTGGAGAAGAGAGGAAAAGGAAAATAAATAAAAGTTGGCACGCTATTTGCTGAGGGAGGAGCGAGAGGAAGAACTCTCGCCCGGAAACCTGATAAAAGACTATGGCAGACGAAACCACTACGAACATAAGTGCGGAAGATGCTTTGTTCGCTCTGTACGGGAGCGATACATTCGGCATCAAGACGATGGAGAAATACCTATCCAAGAGCGCCTTCAAGAAGATGCTGGTCACTATGCAGCGCGGAGGAAAGCTGGACATGAGCATTGCCGATGAAGTGGCACAGGCGATGAAGGTATGGGCGCTTTCCAAGGGGGCGACGCACTACACGCACTGGTTCCAACCATTGACGGATGCGACAGCGGAAAAGCACGACTCTTTTGTGGAGCCGGACGGGAAAGGAGGCATGATTTGCGAGTTCACCGGCAAGAACCTGATTCAGGCCGAGCCGGATGCCTCCTCCTTCCCCAGCGGCGGGATTCGAGCTACTTTTGAGGCGCGCGGTTACACGGCCTGGGATCCCACCTCTCCTGCGTTCATCAAGCGCACGGAGCACACGGCGACGTTGTGCATTCCGACGGCATTCTGCTCGTACACCGGGGAGGCGCTGGATAAGAAGACGCCGCTGTTGCGTTCCATGGTCGCCGTCAGCAGGCAGGCGACCCGGGTGTTGCGCTGCTTCGGCATTGAGCCGAGTTGCGTGGAGAGCAGCCTGGGAGCTGAGCAGGAATATTTTCTCATCGACCGCAATCTCTACTTGCAGCGTCCGGATTTGATTGAAACAGGACGCACTCTCTTTGGGTGCCTGCCGCCGAAGCATCAGCAGATGGAGGATCACTACTTCGGTTCCATCAAGGAACGCGTGCTGGAGTTCATGAATTCGGTGGATCATGCACTGTGGGCGCTCGGCGTGCCGGCGAAGACGCGGCACAATGAGGTGGCGCCTGCGCAGTTCGAGATCGCGCCGTTGTACGAGGCGAGCAACGTGGCAGTGGATCACAATGTGATGATTATGGATATTCTGCAGAGGCAAGCGCTCAAATTCAACCTCGTTTGCCTGCTGCACGAGAAGCCGTACGCCTGCGTGAACGGTTCCGGCAAACACAACAACTGGTCACTGGGCACGCCCGAGTTGGGCTCTCTCTTCTCGCCGGGAAGCACGCCGCACAGCAATCTGCTCTTCCTCACTTTCCTCGCCTGCGTGATTCAGGCTGTCGATAAGCATGCGGACTTGTTGCGTGCTTCCATCTCCAAGGCGGGGAATGACCACCGCCTCGGCGCAAATGAGGCTCCTCCCGCCATCATCTCCATCTTCCTGGGTGAGCAGCTCACGGATATTATCGAGCAGATCAAGGCCGGCGGCGCCAGGCGTTCGGCCTCCAAGACCACGATGGAACTCGGTGTGGATGTGCTCCCGACCCTGCCAAAGGATACGACTGATCGCAACCGCACGTCTCCCTTCGCTTTCACCGGCAACAAGTTTGAGTTTCGCGCCGTCGGTTCCTCCCAGACCTGCGCCTGGCCCATGGCTATCCTCAATACCATCGTTGCGGAGGCTCTGGATGAGGTGGCGAACAAACTTGAGCCCGCCGTCGGCAAGAGGAATTTCAACAGCGTGGTGAGCGGCATGATCAAGCAGATGATCACGAAACATGACCGTGTCATCTTCAATGGCAATGGCTACTCGGAAGAGTGGCTCAAAGAGGCGGAGCGCCGCGGATTGCCACACCTCCGGACCACGCCCGAGGCACTGCAGGTGCTTTCGCGTCCGGACACCATCAAACTGCTGGAGAAGTACAACATCCTTTCCAAAGCTGAGCTGCTCGCCCGAAAGGAAGTGCAGGAGGAGAGCTACCTGAAGCTCATCCACATCGAGGCCAAAACCTGCCTGAACATGCTCCAAACCATTTACCAGCCGGCTATCGCTCAGCAGATGACCGAAATCTGCAGCACCATCGCAGCCATCAAGACTGCCGGTCTCAAAGCCGGTCTCAAAGCCGCTGTGGATAAAGCCAACGCCGTAGGCTCTCTCTACGATGAGTTGCCCGGCAAGGTGAAGGCTCTGCAGAAGGCTATTGATAAGGGCTGCCCCGCTTCCATGAAGGAGGCGATGGATTCCGCCCGCGTTACCGTTGATGCTCTCGAAGCCATCGTCGATGCCGACCTCTGGCCGGTGCCGACTTATGCCCAGATGCTCAACATTCACAGCAAATCGTGATACAACGTCGCACCTCGCGCACATCTATCACAGCCGGCAGCTCCGAGTGGGGCTGCCGGTTTTGGCATCATGCCTCAGGAAATGGCGCACAAGGGCTTGCCGCATCGTTCGGTTCCAATCATTGATGGAGACCTCATGCTCGATATGGGGCAAATCAGTACCCTGTTTGCGCTTTGATTTCTGTGGCGCTTAAGGTTTCGATGAGCGTGTTTGCGTAATTATTTTTCGTGTAATGTTCTGTGTATTAAATCATATTGGAAAATGGACGCCTGTGCATCTCTTTCGTAATGCGATGTACAGCAAAAAACCTTGCCTTCCTCTTTTTTTTAGCTAGTTAGCATTACCAGACGTTCTCAGACTTCGAGTGGAATTCAAGTGAGTGAAAAGGGGATTGTTTTTGCAAAACTCTTTTGGTGAATACAAAACGAATATTATGATGTGTATCTCTTTACGAAAGAGGTACACTCCTCCCGTACCGAAGCTTTCATAGACACACGATGAGAGCGGAGGGAGAATTCATACTGCAAAGACATTCCTATGAAACTTCATTTACCTCATCTTTTACGCAATGCTCTACTGGCGGCGCTCTTGTGCTGCACAATGGCATTTGGCACAGTTACCGTGACTGTAGGTGATCAACCCTCGAGTCTTCAGGAGCTGACAGGGACTCCGAAGGGATCGGTCAGTATTACAGTGAAAGACGAAGATGCTATTCTTGATCATGATTTAACGCTGGATGGCAGCGCTGATCATTACATTACCGTGGAGGAAGGGCATAGCCTGACTATTAAGGGGAGCCTTACGTACCATTGTGATTATTCGTCAGACCCAGTACAACACCCAAGCAGTAGACTTCACTTACTCAATGGTGATGGTAGTTTGACCGGTTCGGGCGAGCAGGGAGGAAAAATCATCTTTGCGGTCGGGGAGTCTGAATTGGGCAGTGTGGCAGGAGGTTCGGGAGAGATTGTCGTGCAAGATGGAGCAAAGGTCACGGTGTCGGATGATTCTTATTCCTACCTCTTAGGCTCTTTGACGATCGAGAAGGGAGGACTGGTGACTGTAGCCGATATGGGCTGTACAGTTTTAAACGGGAGTGGAACTTTGAGCCTTCGGAAAAACTCGAGAGATGGCTATAGCATCTTCTCCATTTATGGCAGCGAGGCGGGTAATTTCAGTGGGACGATAGAGGCGGGTAATTTCAGTGGGACGATAGAGGGGGAGCAATTTGTTGAAATCGATACCGCTACTGAGGCCCCAAAGAAGATAAAACAAATTTTCACGGATGTTACGGCAAAAGGAACCAAGCTGTCCGTGTTCATCGGTGAGCTCGTTCTTGCCGGGGAAAAGAACGAGTTCAAGGGTCTGCAACAGGGATACGATTACAACATTTCCGGCAACGATACCACAGACAATCCTAACAGATTGCAAAACAGGGACAGGTTGACCATTGAAGAGGGCACTAAAATCTCCCTCGGGAAGCTTCTTGATGACCCTGATTGGCATTATAACGACTACGCAGGGTACGAGAAGTTTGATCCGCAGATATACCGCCCCGTCAAGGAGAGAGGGCTCAGCTTTGATATGGAAGATCGATCGGAGTTGGTGGTGAAGTTTGGCAAGGGAGAGACGGAAGCCAAAATCACAGCGTCTGGGGCAATCGTGTTGAAGACGACAACGTGGGAGGAAGACGCATCAAATCCGACCAAGCTGGCAGTGCGGGTAGAATTCGCGGAGAATCTCGGCAAGGATTTGAAGCAGCTTCTCATTCAGGCAAACGGCATCGTTCTTACCTCCATGGAGTACGGTGAGCATACGGCTCCTGACAACGAGGGACAGCTCCATGACCACCTTACGACGTTTCTTGTGACAGAACAGTACACAGACGCAAACAGCGAGGATGAGCTTAACGCATGGCTCAAGGAGAATGTGACGGTAGAAGTGGATGGGTATGAGGATCCGCATCTGATGGTTGAAAAGAAGGAAGGGAGTTTAGTTCAGCTCTATGTGGTGGCCGGAGATGGCGCCAGTCTTCCGGATGCTCCGATAGAACCCATTCCCGATGATTCTGGCTCGTCCAATCCTGATACCATCTTTGCACCTCTGGCGACTTCCGAAAACTCTCAAGTCGGTGCAAGCATGCTCTACCATGCCATGAACCGGAACCTCCCATCCTCTTCGGAGCTTAAAGAAGTAGTCAGCGCCATTGAGGGATTGACCAGGATCGGGCAGCAAACTGAACACCCGGCTGTGGTCGCGCTGATTGACGAGCCGGGGAGTGCAGAATCGATAAGCACAGAAGCAGACATCGATCCGGCCGTGGCCAGGAGTGAAGCGCAGAGGCTCATGACCGCCGTGGCGGGCAGTTCGGTGTCGACGTTGGGAGCTGCCCAGCGAGATGCCATGCGCGGACAACTCTCCCGCGCTACCTCGCAGGCGGCTCGCGCCGGGCGGGAAGCTGCGCGTGCTACCGATTCTTCCCAGGGTATGCGCGTGTGGATGGAAGGCATGGGTGGCAGCAGCAATCTGGATCGTGATGGAGACGAATCCGGCTATGAGCATAATGCGTGGGGAGCCAGCGTGGGCGTGGAGAAAGCTCTGCAGGGAGGAGCCACCACCATCGGTCTCTCCCTCGTCGCTTCATACGGCGATCTGAAAGTCGATTCGGTAGATTATGCCGAGGGCGATCTGGATACATACTACGTGAACCTGTATGCGCACCACCGCAGCGGGAACTTCCACCACAGCTTCGCAGCATCGGTGGGGTTGTCGGATGCGGAGTTGAATCGCACCGTCCGCGGCGGTGTTGCTCCCTATGTGGTCGATTACGATACCAACGGCAGTACGAACGGCACCGGCTTCGGCGTTGCCTATGAACTGGCGTACGATATCGCGCTCAATGAGCAGAAGAGCAGCATCCTGCAGCCGGTGATCGGCGTGTCGCTCGTCACGACGAAGATGGATGGCTACGATGAGGGGGGAGCCGGCGATGCTGGGCTGCATGTTGGGGAACAGGAATCGACCCTGACGATGCTGACAGCTGGTGCGCGTTTCCTGTCTCAGTGCGGGGAGGAGGCGTTTGGTCGGGCAGCAGTGCTGGAGATGCGGGCCAATGTAGCGGTGGACATGGGAGATCGGCGCAGCGAGGCGGATGTCTCGTTCCTTGGAGACCGCGGCTGCAGTGGACGCGTTCGCTCAGCGGAGACGGGAGCTGTGGGGGCGCAGCTTGGTGCGAGCGTCAGTGTGCCTGTGAGCAGCAGCACATCGATCTACGTCAACGGAGAGGCAGACCTGCGCTCGGGCTCCAACACATGGAGCGTTGGAGCAGGGGCCAGCGTGATGTTCTGATAAATCGCATCACAGAATGAGCATTCATGCGCCGGGCAGCGGGGTTAACCCATGCCCGGCGCACTGTGTCCATAGGATTGCCGGCAGAATGACGCGCGACCCGGAAGGGAGGGGAGGGAAGTAGCGAGAAAATGTCATAAGGGAGGGGGCTAAGCAGCTTTCAACGTCCTGCTTTCTCGTTTGAATTCTGAGGCGCACATGGAATAGATTGTGCTTTTCAGCGGGGGAAAACAGGTGTACAATGCGGGGGACGTTTTTTCAGGAATGAGTATGCAGGATCAGGCATCGCACTACCGCAACCTCGCGATTATCGCTCATGTGGATCACGGTAAGACCACGCTGGTGGATCAGCTGTTGCGCGCGGGCGGGACGTACCGCGAGAACCAGCAGGTGCAGGAGCGAGCTATGGATTCCATGGATCTGGAGCGAGAAAAAGGCATCACCATCAAAGCCAAGAACACGTCTATACGCTGGAATGGGTACACCATCAACATTGTGGATACACCGGGGCACGCAGACTTCGGGGCGGAGGTGGAGCGAGTGATGAAGATGGTGGATGGGGTGATTCTGGTGGTGGATGCGTACGAAGGACCGCAGGCGCAGACGCATTTTGTGCTGCGCAAGGCATTGGAGGAGGGACTGCTGCCTATCGTGGTGATCAACAAAATAGATCGTCCGCATGCGGATCCGATGAAGGTACGAGACGAAGTGCTGGAGTTGCTGCTGGAGTTGGATGCCACGGAGGAGCAATTTGACGCTCCGTTTTTGTACGGTTCAGCGAAGGATGGGTATTTCATGGAAAACCTGGAAGGAGAGCCGCCGGTTGATTGTTCTCCGTTGCTCTTCAGCATTGTAAAGCGAATTCCTCCGCCTCAGGATGCCGACCCCGAAGCTCCCTTCCGCATGCTTATCTCCAATATCGACTGGGACGACTACGTGGGGCGCGTGGCGATCGGTCGCATCAGCAGCGGATCAGTACGCAAGGGGGATTCCCTCTATCTGTTGCGAAGGGATGGTTCTCGCGTGCCGGGCAAGGTGACGCGACTCTTTGAGTACAGCGGGCTGCAGACGAATGATTCCACCGTAGGGTACGCGGGCAACATCATCGGACTTTCGGGGTTTGAGGACGCAGACATCGGCGAGACCATGGCTGCGGAGGAAGATGCCGAACCATTGCCCTTCGTGAATATTGAGCCGCCCACCGTGCAGATGGAGATCAGCATCAATGACGGGCCTCTCGGCGGGCGTGACGGTAAAAATGTGACGAGCCGCGTCATCCGCGACCGTCTCATGCGTGAGATGCGAACCAATATCTCCATCAAGGTGGAGGATACGGACTCCGCCGGCGTCTTCCTCGTGAGCGCACGCGGGACGATGCAGGTTTCCATCCTCGTGGAGCAGATGCGGAGAGAAGATTACGAGGTGCTGGTATCGCGTCCCCGCGTCATCGTGCACGGAGAGGGCGAGAAGCGTGAAGAGCCCTTTGAGACCCTCTTCTGCGAGGTGCCGGATGAGCATGCCAACGGGGTCGTGCGTATTCTGGGGAATCGACGCGGCGTGTTGGAAAGCATGGAGAGCAAAGGGAGCGGACGCACCCTTATCCGCGCCGTCATCCCCACGCGCGGGCTTATCGGTTTTGAGTTTGAGCTGGTGAACCTCACGAGCGGACGCGGCATTTTTTCACACATGTTCCGTGAATACGCACCGTGGGCAGGAGAAATCACGACGCGCCGCAGCGGTACCCTGGTGTCGATGGAAAATGGCATTGCGCGCCCCTACGCCTTGCAGGCGATGGAGGAGCGCGGCACGTTGTTCGTCTCACCGGGTGATGAAGTGTACGAGGGCATGATTGTGGGGGAGACTCCCAAACCGGTGGATATTCCCGTGAACCCCACACGCGAGAAACACCTTACCAACCACCGAAGCGCCACCAAGAACGAATCTATCCAGCTCACGCCGCCGCGCATCTTCACGCCTGAACGCGCCATCGAGTACATCGAGCCGGATGAGCTCGTAGAGGTCACTCCGCACGCCATCCGCCTGCGCAAGCGCATTATGGACGCCACAGAGCGCAAACGCGCGGGTTTTCAGCAGAACGCTGAGTGATAAAGTCCTCCTCCTGACCACCGTGTGATGTTTGCCTCCCTACTAGCAGAAGTGTTGATGAGCTGGCTGGTCGATTGGCTGCCGAGCTGGAGCGCGGCGCTGCCCTGGCTGGCGCTTACGGGCGCGGTTATTTGCTTCATCGCAGGCATGCTCGGCTGTGTGCTGCCATACCCCGGGCACGCGGTGTTGTTGGCGGGGTGCGCGCTGTGGAGCTATGGGCGCGGCGCTCCGGATCCCGCAGTGTGGTGCTGGGTGGTGCTGGTTGTGCTGGCAATTTTGGGCAGCTTTGCTGACACCCTCTTTGCTTTGGCGGGGGCAAGGAAGTTTGGTTGCAGCCGAGCCGCCTTCTGGGGCAGCGCTATCGGTATGATTATCGGGATGTTTTTCTTCCCCATCGGGCTTGTGGCAGGTCCCTTCGTTGGCGCATTTGTCGGGGAATGGTTTGTAGAGCGTCGCAGCGTGAAGGATTCCGCCATCTCCGGCACAGGGGCACTCGTCGGCATGCTCATCGGCACGGGCGCCAAGTTTGTGGTGGCGGGCATCATGCTGCTCCTCTTCTTCATGAGCTGAGAGGGGAGCGGCGCGTTGGCATTCCTCCTCAGGCAGGTATGCCGAGCGCCCAGCGGAGGTATTTCAGGGATTCTCCCCAGACTTTTGAACTCGTGCTCCCCAGCACGACCACGATCACCGATTGCCCATTTCGCGAGCCGCAGGAGATGAGACACTTGCCGGCGGCATTCGTGTAGCCGGTCTTCATCCCCTGCACCCAGGGGTATTGTCTGAGCAACTTATTCGTGGATTTGATGGTGCGCAGACGACCATCCGCCATGCGAAATTGATACTCCGGCACGTTGACGAGGCGGCGAATGATGGGGTTGCTGTAGGCGTAGCAAGCAGCCAACGCCATGTCGTGTGCGGTAGAATACTGTGCTGCCGGCAGGCCGTTGGGATTTACAAAATAGGAGTTGCGCATCCCCATGCGTCGTGCGCGGGCATTCATCCTCCGGGCAAAGGCGTCCACACTTCCCGCCGTATCGCGTGCCAATGTTAACGCTACATCGTTATAGCTTCCGGTCAGCATGGCACGCAGGAGATCCGCCTTGCGATAGCGCGTCCCGGGTTTCAATGCAAGTTTGATGGGGGGCGCCGTCTCATCTTCCGGCGCTATGGTCACCATCTTTCCCAGATTCCCGGCATCCAGCACACAAAGCGCCGTCACCAGCTTTTGAGTACTTGCCACCTGCCTCCTTGCATAGGCATTGTGTTCGTAGAGTATCCTGCCTGAGCGCGGGTCGATCACACATACCGCTGCGCAATTTGGCTGCGGCGCCATGGTGCGCGGTTGGGAAAGAGGGTTGGGCGGTACAAGGTTCGGGAGATTCGCACGAGATGCGGGGTAGTGAGCCTGTTGCCGCGGCGTCCTCGCTGCGAACGCTGAGCGATAGTTGCTCTGCTGGTTCGCTTGCTGGCAGGCTGCCAGGAGTATGGCGGGAATCAGGAAGAGCTGTAGCACGCGAATCCGCATGCGCGAAAGCATATACGCCCGACGCTGAGGTGTCAAGCTTTTCCTTTCCTCTTGAAATGAGAGAATTGGATTATATTGTGGCAAAATCGACTTGACGGCACTATCTGTTGTGGGTAGAATAGGTGCATGAGGTGCATCCAATGTGGACATATCGATGACAAGGTGATTGATTCTCGCGTTTCGCGGGAAGGCACTTGTATTCGTCGGCGTCGGGAATGCTTGCGCTGCGGGTACCGCTACACGACGTATGAACAGTTGGAGCGTACGGAGCTGCGGGTGGCGAAACGAGGGAATGTGCACGAGGCGCTCAACCGTGAAAAAATTTTGAAAAGCATGCTCAAGGCTTGTGAGAAGCGACCGGTGAGCATGGAGCGCATAGATGCCTCGGTGGAGGAGATTGTGGCGGAGCTGCACCGCGACCATCCTCGGGAGGTGCCGTCCTCGGTGATCGGCAAGAAAGTGCTGGAAAAGCTGCTTACCATTGATGAGGTGGCGTACGTACGCTTTGCCTCTGTGTACCGGCAGTATCGCAATGCGGACGAGTTCATTGAAATCCTCAGACAAGCGGAGAAACGTAAAGCCATCGATCCCCTGCAGGGGAAACTTTCACTCGGATGAGAATAGCAGAACACAGACGCCCCCTGCTGCAGCGGGGACAGTGCATCGCCGCCGACTACGGAGAAGAGTGGGTGGAGCAGGTGTTGCGTGAAGCCGCGAAGGAGGCAGGCGTTTCCCTGCCGTATGCCCGCGAGGTGGCAGAGGGCATTGTGCAGTATTTGGACGAATGGTGTCGGATGCCCACTCTGCCGCTGGAGTACTTCTTCGCGCGCGTGCGGAATCTGCTGCGAGAGATCGGACTCCCACGGGTGGCGGACCACCTGCATGTGCAGACGCCGCCGGTGGACATCGAGCTGGATACCCTGGCGGGCGAAGAACCGCTGCCGCTTTTCTTCTACACGAAGCTGCGAGAGAGGATGGAGGATCTGCGCCGTCGCGGACTGAATGTCTATCACTTCTCCGGCGCGCACCGCTGTAGTCTCGTGCTGGGAGCGCGGCGGCGCTCGTGTCCCACGCAGCGACGTGCACTGCGTGAGTTGCAGCAGTTTATCACGGCCCGAGCAGCCTGACTTGAGCGTATGAATGTTGTTGAACTGTCGGCATTGGCTATCGTGCTGGCCATGGATGCTTCGCTGTATGCCTTTTCCTGCGGTCTCACCTTGCGGAAGAAGCGCTGTGCCACCGCGTGGAACCTGGCAATTTTAACTGCGCTTTTCCAGGCGGTCATGCCCTTGCTCGGCTATGTGGCGGGTGCGGGGTTGATGATCCTGGTGTCCGGCATTGCCTCGTGGGTGATTTGCGTGATTTTCTGTACGCTGGGAGTGGTGGCTGTCTGCCGCCGGGGAGAGGAACAGACAGCCGAACCCCTCGGGTTGTTGGAGCTCCTTCTGGTCGCCTTCGCTACAAGTATTGACGCCTTCGCGGTCGGCATCTGCTTTGCCATGGCCCGGCTCACGACGGAGCAGCTGTTTTATGCCGCTGCCGTCATCGGAATCGTGACCTTGCTATCCGTCCTGATTTGCTTTTATCTGTCTGGACTCCTCCGCCGCTTGCCGGAGAGGTTTCTCCAGATACTCTCCGGCAGCATTCTTATTGCACTCGGGCTCTTCCAGGTTCTCTGAGAGAAAACGCCAATGCGCGGCGCTTCCCACAGGGATTCGGCATCAGGGTCGCCGAGTCTTTTCTCAAATCCAATCGTTGTCCTGCATGAAAGCCGTGGCGTTTTTATGCCCCTGAGCAGCGGCTTTCTTGACCCAGTAGCGAGCTTGTTCCAAATCCAGAGGGACGCCGAGACCGTGGAAGTAGCTGCGGCCAAGGTTATATTGGGCGTTGGCGTTTCCCATTTCGGCGGCACGGCGGAAGCAATCGGCAGCCTTGAGAGAATCCTGCTGGCATCCCTCGCCGTTGCGGTAGCAAAGTCCGAGGTTGTTGAGAGCAGAGGGATCATTCTGCGCGGCTGCCTGAGAATACAGAGCAAACGCTTTGGCGAGATCCTTCGGCACGCCGGAGCCGCTCAGGTAGCAGGAGGCAAGATTATCCTGAGCGTTGGCGTTGCCGGCTTCTGCGGCGGCGGTGTACCACTTGACCGCCTCCGGCATATTGGTTTTGACGCCATGTCCGAAGTCGTAGCACTTTGCAAGCAGCAGCTGGGCATCCGTGTTACCGGCTTCTGCAGAAAGTTTCAGCAGGGGAAGGGCCTCGCCGTACTGCTTTGTTTCGTATAGCGCCGCACCGCGGAGGTACTCCGCCTGGCGTGTGGAGTCTGACTCGCAGGCGAGCAGGAGAAGGGAGACAACAGGGAGAAGACAGATTCGTATGTTCATCGTGGGTAATTTGGGTGGAAATTTTCGGAGAAGATCAGTCGTTTTGCTGCAGGTAACGCTCGGCTTCCAAAGCCGCCCAGCAGCCCATTCCCGCTGCGGAAATTGCCTGGCGGTATACGGGGTCTGCTACATCTCCCGCAGCAAAAAGCCCCGGTGTCCTGGTGGAGGTGCCGCCATGGCAACGAATGATGAAACCGGAGGAATCGAGGTCGACGAGATCTGCTACACAGGCGCTGTTCGGCACATGACCGATTGCCATGAACACACAACGCACCGGAAGTTCGCTGAGTTCACCAGTCTGAGTATTGCGCAGAGTCACGCCGCACAGTTCGCCATCCTCCCCCTTCTTGTAACCATCGATCACTGAATTCCAGACGGGTTGGATTTTCTCGTGGCTCAGCACCCGCTGCTGCATGGCGGCGCTGGCGCGCAGAGTATCGCGGCGGTGGATGAGGTACACGCGTTCTGCAAAACGGGTGAGGAAATGCGCCTCCTCACAGGCGCTATCGCCGCCGCCCACGACACATACCGGCACATCGCGGTAGAAGGCGCCATCGCAGGTGGCGCAGGCGGTGAGCCCGTGACCGATAAGCTCTTTTTCGCCGGGGAGACCGGGGTAGCGCGCCGTTGCGCCGGTGGCGATGATAACCGCCATGGCAGTGTAGGAGCGAGTATTGGTGGTGACCTCGAAAAGACCTGATTCTTCGTCTTTTTTCACGGAAACGACTTCCTCGTAGACCAGTTTGGCGCCGAATTTTTCCGCCTGCTGGCTCATGTTGAACATGAGCTCCGGTCCCTGGATGCCATCAGGAAAGCCCGGGAAGTTCTCTATTTCTGTGGTAGTTGTAAGCTGCCCCCCCATCTGGCTGCCGGTGAAAACAAGCGGCGCCAAGTCTGCCCTCGCTGCATAAATGGCTGCCGTGTAACCGGCCGGCCCGGTTCCGATGATGATAAGTTTCGCATCCACGACCCGCATCATATCATACCAGTCTTTTCATGGCAAGATTCCGGTTTGTCACGTCGGAAAGAAGTTCGCGGCATCGCCCACCCATCGGCGCTGTCATGCCCCCTTCTCCGGTCACTGAGAAGAAGTTTTTTTTGTCTTTCCTTCAGGATCAGAATCTTCGAAGACGGCTACCGGGTTGAGAGAGGGGATGACATTGGCCGAAATGAGGCGGCGATGGGTAGCTCGTGCATGATCGAGAATGAGCGCGAGACGCTCCATCTGCTCGCGGATATTGCGTTGCTCCATGGTGATTTCTGCGCCATTGTCCAGGATGAGGCAAATTTTCCAGTCTTTCGGGCGGAAGATTTCGACGATGGGGGGAATCTCTTCCGGGGTATAATTATTTGCCGCTGCCACGATGCGGGCAATGGGACGCACACGTTCCGGGGCAAGTTGCATCCCCTCATGCAGCTCTGTGGCATCTTCAGGACGCAAGTACCACGTGGGCACGCCGAGAAATTGTGAATGAAGTTCTTCGTTCACAGGAAAGAGCACACCCTCGGGATCCACGAAGAAGTGAGTGCGATCTCCGGTGCGCGCACCGTGTTCCCATTCAACACGAGCGATGGGGATCCGTTCTTCGACCTCAATGATCAGGCTACTGGGAAGCTCTGCCTGAATGATGGCTGAGCGTATACCGGGGGTAGACTCAAGGCGATTGCGCAGGGACTCAACGTCGAGCGTGGCCATATTCACAGACCCCTGCAGCCCCAGAATATGCAGGGCCCTTTCCTTGTTGAGGATGCCGTGACGAGATTTGAAAACGATGCGTTCCACACTCAATCCATACGCTTTGTCCAGCATGTACTGCACCCCCAGATAGAGAAGAACTGCTGCGGGCAAAACTATCAGCAGGGTTTTGCCGAAACTTCGCAGGCGGATTGCGCTGCGCCGGATTGTCAGGAGACTGAACAGACGCTGCCTCAGGGCCAGCATTTTCTCCAGGCGTTTTACGCTGGACTTGTCCGGGCGAAACTGGTTGCGGCTGTTTCTCACGGAGACAGGGGAGATAGCGGTTCAGGCGGGGGTTCGTGCGCAGTTGAGAGAAATCTCGGCAATACGAACGCAGAGCTCCCCGTAGGACATGCCGACGGCCTTCGCTGCCTTCGGGAAGAGAGAGGAGCTTGTCATACCGGGTATAGTATTGATTTCCAGCACATACGGTTTGCCGTTCTCCGGAAGCAGCAGGTCCACGCGTCCGTATACCTCCACACCCGCCGCACGGTAGGCGCGCAGCGCTTCCTGTTGCACGGCTTCCGCCTGGTCGTCCGTGAGGTCCGCCGGGCAGATGTAATCAGAGCCTGCGCCACCGTACATGGTGGGGTATTTGTTCTTGAAATCGTAAAATCCCGAGCGCGGACAGATGTGGATAACGGGCAGGGCTACGCCATCGAGGATTGCCACTGTGAGTTCCTTGCCGTTGATGAATTCTTCCGCCAGCATGCGGGAGCCAAAGCGGGCGGATCTCTGAATCGCCGCGTCCAGTTCCTCCTGCGTGCGCGCAATTTCGACTCCTACTGATGATCCTTCGCACGGCGGTTTGACCACCACGGGCAGGGGAAGAGTCGGGCGTCCCGGCAGCTCAATCACCTCACTGCGTGGTGTGCGCACACCTGCCTTGACGAAAACCTCCTTTGTGAGGATTTTATCGAAGCACAGTCTGCTGGTGACAGAGTCTGCGCCGGTGTAAGGAACATGCAGCTTCTCCAGGTATTCCTGCAAGCCTCCATCCTCTCCGTAAGTACCGTGGATGAGGTTGTAGCACAGCTCGGTACCGGCGGGAATCGGTGGGTTCAGGGAATCGACGATGATAGGGGAGACATGAGTGAAGCCTTCCTGCTGCAGGGCTTCCAGCACGGCGCGCCCGGAAACAAGGGAAACCTCGCGCTCTAAGCCGGGTCCCCCCATGAGCAGGGAGATGTGGGTGTCTTTTTTCAGTGTTTTCATGGAGAGAAGGAGAACATGCATCAGAATTCCGGCTCGCGGTCGCCGACAACCTGCACCTCCTGATGCAGAGAAATGCCACGTTCATCGCGGGCACGGGCTACAACAAGATCAATGAGCGAGGTCACATCCGTCGCCTTTGCATTGCCGGTATTGATGATGAAGTTTGCATGCAGTTCGGAGATTTGGGCTCCTCCGCAGGTGTGGCCCTTTAAGCCGAGCTCTTCAATGAGTTTACCGGCGGGGGGACCATCCGGGGGGTTCATGAAGGTGCAGCCGGCGCTGGGCTGCTTCGGTTGGGAACTATTGCGCTTCTCGTGGTACTGTTGCATCTTACGTTCAATCTCTTCACGCTTTCCCGGCGTGCCGCGGAAAGTGGCGGAAAGCACGACGTTGTGCTTGAACTCCGGGGTGATGCGGTACTGGGCGCCCTGCATAGCATCGCGCCGGAAGTGCACGAGCTGTCCTTCCGCGTTGATGGCATTCGCTTCTGCAAAGAGGGTCCACATATCTGATCCCATGGCACCTGCATTCATGCGCAGGGCCCCGCCCACGCAACCCGGGATGCCTTCCATCCACTCAAAACCGGTGAGACCATTGGCTGCAGCAAAGGCGGCAAGTTTTTTGAGACGCACATCGGCGCCGGCAGTGATGGAGTTGCCATCGATGCTGAGCCGGTCGCATTCCCCGCCGTGCATGTGAACCACCGCTCCGCGGATGCCTCCCTCGCGCACAATGAGGTTGGACCCGCGCCCCACAAAGAAGACAGGGATGTTGCGATCCTTGAAAAAACTCACGACGCTGCAGGTTGTGGTGGCATCATCCGGTTCAATCCAGAACTGAGCCGCACCGCCCACTCCGATGGTGGTATGGCGACTCATCGGTTCGTAGAGACGGCAGGGGATTTCTTGCCCGCATTCCTGCTTCATGTCCGCCAGGAGGTGCATGTCTCGCGCGATGCGGGTTCCTACTTCGTGGACGTTTCCCGCACCGAGGGTGAGGAAGAGATCCCCGGGGCGCAGCATGTTGCCGATGACATGGTGTGCTACGTGCAAATCCGGTAAGAATTGTACATTGGTTCCTCCCTGTTCACGCACGGCGTCCACGATGGTCTGCCCCGAGATGCCCGGGATAGGAGGTTCACTCGCCGGGTACACATCCGCTACAAAGAGATGATCCACCCCTTGCAGCACCCGCCCGAAATCGTTTCGCAGCAGCTTGGTGCGTGTGTAGCGGTGCGGCTGGAAGAGAACAATCAGCCGCGCAGGAGCCAGACTCCGCGCCGTCTGCAGTGTTGCTTGAATTTCCGTCGGGTGGTGTCCATAGTCATCCACGATCCGGTAGTCGCGCGACAGGTACTTCGTCTCGAAACGTCGCTTCGCTCCGGCAAAGGAGGCGAGTCCGCGCTCGATGGAGCCGAGATCACAGCCGAGTTCCCGCGCCAACGCAATAGCCGCCAGGGCATTCAGCACATTGTGGCGACCGGGAATGCCGAGTTCAAAGCGCCCAAGCTGTTCGCTTTTGTGGCAGATCGTGAAGATGGTACGACCGCTGCGCACTTCCACATCAGTCGCAGTGTAGTCGGCGTCCTCCCACCCGTAGGAGATGCTGTTGGGGAATGGGGAGCAGACTTCCGAAGCGTGCAAATCGCTCTTGCAATAGATGATTTTCCCTCGTGTTTGAGTACAGAGTTGGCGGAAGACGCTCTTGATGTGCTCGATATCGCGGTAAAAATCAAGGTGCTCCGCTTCAATATTCAGAATGATGCTGTACTCCGGCAGGTAATTCACGAGGGTGCCATCGCTCTCATCCCCCTCTGCCACAAGGTATTCGCTTTGCTCATTCCAGTGGGCGTTTGCCCCGAGTACGGGAATTTCTGCCCCCACGTAATGACAGGGGCGCATTCTGCCGGTGCGCAGCAGGTGAGCGGTGAGTGAAGAAGTAGTCGTTTTCCCGTGCGTTCCTGCCACCACTATGCCCCGTTTATTGTTCAGGATGGCGGCCAGACACTCTGCGCGGCGGATGCAGAGACATCCCTTTTCGCGCGCGGCGCGCAGGGCAACATTGTCTTCCCGAATGGCACTGGAGTAGATCACCACCTCAGCATCCTGCACGGCAATGGCAGTATGAGGACAAAAGAAAGAAAGTCCGGCTCGCTGAAGTTTTTCGGTTTCAGCGCTGGTGACACGATCGCAGCCGCTGACATGGTGCCCCATTTCCAGGAGCATTCGAGCCAGTCCGCTCATTCCGCTTCCTGCTACGCCGATAAGATGAACTCGCAGGGGATGCTCTCTGTCCAAAAGTCTTTGCCTTAGGATATCAACACTCATTTCCTTGCGCGGCATTATACACAATTATATTACAGGGGCAAGAATAATGTTGTGAATTACAAGAACATGTGCATTTAATTTTGCAATGCACAAATTGGGTCTTTCGAACGATTTGCGCTTGACGCCACAGGCGGGCATACGCTATAAGGAGGCTTGGTATGCGTGGACTGACGCTGTTGCTGGTGCTGTCTCTTGCCGGGTTGACATCTTGTCAAACCGAGCGGACGGTTTATGATGAATTCGGACGCGTCGTGCCGCAGGATAAGAAGAGCCCCGGGGGAGAGCGTAGTTTTGAGAGCTATCTGGAGGAAAATTATGACAGAAATGTGCAGGAGAAGAAGACGGAGAGCGGGGTGCCCCAGACTTTCTCTAACAAGGTGAGCAGCTTTCAGAGCAAACTTGATGCCTCAAAGAGGCTCGATAAAAATTATCTTACCAAGGAGTACGGCGTATCAGGGGAAGAGAGTTCCGACAGGAAGGAGTTTGTCGGCGGCGGGAAGTCCGCGTACGCCGATCGTCGGTTTTCCGGCGAGACACGAGAAAAAAGCGTTGAGCGTGAGCTCCACCCGGCTTTTGCAACGGGTTCGCGCGGGGTTTATGCGACAGAGGATACCTATGCCGGACGCAAGGACGACACTGCCATCTCCGGCAAAAAGAGCGCCATGGAGGGAGAATTCCCAACGGAGGAGACTGCAGTATTCTCTCGCGATGCCCGAAGTGGGTATTTTGAGACACGTTCCGACAATATGCCACAGCCGCCCATTTATACGCGAGATGAGTATTACAGCAAAACGATTCGCGACACGCGTGCACTGCTTGGACGGGATAAGGCCGAGGAATAGCATTGTGGCGGAAAGAGGGAAGCGAGCAATGCTGTGAGCAGAGAGCAGCGCTTTGAGTCGGATACGGAGCTGCCGAAAGATTGCTTTTCCTCTCCATCAGACATATCCATTTCAATGAGATTGCACAGCGGAGAAAAATGTGGTAGGCTGAAGGCATGGGAGGACTTGTCATAGCACCCAAGGCGCGGATATTTCACGGGCATGAATGGGTATATGGGACGGAGGTGCGGGCGGTGTACGGAGACCCGCGACCCGGGGAGGTGGTGGCGCTGAAAGATCAGCGTGATCGCTTTCTGGGCTCAGCAATATACAATCCGCATTCGCAGATTATAGCACGGCGTTTTTCGCGACGGAAACAAGAGCTGGACACAGACTTTTTCCGCCGCCGGATAGGTCAGGCGGTTGAATTCCGTGAACGACGCATGCCCGGGGAGGAGCTGCAAAGGCTGGTGTGGAGTGAAAGCGATGGATTGCCGGGGCTTATTGTGGATCGCTACGGGACGGTGTTGGTGGTGCAGACACTGACTCTGGCGATGCAGCAGCATTTGGAGGAGATTGTGGGGGTGCTGCGAGAGCTATTGGATCCGGGGTGCATTTACGTGAGGAATGACGCGCCTGTGTTGACGGCGGAAGGGATAGAGGCATCGTGTTATGTAGCGCATGGTCAGATGCCGGAACCGTTTGTGGCAGAGGCGAGCGGCATTAAGTTCCGGGTGGATCCGGCACAGGGACAGAAGACGGGGCTTTACCTCGATCAGCTGGGCAATTATGCAGAGGTTGCCCGGTTGGCAAAAGATCGCCGTGTGCTGGATTGCTTCTGCAACCAGGGAGGATTCGCCCTCGCATGCGCCCGAGCAGGTGCGCAGAGCGTTGATGCGGTAGATATTTCTGAGTCGGCTGTAGAAAGTGTGAGGGCGAATGCCGAGCTCAACGGAGTGAGGGTACACGCGATGGCGGAGAACGCCTTTGATTTGCTGGCGAGAGAGAGTGAAGCGAAACGGAATGGAGGGGACTCCAAGTGGGATTTCATCATTCTTGATCCTCCGAGCTTCACGCGCAACAAAAAGGGGCTGAACGGGGCTCTGCGCGGGTACAAGGAGATCCACCTGAGGGCGATGCAGTTGCTGCCGGTCGGCGGGGTCTTGTCCACATTCTGCTGCTCGCACCACATTAGCCGCGAACTCTACCTGCAGGTGATTGCGGAAGCGGCGGTGGATGCCCATTGCACACTGCGGCTTATTACTGAGCACGGGCAGCGCGCGGATCATCCTGTATTGCTCAATCTCCCGGAAACGCGCTATCTGCGCGGCTTTTCTTTCGAACTTGTCGCAGGACGCTAAAACTCGTTTGCGCTTGCAATGGGGCGCGGATGCGCTACAATAGGCGGCACTATGGCAGACCGCAATCAGACAGATCCCGTACGCATGGAAAAAATCGTGAGCCTCTGCAAGCGTCGAGGCTTGATCTTTCAATCTGCAGAAATATACGGCGGACTGAACGGCTGCTGGGATTACGGTCCACTGGGGGTGGAGCTCAAGAAGAACGTGAAGGATTACTGGTGGCAGGTGAATGTGCGTGAGAGACCGGATATCGTGGGAATGGATGGGTCGATACTCACCCACAACTCGGTGCTGGTAGCGAGCGGTCATGTGAGTGGCTTTACCGACCCGCTATGCGACTGCCTGCTCAGCAAGGAACGCTTGCGCGCCGACCAGATTCCTGCGCAGAGCGGGATAGCATACTGGTGGAGCGGGGCACAGTTGGAGGATGGTTCGTGGAGCACGAAGAAAGAATTTTCCATGCTGGTGGCGAGCGATGGCGAAAAGGATGCCAAAACCGCCCGCAAAGGAGCACAGCAGTACTATAGTCAGTTACTCGGCAAAAGCGACAAGAGCGCGGAGCTGAAACTTGTAGGAGAGCGCACGGAGCAGGTGATGGAAAGCACTCGCTACAACCCTGCAAACGGTTCGTTGGTGACAGAGCCCCGGTCGTTCAATCTTATGTTTCGCACGACGATCGGGGCGGCGTCTGATGAGAAGGATCCGGCGAGTACAGGGTGGCTGCGACCGGAAACAGCGCAGAGCATCTTCTGCCAGTACAAGAACATCCTGGATTCTTCCCGCATGAAGATCCCCTTTGGCATTGCGCAAATTGGCAAATCATTCCGCAACGAAATCAATCCGCGCAACTTCACTTTCCGCTCTCGCGAGTTTGAGCAGATGGAGGTGGAGTACTTCTGCCGCGAGGAGGATGGTCTGCGCCTTACCGATGAGTGGTTAGAAATTTGTCTGCGCTTCTACGAAAACATCGGTATTCCTCGTGAGAAGATCCATATTCTGGATGTGCCGGACGGTGAGCGTGCGTTTTATTCCAGAAAAACGTATGATCTGGAGTATGCCTTCCCCTTTGGCATGCAGGAGTTGCAGGGAATCGCTTACCGCACGGATTACGATCTTTCTCGCCACCAGGAAGGATCCGGCAAGCCGATGGAGTACTTTGATGAGGCGACGCGCGAGAGGTTCATCCCACACGTGGTGGAGCCCTCGGCGGGCTGTGATCGCACGGTGCTTGCGGTGATCTGTGAAGCTTACGACGAGGAGGAGCTGGGGACGGAAGGCAAGAGCGATGTTCGCGTGGTGATGCATTTTCATCCGCGTGTGGCGCCGATCAAGGCTGCTATTTTCCCCCTGCTCAAGAAAAACGAGGAACAAGTGCGCATCTCGCATGAAATTGAGGAGACACTGCGGCCGTTCATGAATGTGTTTTACGATGAAGCCGGGGCAGTGGGGCGCCGCTATCGCCGACAGGATGAGATCGGCACGCCCTTCTGCATCACCATCGATTTTGAGACGTTGGGCGAGGGTGAAAATCAGGATCCTGCGCTGAAGGGAACGGTTACCGTGCGCCACCGCGACTCCATGCAGCAGGAACGTGTCGCCATCCCGGATCTCCTGCACTGGCTGCTCAAACGGATTCGCTGAAGCCTGCGCTTTGCACGTGGCGGCAGAGAGCTGCCGTTATTCGCCGATTTTGACGGAAGATTTCTTCTCTTCTTTCTGCTGTGGGGTGAAGGCGCGATCCAACGCCGTTTGGAGCTGCATATCCGGGTAGCCGGTAAAAAGGATGCGGCAGGAAGGGCTGAGGAGCACGGCGTGCGGAAGTTGCCGTATTCGGTAGGCAGTGGCAGCCGTCCCTTTAGTGTCATCTGCGTAGCTCACGGCGATTTCCTGTTCCTTGAGCATGGCGTTCAGTTGTTCGGGTTCCATGTGTTGCACAATAGGACAAACGACAAGATCCGGGTAGCGCTTCAAAAGAGCTTGCTGTTTTTGCATCACAGTGAGTCCCACGTCTTCTGCCGGGCTCCAGAAAAAGAGCAGAGTATGCTTTCCGGGGGAAGGAAAGACGCTGGGTGTGCCGTCCGGAGCTGTAAGGGTGACCTGTGGCGGGATGACGCCGACGGAGAGGCGGCGAATGCGGTAAATTTGCTCCTGCGCGACCTCGGTGAGGGAGGCGTTGCCGAAAGATGCATCCTCCGGGGATGTATTGAGAGCCTGGCGGATGAGGAAGATGCGTTTGGCGCGGATCTGCGCCTGTCCTCCCTCTTCTGCGGCGAGACTTGGGTTGGAGAGCATGATGCTCATCGCGAGAGCCGCAGCCCCTCTGGCGGTCGGATCCTCGTTCTTCTCGTAGATTTTTTTAATCACGTCATAAACCTGCTCGTCGGTGTTTTCCGCGAAGCGTGGACAAAGTTCAGCGACGAGCGGAGAGGAGTAGTGCTTGTTGAGCACGGAATCCAGCAAGTTGTGCGCGGTATGAGCCAGCTTTTGCGGGGCATCCGGAAACAGCCCGGCAAGCGCGTCCGGATGGCTGAGCAGCCACACGACAGCCGGGGCAGCCCAATCCTCTTCGAACTCATACGTGGGCGCCTGACGGGTGGCGGAAGGCTTGGTGTTTTCGGCTTTGCGGAGTGAAGCAGGGGGCGTTACGGGTACCTCCTTCGTGCCGGTTTTGGTACGCACAGATTTCCACAGGGCTGCCGCCGCTTCATCCGTGGACGGGGGGATAATGGCGGCGCGCTGTTCATCCGTGGTGGCCACACTGAGAGCGGCGCGATATTCCGCCTCCTGCTGTGAGATGCGGGCGAGGGCGGCGCGCATCTCCTGCTCGCCGGCAAAGGCCGGAGAAAGTGAGGCGGCGAGAAATGCGATGAACCCTGTGCAGAGGATGCACGGATGACAAAGCAGGCGAGCTGTGCGGGTGGTACTCATGGCACAGAGGGCACGGGAGAGCTTACTTCTCTTCGATGTGCACGTCGTATTCCTTCCCCATGATGTTGAGTTTCATATCGTGCCCGGAGATAGCGGCAGCCACGCCCACGGAGGTGAGAGCAACGGGGGCGCCGTAATTCTCCTGCTTCCTGGCGGTGGGAGGCTCGGGGCGCTTGCCGGCGTAGTAATCCTCCAGCTGCTGGGGGAACATGGCATAAATCACACAGTTCTCGTCCGTAGTGGGGATGCCTTTTTCTGCAAGTTTGGCGCGCAGGTTTTCCATGTCCGGCTTGATGAGGTCTGCCGGGCGGCAGGTGATGGGATCCTTGCCTGCCTTTTTGGCGCAGAGGGACTGAAGCTCCGGATCCACCGGGGCAGGGGTGTGTCCGTAATAGCCCAGCGCCACGTCTGCACACTGCGGGGTGATATTCTTCCAGCGACCGAATTTCACGTTCATCATAGCCTGTACGCCCACGATCTGCGAGGTCGGCGTGACGAGGGGAATCCAGCCCAATGCCTCACGCACCACGGGAATCTCGGCAAAGACCTCTTCAAACTTATCGCTCATATTCATTTCCTTGAGCTGGTTGCGGAAGTTGGAGAGCATACCGCCCGGCACCTGGTAGCGCAGCGTGTCGCTGTTCACAATCTCGTTTTTGTGGCTCGTGAAGCGACTGAGACTGTCGTAGATGGGTTGCAGCATCGTGGAAATCTGCGTGAGCTTCTCCTTGAAATCCGCCGCCACCACCGGGCAACGATCATACCCCTGCAACAGCGCCAGCATGCGCATGCAGTCCGGTTGCCCCGTGCCATTGGCAAACGGAGCAATGGAACAGTCCACCGCGTCTGCTCCTGCTTTGATGCCCGCCACGTACGAAGCGGCGCCGAGACCGGCCGTCTCGTGCGTATGTATCCAGACGGGCAGGCCGACTTTTGCCTTCAGCTCGCTCACGAGGGCTGCCGTCTCATGGGGGGGAATGAGCCCCGCCATGTCCTTGATGACGATGCCATCTGCTCCCATTTCAGCAATTTTCTTGCCGAGGGAGGCAAAATATTCGAGATTGTGGACGGGAGAAGTGGTGTAGCAGATGGTGCCATGGGCTGTCGCGCCGGCCTCTTTTGCTGCGCGGATGGAGGTGCGCATGTTCTCCGGATCATTCAGACAGTCAAAAATGCGGAAGATGTTCATGCCGTGCTTCGCGCTGAGCTTCACGAAGGCTTCCACGACGTCGTCGGCGTAATTCGTGTAGCCCACCATGTTCTGCCCACGCAGCAGCATCATATGCGGAGTGGTCGGCGCGAGTTTCTTGAGGGTATTGAGGCGTTCAAAAGGCAATTCTCCCAGGAAACGAAGCCCCGCATCGATAGAGGCGCCGCCCCATGTTTCGAGGGCCGAGAATCCCATGGTGTCAAGGATAGGGGCAATGGGCAGCATTTGCTCGGTGGACATACGGGTGGCGGCCAGCGATTGGTGACCGTCTCGCAAAACAGTGCAGTTGAATGTAGCTGGTTTCATGGTATGGGGGCATGCTACCACAATCCCGCGCAAAGGGCAAGGAGATTCAGGGCAAACGCCTCAGGAAATGCGTTTGCCGAGTTACGAACTACGAATTACGAAGGGCGAAGTTGATAGTTAGCGTATTAAGCTCGTTTTTGCGGAGCGGTAGAGGAGACAAATTTTTTGATGCTTACGAACGGAGGATATCAGTCAACAAGAGCATTTCCTCTGTTGATTGACTTCTCTCAAATGCGTTTGTCCTGGGAGGATGGAGCGGGAAGAACCGTTGGGGATGCTCAGGATGAGCCTCTATCAGTTTTTAGCAGCAGCCTGAATCTTGTCGGCGAAAGGATAGGTGCGCAGACCGATGACGCGGCCTTGCTCATCTACCTCGAAGCCGTAGTGGCGATCACCGATCCGGATATCGGTGATGTAGCCCTTGTCGTTACGGGTGAGCCAGGCGTATTCCACGTTGAAGTTCACAGTTGCGGGGTTGCCGGAGGCCCAGGGATGGAACATGGGCAGCTTGTTCTGGCCGGCAGAGAGGACATCCAGAAAGAAGACAACCTCGTTGATATTAGATTTGTAGCCCTGCAGGTAGCGCAGAATGGCGCCAATGAGTCGGGACTCGGAGCGGGCCCAGTGGTGATTTGCCTGAGTAGCAAAGGTTTCTTGCTGAGAACCGAGGAACCAATCAATATCGCCGCGCATGAACACCTTGTTGCGGTAGGGGCACTTCTGCCAATACGCCTTCCAGGAGTCATCCCAGGTTTCATTCTTGCCGTCCCACAGACCGCGCTCCTTAAAGCGCGCCCTGGTGAGGTTGAGATCCCACCAGCCCGTTTCGTTGGCCACGATGTCGGAGTTGGCGCCGGCATTGGTAGCAGCGTAGAAATTCTGGTCGCC
>CANRKR010000027.1 GCA_947631275.1 uncultured Akkermansia sp.
TTGGCGGAATTGGTAGACGCGTTAGACTAAGGATCTAATGGAGAAATCCGTGGGGGTTCGAGTCCCCCATCGAGTAGCGGAGGGATGTCCAGAAAGCGTCGCATTGTTGATGCAATGCGACGCTTTCTGTTTACGATACACGGGTCAACCAAAATAATACAACCCTGTAATACTCAAAATGTAGCGGATGGGGTGGGATTCGAACCCACGGAAGGTTTCCCTTCGGCGGTTTTCAAGACCGCTGCATTCAACCACTCTGCCACCCATCCGGTGGGAGAAGCGGGGTCATTCTAGCCGATGACCTTGCAGAGCGCAAGGTTTTTCACCCGGGGCATCCGAAAAACCTTCCCGTTCCTCCAGGCTGAGGCAGTGTCGGGCGGGAGTTACGCCATTGTTGTGCGGTGTTACTCCGGGGATGGATGAGCCAAATCAATCGAAAAGTTTTACTGCGGTTCCTCTCATCCATCTCAAGGTGATTGTCCCGACAGGATGCAACTCAGGATTGACAGTTCCCCTCCCGGCAGGGTATGATGCACACGTGCAGACGGGCAAGAAAGAGGAGAAACAACGTGCTATGTTGAAGAGGGGAGCCACTGCGCGGCGAGGAGTGCGGGGAACCTCCTCCCCTGCCCCGACGGGCAGTTCTGCCTGGCAAAAGCCATGGGTGCAGCTCAAGTATTTCACTTACCACCCGGCTGTATACCCGCGCATGCTGGGAGCCGTGAACCCGGATGCCCGCCCGGGGGATCTTGTGCAGGTTTACGACAAAAATGGAGAATTTTTCGGTAGTGGCTTTTGGAATCCGACCTCCCGCACCCCATTGCGTATGCTGCGCCACGGCGATATTCCTCTAAGCGAGGAGGACCTCCTTGCCGCCCTGCGTCGCGCTGTGACTCGCCGTATGGAGTGGCTACCGGAGGACACTACCGCTTGCAGATTGGTGCACGGAGACTCGGATGAACTCGGGGGGCTGATTGTGGATCGCTACGGGGATGTGTTGAGCGTGGAGGTGAGTGTGCTCGGCGTGTGGCAGCGTCTCGGGAAATGGTTGCCTTTGCTGCACGAGATATGCGGCACGAAGCGCCACGTGGTGCAGGTGGACCCGACTATTGCACGGATGGAGGGGATCGATCCCGCCACGGCGCCGGCGTGCGAACCCGTCCGGCGTGTGCGCATCCTGGAGCACGGCGTGAATTTTGAAGTGGATTTCGAGCGGGGGCACAAAACCGGCTTTTTCTGCGACCAGCGGGAGAATCGTTACAAACTGGCGCAGCTTGTGCGCGGCAAGAGCCTGCTGGATCTCTGCTGCTACACGGGAGGCTTTTCCATCTATGCCAAACTCCTCGGCGGCGCAGGAGAGGTGACGGCGGTGGATCTGGATGAAGACGCCATCGCCATGGCCCGCCGCAATGCCAACATCAACTCCCGCCGCGGCCCCCTACGCATCGATTTTGTGCATGCCGACGCCTTCACCTACGCCCGCCAGATGATCCGCAACGGCAGGCAATTCGACGTCGTCCTCCTGGACCCTCCCAAGCTCGTCATGAGCCGCGATGGCGAAGCTCGCGAGGAGGGATTGAAAAAGTACCGGGACCTGAATGCGCTGGGCATGCAATGCGTGCGGCGTGATGGTCTGCTCGTGACGTGTTCCTGCTCGGGGCTTCTTTCGGCGGCGGATTTTGAGCAACTCGTCATCCACACCGCGCAGCGGCTCGGGCGTCGATTGCAGATTCTCGAAACAAGCGGTCCCGGTTGGGATCACCCGTATCTGTCCACTTACCCGGAAGGGCGGTATCTGAAGGTCCTCTGGGCTCGCGTCCTGTCATGATTTCTACACTCGCCATCGGTCTCTCTCTGGCCCTCGTGCTGGGCATCCTCGCGCAAAAGCTCAAACTCTCGCCCATCGTCGGGTATCTCGTGGCGGGCATCCTGGCGGCCCAGCCGTGGTGGGGCATGCCGGTGAAGGGGGAAGTGGTGGATGAATTTTCGCACATCGGCGTGGTGTTGCTCCTCTTCGGCGTGGGTCTGCAATTCCACTTCAAGGATCTTCTGGCCGTCCAGCGCGTAGCGGTGCCGGGTTCCGTCGTGTGCATGCTGGTGCGCGCTGCCATGGGCGCCGTCTTCTACTACTGGCTCGCGCCGGGGTCCACATGGATGAGCGCCTCCCTCTTCGGCGCATGCATGTGCGTCTCCAGCACGGTGGTGCTCACCCGCGTGCTGGCGGACAACAAAGTGCTGCAAACGCCCGCGGGCCACACGGCGCTCGGCTGGCTCGTGGTGGAGGATATCTTCACCATCGTGCTTCTGGTGCTGCTTCCGGTGATCTTTGCCGGGCAGGCTCTGCTCCCCGCGCTGGGGTGGATGACGCTGAAGCTCACTCTGCTCATCCTGTGCGTCGCCTTTCTCGGCCGCTACATCATCGAGAAAACGCTCACCTACGTATCGCGCAGCACGAGCGATGAACTCTTCACGCTTGCCGTGCTGGTCATCGCGCTTGGCATCGCCGTGCTCTCTTCGCATGTCTTCAACGCCTCGCTGGAATTCGGCGCCTTCCTCTCCGGCATGGTGGTGGGGCAGAGCAAGTTCTCCGCCCGCGCCGCAGGGGATGCCCTCCCCATGCGCGATGCTTTCGCCGTGCTCTTTTTCGTCTCCGTCGGCATGGGTTTTGATGCCGCCGGTCTGCTGGAGTACTGGCCGCTCGCCCTCAGTGCTATCCTGCTCACGCTCATCGCGAAGCCCGTAGCGGCCTACATCGTGATTCGCCTGCTGAAGCGTCCCAGTCGCATGGCGCTCGTGGTCGCGGCCTCTCTCTCCCAGGTCGGGGAATTCTCCTTCATCCTCGCCTCGCTCATCGCCGGGCAGTACGGTCTGCTTCCCCCCTTCGCCGTGAATGTCATCACCGGCTGCGCCATCATCACCATCACCCTGAACGCCGCTCTCTATCGCTTCGTCCCCAGGCTCGTCAAGTTCTTTGAGGATCGCGGCATCGGCACCGCCGCCGCAAGCGGGGCCGTGCCGGCTCCGACTGAGGATCGCCACCGCGTCATCCTCGTCGGCTATGGTCCCTGCGGACAGATACTCGGCCATATCCTCGCCGACTATGACATCGAAATCGTCGTGCTGGAAATGAACATCGACACCGTCAACCGCCTTGTGAAGGCCGGAGTCCCCGCGCTGCACGGCGATGCGCGGCAACGCACCATCCTGAAGCTCGCGGGGGCAGAGAAAGCCGAGGCTATCATCATCACCTCTTCTGCCGCTCCGGCGGGTGAAATCGCTTCCGCCGTCCGCGGCCTGAATCCCTCCATTTCCATCATGGCCTACACCACCTACACCCGCAACGCGCAGGCTTTGCGCCGCAGTGGAGCGGAATCCGTCTTCTCGGGTGAGGAAGAGGTGGCTCTCTCCATGACCGGCACCCTCCTGCGCGGTCTCGGCGCCACGGAGGAGCAGGTCGCTCGGGAATGCGCCGCTGCCCGCACCCGCTTCCGCGAGAAAATCGCCTGATGCCGATTCTGCATTCCGCAGGCGGGCGGAGACGGCTCTCAAGCCATCGTTTCAAAGAATCCGCCGGCAAGGAGGCGGTCGGGAGAAGAGGCGTCGTAGAAGGCGCAGACCTGCCCCGGCGCCAGAGCCCGCACGGGTGAATCGAAGCACAACTCCACGCGCTGGGAATCTATGTAGCGGCATTCCGCAGGCACGGCCGGGGCGCGGTAGCGAGGCTGCGCGAGCACGCGCTCCGGCAGGGGAACGCGCGCATTGCAGATGCTTCCGACGGTGGCGACGGTGGAGTACAATCCCGGGGAATCGGGTTGCTCGTAGCCGAGAATCAGGCGGTTGTTCTGCACATCCTTGCCGACGACGACGTAGGCGATGCCCTCCCGTGGGGATGCGACGTGGTGTCCCTTGCGCTGGCCGATGGTGAAGAGGTGCAGCCCGCGGTGGGCGCCGAGGACGCGTCCCTGCGTATCGACGATTTCGCCGGGGTTGTCGGGGATGTAGTGGCTGAGGAAGTCGCTCATCTTCACCTGCCCGATGAAGCAAATGCCCTGCGAATCCTTTTTCCGCGCGTTGGGCAGGCGCAGCTCCCCGGCCAGTCTCCGCACCTCGGGCTTGATGAGGTCGCCGATGGGAAAGAGAGCGCGCGCTGCCTGTTCCGGGCGCATGAGCGCAAGAAAATAGGATTGGTCTTTGTTCGGGTCCGACCCGCGCAGGATGTAGCTCTGCGTCTCGCCGCCGGGGGTGGGCGGAGAAACGTCCTCCCGCCGCGCGTAGTGTCCCGTGGCCACGCCGGAAAATCCCTGCTCAAGCGCGTAGTCGAGCAGCACTCCGAACTTCATCTCGCGGTTGCACAGCACATCCGGATTCGGTGTGCTGCCGTTGCGATAGCCTTCCAGCAGGTAGTTCACGATACGCTCGCGGTATTGAACCGTGAGATCGATGACGCGAAGCTCGATGCCCAGCGTGCGGCAGACGCCGATGGAATCCTCGATGTCCTGCTCCCACGGGCACTCGCCTGGTATGCCCTCCTCATTCACCCAGTTTTTCATGTATGCCGCCACCACCTCATGCCCCTGCTGCACGAGCAGCGCCGTCGCCACTGCGCTGTCCACTCCCCCGCTCATCGCTGCCAGTATGCGTGCCATAAAACAATCAGAGAAGAGGGATGCGTTGCAGCAGCTCCCGGGCCAATCCCGCGCGATCCGACGCGCAGAGAAGATGCGACACGATCACGACGCGCCGCGCACCCGCCGCCAGCACGGAGGGCAGTGTCGCGCTCGTGATGCCGCCGATGCAAAAGACGGGAATGCTCTTCCCCACCTCGCGCTCCACCGTCGCGATATCCTGAAGCCACACGGCGGGGCGTCCTGGCTTGGTCGGCGTGGGGAAGAGCGGCCCGAAGCCGATGTAATCCGCCCCCTCATCGCGGGCGGCGAGGGCCTGAGAGACGCTGTGCGTGGAGCGGCCGATGAGCATCCTCTCCCCCACGATCCGGCGTATCTCCGCCAGCGGTCCCGCATCCTGCCCGACGTGTACAGCGTCCGCCCCCAGCTCCGCCGCGGCAGTGGGGTCGTCATTCATCACAAAGAGAGCGCCGGCGGCGCGGCAGACCTCCTGCACCGGTGGCGCGGCGGATACAAGCTGTTCGGTCGTCCATCCCTTTGCCCGCAGTTGCAGCACGCGCACGCCTCCTTCGCAGAGCTCACGCGCACACGCCGCGAGCCCCTCCTCCGGCACATAACCGGTATCCACGATGCCGTAGAGGCGGCATTCTTCCAGCGTTCTTCTCATCAGCCATTAGCATAGCACATAAATTGCCGGGTGCAATCATATATGCAACGCCGCTCCCCGTCCACGCGTCCCATTTTCACATGGAGAAAAATCACCGGGGCCGCACATCGCATCCCTCCGAGCCGTACAACCTGCGCAAGACGGATCTCATCCACGAGGACGAGCTCGGGCGCACGCTCAACATGATGTACACGCTCTACTACGAGATGCCGGACACCGGCGCCAGCCCCGTTTTCCCTTCTGATCGGCCCGAGCCCGAACCGACGCCGTAATCTTCCCGCGCGCCGGTCAACGCTTGCCCTGCCGATCCATCAGCGCGTCATACCTGGCATCGATGGCGCTCTCTATCCTGCTCACAGCGTCAGAAAAAACAGTTGCGGCATCCTGCGAGCTCCAGCGGATGAGCGCATTGCTCTGGCATTGCCCGAGTTCCTGCGCCAACTCTTCGCAAACAACGGGCAGAATGATCTCCTCCGCGTGGTTCCGGGGTTGCACGCGCGCCTGCATGGCAGAAGAAGAGATACTATACCCCTTCCCCTTTTCCATGAATTCGTCGTAGATGGCCCTAGCCTCTCCCTGCATCCTGTCGTCAAGCTCTCTCGCCTCTTTCCAAAGCCGCTTCCTCAGCGTTTCCAGGGCATCCTCGCTGCCCGCCTGCGCAATGTCAGTCCTGTATCGGTCATCCATGCGGCGGATGAGCTTCTTGTGCTCTTCGTGGAGCTGATTGATCCTGTGGGTGTACTGCTCGCAGAGTTTTCTGTACTCCTGCGCTTGAATCTCGCTCTCCACGCGTGCGATGAGCTGTTTCCGCAAGCCGACGGCGGGCATCTGTTCCGCCGCCGTCGCCGTGGAATCGCCGCGAATGGCCAGGTACACTCCGCACAGCCCGCCGAGCCCGAGCGCCGCAAGAACGCCGATTGCGATGAGGATTCTCCTGCGCCTCTTCCCGGGCTGCACCAGCGCCGGCAGAACGCCGTCCTCCACGCACTGCCGCCATTGGTCCACGCTCTGGCATCGACTCGCCGACAACAGGGACATGTTGCGCTCCAGCAGCGCCAGTAGAATCTCCGGATAGCCCAGCTTGTTCGGCATCCCGGTAAGCGGCTTGAGCCCGTCGCGCATGAGCCGGGCGTCCGAGCTCTCAGGTCGCACCCCGGTGAGCAGTTCGTACCATGTCGCCGAAAGCGCGTAGAGATCCGTCCAGGCCCCCACGTCCCCCTTGCCGGTGATCTGCTCCGGCGCGGCATAATTGCGCGAAAATTCCCCCTGCGACGTCGTGCTGGTTGTAGTGCGATCCCCCCGGTTCAGCGCGGCCCCGAAGTCGATGATCACCGGCGCGTCTGAGGCGTCAAACATGATGTTCCCCGGCTTGATGTCGCGGTGATACACCCCTCGCCCGTGCAGGTAGCGCAGCGCGTCCAGCAGGGTGTTGAGCCATTCCAGGCTCTTTTCCCGGGTGATGGTTCCCTGTTCCATCCTTTCCTTCAGCGTGCCGCCGGGGAGCCAGGACATCACGCAGAACACGCTCCCGTTCCCCCATATCACATCCCGCATCTGCACCACGGCGGGATGGCGCAGCTTGCTGAGGGTCTCCACCTCCTTGCGCATGCTCTCCAGCGCCTTCAGGTACCGCTGTTCCCACTCGGCGCATGCCGGCTGAATCGCCCCCGTCTTTGCATCCCGCACGCACACTTCCTGCGGGAAGCATTCCTTCACGGCCACGCGTTCTTCCTTCTGCGTGTCCCAAGCCGCGTAGGTGATGCCGAACCCTCCCCGCCCGTGTACCCCGAGCAGCTTGTATCTTTCCCCCACCAGGGTTCCCGGGGGCAGCCCCACTACAGCCGTTTCCATGTCTCTCTCCGCCTCATTCGGCGCTCAGTTCCGCCATGGTTTTCGACAAAAATTCTTCGAGTGTCAGCCCCTGTGAAAACGCTTTCTCTTCCAGCCTTCTCGTCACCTCCCGATCCAGTTTGATCGTCACGTGCGTCTGCAAACTCACGTCGATCGGCGCCGTCGGCATCGCTACGGGATTTTTCGAGACAAGCTCCCGAATGATATGCGCCTTCGCTTTCGGGATGGGCTTCTTCGCCATCCAGTTTCTCACCGTCGTCTCTGACACGTAGCACTGTTGCGCCAGCCACGCGTAATCTTTGCGATTCGCCTTGAGCCACAACTTCACGTTGAGTTTCAGATCATCCATGTTTCCAGTATGTGGTTTTCATCTCCCTTGTCAAGCGTTTTGTCCCTTCTCTCACCCCCCCCCTTAAAATTTTTCCTGGGATGCATGTGGCGCACATGGAGAGGGTGTTTTTTTTGCCCTAACTCCGGCGGCCTCCCCGGCTAACGTCCATCCGTCAACTACACGTGGTATCAGCCTCCCTGTCCCAATGCTTGCTCCGATAGCAAAATTAGACAAAAATTGCACAAAAGCTCTGATTGACGATCTCCAAAAGAAAGGTTTAGCGCTTGCCGTTCGATTGCCCTCCATTGGGAATGTTAAAAACTACCGATACCATCTCTCCGAAAACGGAAAGAATATAGTCGAAAATAATAAAGACAGCCATGAAAAATGAATTGCCTCCCATCGATGACGATGAGACCCCGGAAATCATCTACTACTACGGCGCACCGTGGATCAAAGAATTCACCGTCATCGAGAAGGGAGACGAGGAATACTGCCAGTATGAGCAACAAGACGAGGCGCGGCGGGAAGTAGAAAGGATCCTGCGAGACCTGGCCTTGCCGATTGTGAAAGCCTCGCGCGCACATGTGCAGAGCCTGCGCAAGCAGGGCGTGGACGATGAAGACAAGCTGGAAATCGCCGTGTTATTCTTCATCATTTCCGGACTCGTCTTATTCTTCATTTAATCCTTGTATCTTCGCGCCCTTAAAAATGTCTTTCCACAGGAAGTCTGGGTCAAATTTTTTTGAAAAATATTTCATAAATACGCGATTTTTCTTGATATTTCGCAGAATTGCGCTAAAATGAAACCATGACAGCGAGGGACAAACTAGTAGAGAAAATCATCAGCGGGACTCAAGATGGAAACGTCTCATTCGACGAACTGAAAAAATTCCTTGAAATGAAAGGATACAGTCTGAGTCGAATCTCTGGATCCCATCATATTTTCACTCGCGAAAAGTCTCAACCGTTCAACATTCAGCGCTTCGAAAACGGCAAAGCGAAACGCGCACAAATCCGCGAAGTTAGACTGTATTTCATGAATGAACAAAATTAACTCAATCACCTCTCACACTATGAAAACCTACAATTATGACACCACCCTCGAATGGGACGAAGAAGATAAGACCTGGGTAGCCCGAGTCCCGGCTTTGCCGGGCTGCATCGCCTTTGGCGATACTCAGGTCGAAGCGCTGGAAGAGCTGCAAACGGCCATCCCCGCCTGGATTGCCGCTGCACAGGAATCCGGCTTCCCGTACCGCGCGCCGATCCCCGATATAGACACCCTCAAAAAAGCGAGCAAACTCCTCAACATGACAGAGGTCGCCCGCGTGATCGGAATCGCCCCGCGCACCCTGCATTCACGCGTCAAAAACGGCACTCCATTCCGCGCCGGCGAAGCCGAAAAACTGCGCGATGAGCTTGCCAGGCACTCCGTCGTCCTGGTCTGAGCACATGCGTCCCAGGAAAAATTTTAATAGGCGAGAGAGGAGACAAAAAAGGAAGGTTGAATTGTTTCCTCGGAAAGGAATATTCTGATGTTGGAACAAACAAAATGCGTTGAGCCACCAAAATCGAATAAGAAACTGGAGAGTGTTTCGCGATATTTTCTTTGCCCTGAGGAAACACTTGGGAGAGCAGCGGTCACACGTTTGTGATAAGATTCAAGGAAGATATCCGATATAAGAGAGTTAAGGAACGCAAACAACCCGATGAAGGGGAGCAGAATATCCTCATTGCTGACATGATCGAACCGACCGGCAGGCAGACAAGCGAGAACTATAAGGGGCAGCTACGGAGGATGGCGATATACCGCCCGTATGATATGTCGGGAGAGGAAGAGGAATTGGCGCTCAATAGCACGCAACTTTTTTGGATTTTGCCTCCAAACGCCAAATCCTGCCATAATCACGATCTCTGTCCATGAAATCAATTTTCCCGGGACGGATGTGGCGTGCCCCCGCGACTGGGTGAAGCTCCGGATTGAAAGGCCTTGTTCGGCGTTGGAGCGCGAATGCTGTCCTTCCTTCCCCTTTTTAATTTTTGTAGCTATAACGCGAAAAAATTCTTTTTGACTTGACTGTTTCGCTCAAAACAGATATATATATATCCGTAACGGCGCATAAGTTCCCATTTTTATGCTGTCGTTCATCAATCAACATACAACCAGAAAAACACCATGATTACTGCAATTATCGCTAGCGTAACGCCGTTCGTGGCTGCTCAGCCGGTTGACACGGATGCTACCATGCCGAAGGCTCCTGTCGCGACCTACAACTGGAGCGACCAGAATGCCAAGGCCATCATCTCCGATGAGGATATGAAGAATGGAGCAACGGGTTCATTCTGCCCCGTCCCCTTTGGTAATGGCACTCAAACCGTGGATGACTGGCGTCTTGCCTGAAACAGGAGAGATCAGACGCCGTCGTTTCTCCAAAGGGACGACGGCGTTTTTTATAAAGTGAAGCCATGATCCTTCTACTGACCAACAGCCGGGATGTAACCACGGACATCCTTCTTCCCTACCTCACGCCACGGGCAGAGGTGTTCCGCTTCAACATCGACCTGTGGCGGGATTACCATTGGCGCATCGGGGCGGACAGCTATGAACTCTCCGACCCGACGGGACGCACCTGCCGCGAAGAACAGGTGGGCGCGGTGTACGAACGCAAAGTAATGTTCGACCCGCCCGAGATCGACGTGCCGGCGCAGGGCAGCGAAGAATCGTGGTTGAGAGAAGAAGTGTTTGCCATTTGGTCGGGCATCAAAGATCTGGCGATGGGTGCTGGCAAGCTGGCGCTCATCCATCCCTCCGCCACGGGCAACTGGTACAAGATGCGCCAAATGCGTCTCGCGCGCAAGTACTTCTCCGTGCTTCCCTGGGAAATGATTCACGGCGTGGTGCCGCATCTCGGTTCCTCCGTCGTCTGCAAGGCCAACACGGGCGCTCCCATGGGCAGCGGCTTCTGCTTTAACGTGAACCGCGTGGATCCGCAGCGTATCGACACGAACTTTCCCTGGTTTCTGCAAGTGGCGGGCGAAGCAGAATATGAGGTGACGGTGGCGTACATCGCCGGGCGCGTGTTCGCCAGCCGCATGAGGCGCGCCGGGCTGAAGAACAACGACAGTCGGCAGGCCACAGTGAATGGCGAGGCGCAGTGGGAGCCCTGCGAACTCACTGCGGACGAAATCGAGCGTGTGTGCGCCCTGATGCGCGAGACGGGGCTTTCATTCTCGCGGCTGGATTTCCTGCGCACGGACAAAGGTCTCACCTTCCTCGAACTGAATCCGAACGGGCAATTCGCATGGATGGACATCAAAAACGAACGCGGCATGCTCACTGCCATCGTCGATGAAATCATGCGGGTGCACGATCTGCATCTTCCCTCCCCTCCGCAGCGATTATGATCAAAAATTCTCCCGCAGATCCCGCGCGCCAGGCATGGATTGCCCTGGGCGTCTTTGTCGCTCTCTTCAGCGCGGCCCTGGCTGTGGTCTGCCTCATTTTTTTCTACGTCGGCGGCGCATCCTAGCTGCCGGAAGAAACAACGCCCCCCTTTTCCCCGTTCAGCGCGACGTGAGACGATCGTTCTCAGGCGGGGATTTTTTCTTGCCGCTGCGAGAAGGGGTGTGCTACCATGTCGGGCATGAAGAAACTACGCATCGGGACACGTGGCAGCGAGTTAGCCGTCAAGCAGGCTCAAATGGTGGCGGATGCCCTGGTGAAAAAGCACCCTCGACTGGAAGTAGAGCTTGTCACCATCAGCACCGCCGGGGATGTGCGCACGGATCTCCCCCTCTGCCGGGTGAATCAGGTCGCCGGCGTCGGGGACAAAGGCGTGTTTGTCGCCGCCATTGAGGAGGAGCTCGCGTCCGGCGCCATTGATTGCGCCGTGCACAGTTGCAAGGATTTGCCCGGCGCTCAGGATCCTCGTTTCGAGATCGCAGCCGTGCTTCCGAGGGAAGCGATGAATGACACGCTCGTACTCAAACCAGGAGCGAACGTGGATGCTCCCGTGCTGGGCACCGGCAGCGTGCGGCGCAGCTGTCAAATCGTCTCGTACTGGTCCGGTCGGGCCCGCGCGGTGCAGCTGCGCGGCAATGTGCCGACCCGCCTGCACAAGCTCGTGGAAAGCGAGGAGATGGATGGAATTCTCCTTGCCCGCGCCGGACTGAACCGCCTCGGTTTCGCCGGCGGGGAATGGGAGTTTGATGGCAAGAGGCTGCTCGCTCTGGATCTGGACTGCGATGCCTTCATGCCCGCCCTCTGCCAGGGCGCCATCGGCGTGGAGACCCGCGTGAAAGACGATAGTGTGCGAGAACTCGTGCGCAGCGTCAATCACGAGCCCACCGAACTCTGTATCCGCACGGAACGAGCGTTCCTCGCCGCCCTCGGGGCGGATTGTTCGGTACCGGTGGCAGGTTACGCAGAACAGAGGGGCGCTGAAATTCTCCTTCGCACGCTCTATTTCCCCGGCGAGGGAAGACCACTGGTGCGTCTCACCCGCAGCGGACCTTCTAATGACCCGGAAACTCTCGGCGCTAACGTCGCGCAGCAGCTGCGGACATTTTGATGACTCAGGCGTCTTTCCTCACTCGCACGTCGCGGATTGGGAAGGGAATGGAAATACCCTCGGCAGCAAAAGCCTTCAGCAGAGCCCCCGCGAACGCGTAGCGCACAGGGTGGTAATCCGCGGTCCTGCACCAGGCGCCGATGTGCAAATTCAATGAGCTGTCTCCGAAGCCGCTGAATTGCACCACAGGCGCCGGCTCGTTGAGCAGCATGGGATGCTCCTGCATCACCCGCCGTATCACGCGTTCCACCTTCTCCGTGTCGCTCCCGTAATCCACCCCAAGGTCGAAATCGCAGCGGCGGATGTCGTCCTTCGTGAGATTCACCACAGGATTCTTAATGAGTAGTTCGCACGGCACGCGGATGAGAGCATTGTCCGGCTGCCGAATGTAGATGGAAAGCAGGTTGATCCCTTCTACTGTCCCTTCTAACCCGTTCACCCGCACGTAGTCTCCCGCCGCAAAACTACGTTCAGAGAGGAGAAAAAAACCGCTGATGAGGTTGCTGAGCGCCGTCTGCGAGGCAAAGCCGATCGCAATGCCTGCCACCCCCGCCGCACCGAGAATGCTCACCAGATCCACCCCCACCGCCCGCAGAGCCTGAAATCCTGCCAGCAGCCAGATGCACACCACCACCAGCTTGCGAATGAATCTCAGGGGCTGTGTCGGTATTTTCTGCAGGCGACCCAGCCTCACGAGGGCCTTTGAGACGATATGCGCCAGCAAAAACCCCACCACGAGGTACACAAACATCTCCACCCATCCGCCATCCGCTACGATACGGTAGTATTCTGATATTTTCTGCAGTATCTGCTGTGTATCCATAAGTGTCGGCTTTTTCCCCTATACCCTGGCTTCTTCTCGCAGTCAAGAACATTCCATGACCTGATGGCTCCATACTTCACACTTGTTTTGGAGCATGAGGCTATGGTAAGATGGCGGGAGAAGATGAAGAGGATTCTCCCCATACTCGTGCTGGTTGGGACTCTGCTCTGCGGGGCGGAGGAAACGGACGCGTCTGCCCGGACGACACAACAGGCTGATGTGGACGCGGAAAGTCTGTTTGCTCAAGCTCGCACGATGTTGGCAGATCGGACGATACGTGACGTGTCAGCAGTACCGGAGATGCTGGAGAAATGCGCAGAGCAAGGGCATCTGCCCGCGCGAATGCTGCTGCTTGACGTGTATGAAGGGACGCGTGTGGGGATAGAGCCGAAACCGGAAAAAGCGTTCGCGCTGGCATTAGCCCTGGCGGATGAAGAGCCTGACGACGGGAAAGAGGAGCACGTTACGCGAGCGGAGCGCATGAGTGCGAAGAATGAAGCGTTGTATCGACTGGCTCTCTTCTACGAACGAGGAAAAGGCTGCAAAGCTTCTCCACGAGATGCGCTGCAAAGGATGAAAGAGGCGGCAGCAGCCGGGCTACCGAAGGCACGGGCAGAGCTGGCGCGCTATCTGATGAACGGCATAGGCTGCAAACCGAACCCCCGTGAAGCTCGGCGTCTGCTCATGGAGCTGGCGCGCAGTGCGCCTCGCACCCCGCGTGTCTTCTTCTATCTGGGGTACCTGTACATGAATGGTGCAGGGATGCATGGCCCGAATATGCGCATAGCGCGCCAGCTCTACGAGATGGGAGAACAGATGGGAGATGCGAACGCGATCAACAATTTGGGCGCCATGTATGAGCGCGGATTCGCCACTCCTCGAAACTTCTCAAAAGCATTGAAGCTTTACAAAAAAGCAGCGGCATTGGGCTGCAAGGAGGCATCCGCTAATGTGCAGAGGTTGGCGTACAAAGCCGAAGTGCGATCCGACACAACATGGAGGCTTCGAGTGTACCGTGCGGCACAGCGCGTGGTGCAGGCATTACCGATTTCTCCGCTAATAGCGAAGTGGTTGGAGACGGCGCTAATCATGGCACGAGGGGAGGAATCATGAGGGAGGCGAGGCAAGCTGCAGAGTACGCGGCGGAAGCGTTGGGATTCTCCGCTCTGGGGGTTGCACGAGCGGATGCGCCGCAGGGGGACACCCTGAAACGTTGGATTGAACGAGGCTGCCACGCGGGAATGAACTGGCTGGAAAGACACTTGCCGGTGCGACTGAATCCCCAGCTCGTTTTACCCGGTGCACGCAGTGTAATCATTCTGACCTACGAGTACCCGCGCAGCGACGCTCGGCAACAGAGGGGCACCATTGCTCGTTATGCGCAGGGGGAAGATTACCATAAACTCCTCTCGTCCAAATTAGCAGACTTGGACGAGACCCTTTCATTCTATGGAGGCAACCAGGTCTGCTTCAGTGATTCCGGTCCTATCAGCGAACGATTTTTTGCCGCACAGGCAGGACTCGGCTGGATCGGACGCAATGGTCTCCTGGTGCGCCCTCGCGGGGGTTCGTATTGCTTTTTGTGCAGCATCCTTACCACTCTTGAGTTGCCGACCGATTCTCCCATGCCGAATCGTTGCGGAAGTTGTCGGCGTTGTGAAAAAGCCTGTCCCACCGGAGCTCTGCATGAGGGAAGTTGCGATGCCCGCCGTTGCTTGTCGTACTGGACCATTGAGGCGCGAAAGGAGGAAGAAGAACCGCCGCCGAATATAAGAAAAGCTCTGATGGAGCGTATATTCGGCTGTGATGCATGCCAGGAATCATGCCCCTGGAATAGTTTGCCACCAACCCGCAAAGTGGACCCCCATCTGTTAATGCCAGCGCGACTGGCACAAGCGACTCTGGGGGAACTGGAGCTGCTGGAAGGTGAACCGTGGCAGCGCTTCTTTGCAGGTTCCTCCATACGTCGCGCAGGAGAGAGGCTTTTGCGTCGTACGGTGAGAACGATCCGAGGGGATTCAGAGGCGGCAACTTCGTCGGCATTGAACAAACAGAACCCTTAGCGCATCTTACCTACCATGATACCGAACTTTCTCATCGCTTATTACGGCAATGGTTTGACCTACGGCATGCCCATGGATCACACCTCGCTCATCGGCATCGGACTTATTGTTCTCGCCGGTATCGTCGGGTTCATCGTGCAAGTTGGCATGAGGAAACACATGCAAGAATACTCTGCAGAGCCCGCAGGACTCACCGGTGAGCAAATTGCGCGCGAGATGTTGGATGCGCATGGACTTCACAACGTGCAGATTACCCATATTCCCGGGCAGCTCACCGACCACTATAATCCTGCCACACGCACGGTGAACCTTTCTGAGAACGTTTACTCCCGGGCTTCGGTGGCGGCGGCAGCTGTGGCAGCGCATGAGTGCGGTCACGCTGTGCAGCATGCGCAGGCCTACCCCTGGCTCGGAATGCGCAGCAGCATGGTTCCTGTTGTGAATATCGGGACACATCTGGGACAGTGGATTCTGCTCATCGGACTCATTATCGCCGCAGCTGGCAGCAGCACATGGGTGGCGTGGACGGGTCTGGCGCTTTTCTCGTTGAGCACACTATTTACTTTTGTTACGCTGCCGGTGGAACTTGATGCGTCCCGCCGGGCGTTGGTTTGGTTGCGGACATCGCGACATATTTCACCTGCCATGCATGAACATGCGTCTTCTGCTCTGCGTTGGGCAGCGATGACATATGTTTCTGCGGCCCTATCTTCCGTCGCAGTTCTGGTGTACTACATTTTGCGTTTACTGGCTCTCAGTTCTCGTGATCGCCGCTGAATTATTATCCCCGCCGCGCCCATGCCTTCTGAGCCGACAACGCACCGCCACGATTTCATCCATGCTGTGCAGAAAGCGCTTGGAGGCAGCGCCACTCCCGCCGCAGCGCAGGATGCCATTGAATGTGTGTTGGCGGCTATTCGTGCGGGACTATTGGCAGATGGCGAGGTGAAGATTGCGCGCTTCGGCAGCTTCCGCCTCAAAACCGTGCGAGAACGCAGCTTACTACTACCTGGCACTCAGTGCAAAGTGCGCCTGCCGCGGCGGCGTGTGCTGCGTTTCTATGCGTCACCTCGTCTTGCTGCAACAGACCTCAAGCAGAAAACTTCGCCGTAGGACACAGAAACTGCTTTTCAGAAGTCGTGGATTGGAGGAAGATACCGGATGTGATGAAGCGGTGGCATTCTCTGGCGGGGATCCTTTGGGTAGGGGGACTTCTCTTGACTGCGTGCGATGATGACTCCTCGCAGGAAGGGAGCGCGCGCGAAAAGGAGCCGCCGGCGCAGGATATACCTCTCATATCACCGCGTCCTGCGCCTCACCCGGAACGGGACGATCTCAGCATCCGTTCTGACCTGAAGTCGCAGAATGCTCCTTCCTCATTCCCCTTGGGTCCACGCTACGAACTTTTCGCCACGTATGACGGCGCCGACATTCGACAGGTCATCGGAGTGAGCGGTCGTTCGCTCTGGCTGTGTTTTACTGCCCCCTGGTGCCCGCACAGCAAGCGCATGATTGAGGAACTCAAAACTGTCGCAAATGATGAAAAAGGGTGCGTGCAAGTGGTGGAGGTGGACGCGGATGCCTACCCTTCACTGGCAGAAGAGTTCCACATCACCAAAGTACCCACTACCATCCTCTATGCGGAGGGAGTGCAGCTGCGAGTTATTGAAGGGGCATACAACGCCGCCAGCCTTCGACGCTACCTGCATAGCGTCCTTTCCCGCGATGATGACAGTGGTGACACGGCCACGGATCTCCCTGCTGACTCTTCCCTTAACTAATTGAAAATCATGCGATATCTTACAGGATTGCAACCAAGTGGGCAACTTCATATCGGTAATTACTTCGGGGCCATTCTTCCGGCTGTGCGTCTGCAGGAGAAAGGGGAAGCCTTTTATTTCATCGCGAACTATCACGCCATGACCACGATGAGCTCTCCCCAGGCGCTGCACGACAACACACGCGGTTTGGCAGTGGATTTTCTCGCCTGCGGGTTAGATCCGAAGAAGGCGGTATTTTTCGCTCAATCCGCTGTGCCGGAAGTGAACGAACTGGCTTGGATTCTATCCACGGTTTGCCCGATGGGGTTGCTGGAACGCTGCCATTCGTACAAAGAAAAAATGGCGCGTGGCATTGCTGCCACCCATGCGCTTTTTGCCTATCCGGCGCTCATGGCTGCGGACATTCTACTCTATGATTCTGATGCTGTACCTGTAGGCAAGGATCAGAAACAGCACCTGGAGGTCACGCGTGACTTGGCCGGCAAGATGAATGAAACTTTCGGTCAACTTTTCAAACTCCCGGAACCCGTTATTAGCGAATCAACGGCTGTTGTTCCTGGACTTGATGGACAGAAAATGAGTAAGAGTTACGGCAATGCTGTCCCTATTTTCGGGGAAGAAAAAGAACTTCGCAAACTTATCAACAAAAAAATCGTCACCGACACCACTCCACTGGAAGCTCCCAAGCCTACGGAAAACTCCATTATCTTAGCCCTCTACAAACTCTTTGCCTCTCCCGAGAGTTATGATTGCATGGTGCGGCAACACCTCGCCGGAGGTGTCGGCTATGGTCAGTTCAAGAAGGATCTTTTCGAAGCGTATTGGGAGTATTTCCGTCCTGCTCGAGAGAAACGCGAGTGGCTGCTGACTAATCCCGGGTATGTGGATGATGTACTCACCACCGGCGCTTCTCGCGCTCGTGAGGAGGCGAGCAAAACCCTCACCCGCATCCGCCGAGCCGTAGGTCTCGCCTGGCTGTAAATCATTTACGCCAGGTCATAAAAAACAAAATCATTTTTTCAATTCAGTCCCTTCAGCCAGGCGTGGAATTGAGCAGCCCACGGACGAGAAATGCCGGGAAGGGCAGCGAAGTCTTCCGGAGAAGCGGCCCGGAGACGTGAAAGGTTGTGGAAATGCGAAAGGAGAAGTTGCTTTCGGTGGGTGGTCATGCCGGGGCAGGCATCCAGACGGCTTTCCTGCACGCGCTTACGCATGAGCAACTCATTGTAATTGTGGGCAAATCGGTGCGCTTCGTCTCGGAGACGCTGCAACAATCGCAAGGCGCCAGAATCGCGCGGAAGAACAAGGGGAGCATCCCGTTCCGGGAAGTAAACCTCTTCATCGCGTTTAGCCAGGCCGATTGCAGGCATATCGCCAAGACCTATCTCGGAGAGCACCCGAACAGCCATGCTGAGCTGCCCCTTGCCGCCATCCACAACAACGAGATCCGGCACGGTGATTGGAGAACGGCCTTCTTTCCTGAGCTGCAATAACCAGCGGTAAGCGCTCACCCCCTTCGGCTTGTTGTAGAGTGCACTATTTTCACCAAGAATGCGCGAATAACGGCGGCGAACAACTTCCAACATGGAAGCAAAATCATCTGGTGTATCCTTCACACTGCGAATACGGTAGCGACGGTAGGCGGCATTATCTGGACATCCGTCAGTGAAACGCACCATTGAGGCGACAATGAAGCTGCCGGAGAGGTTGGAGATGTCAAAACATTCCATCACATGGGGAAGTGGGATCGATAGAGCAGCCGCGAGTTCTGCAAGATCAGACTCCGGATTCACGGTGCCGGGGAGATCAGAGAAGCCTCGTCGGGCAAAACGACGGGCAGGTTCAAGAGTCTTTTCGATATTTTCGCGGATGTCGCGGAGCTTCGCGGCTTGTTCAAAATCGAGATTTTCGGAAGCTGAAATCATCTGTTCTTTAAGCTCTTCCAAGTGATCACGCACACCGCGGCCTTCAAAAAGTCCCAAAGCGGCATCAAAACGGGCGCCGTATTCTTCACGGGAAATACGCCCGATGCAGGGAGCAGAACAGTGACGAATGATATCGTTGTGGCAGTGGCGGTAATCTTCAACACCGGGACAACGAGGACTGCAACTGCGCAGTCCAAAGTGCCGATTGAGCCATTCCATGGTCTCTTTCAAAGCGCCGCTATGGACGAAGGGACCGATGTAGCGAGCGCCATCTTCCCTCCGGATGCGCACGAGAGAAAAGCGAGGAAAGGAATCCTGCCTGGGCGCGCGCAACAGGAGATATCGCTTGTCGTCTCGAAACTGCACATTGTAGCGTGGCCTGTATTCCTTGATGAGCTTCTGCTCCAGGAGGAGGGATTCCTGCTCGTTGCGTACCTCAAAGTAATCGAAGTCCTCAATAGCGGCGATGAGCGCCCGCGTTTTGCCGTTTTCAAGCGTGATACGCGAGGGAGAGAAATAATTGGACAGCCTCTTGTGCAGATCTTTCGCCTTGCCGACATAGATGACCCCTCCCCCGCTGCCCCGCATCAGATACACTCCGGGACTATGCGGGGTGTTGCGCCACTTTTCCCTTGCCTCGTCGCTTGCCATGCTCTCGAGACTAGCACAGAAGACGAAAAAGGGCAAGAAGAAGCCGAATCCCGGCCGCGTCTGTCTCTTGAGTTGGGGATGAAGTCAGTTACGCTTTCGCTGTGGCAGTGGAAGAAGGGTAAAATCCGTCTCCTGTGCGAAGCTGTGAGCCTAACCAATCGCCCCAAAATGCTCCACGCAAGACGGTGGGGTGACTTCATGCAAGAACTGTACACGTCTTTTTGAATTTCGCGGATTTGTGCTTGCCAAGCTGCTTGCTCTGTGTTACATTTCCTCCACGCGCGACGCCTTAGGCGGCGTTTGTGTTGGCTTTTTTGCAAAGAAAAGTCCGGATCGTCTAGAGGCCTAGGACTCTCGCCTTTCACGCGGGCAACACGGGTTCGAATCCCGTTCCGGATGACGAAAAAGGGGCAACGCAAATTTCGGGGGAAAGAGAGATTTTCAGGGGCAGCCAAAATTATCCGAGTTTCGATGATCACTCTGATAATCTGCAATTCCTTCTTGTGATGGAGTATGGGGATGTGGTAGGATGAGGGCATGAACGCAAGGATATGCAGCATCATCCTGGGAATTTTTCTTGTAGCAAACACCTCGGCGGAACCGGTGAGCGAGACGGCACGTGGAGCCGTCGAAGCAGCGCGAAGCTACGGGGCGGCTGTGCGTTCCTGCGACATGGGTTGGGCGCTAGATTCTATGTATCCCCCACTCAAAAGAATGTACGCTGAGCAGTTTTCCAACCGCAGCGGGCACGAGGCAGAAAACGCGCGACGGATCATGGGACTGACAGAGGAAGATCCAAAGCAAGCGCTTCAGCGGTACCATGAAGGACTGCGCGCCCTGCGCGAACATTACGTGAAAATGGGGCAGATGATGCAAAAGAGCGGGATGAAAATTGAGTCCTTCAGCGTGCGTGAGCCCACGGCGGAGTACGTTGTCACGCCGCACACAGGGTTAGCCCGAGCGGCGCAAAGGGATAGAGAGGGACTCATCCCCGCAGAGGATCTGCAGGGCGGCAGCGAGCGCAGCCGTCTGGTAGTACTCCCTACGACACTCATAGTGAGCTATCCCGACCGGACCGGCGGAATGAAACGCATGGAGCGACAAGGGTATATCTATGCCATCCGCGATGAAGTGGTAAACGGACCGGTGGATCGCAATGGGTTCACCACGCACGAGACGAAGGTCAACAAATGGTATTTTGTGGACGGCAATACGGATATCAGCACCCTGCGCGCTTTTTTCCCGAATCTGCCCCTCCGTCTTTCCCTCCCTTCATCTGGCGAGCGTGTGCTGCAATGATACCCTTTTTCCTTTCTCCTCATTTTTAGATCGTGGAGGATCTGGTTGAACAAAGTCTCTTTGATTTTTCCGCAGAAGGCGTGCTCTCCGGAGGACGGGGATTTGAATTCCGACCCCAGCAGCAACAACTCGCCGCTGCAGTAGCGGCTGCATTGCAGGAGGAGCGTACCCTGTTGGCAGAGGCCGGTACCGGTGTGGGCAAATCCCTAGCGTACCTGCTGCCGGCGGTGCGGTTTGCGCTGGGGAATGGGCGAAAAGCCATCATTTCCACCCACACGATCAACCTGCAGGAGCAACTTTTCAGCAAAGATATACCCACTGCTGCTAAGGCCCTGGGGTTGACTTTTCGAGCCGCTTTGCTCAAAGGACGGGCCAATTATCTCTGCCGCACGCGACTGCAGCGCGCAATCGACCAGGCCAACGACCTCTTCAACCAGGAAGAACACCGCCAGCTGATGCTCGTACGCGAGTGGGCGCGGGATTGTGGGGAAGGATGGCTTTCCGAGCTGCCGAGCGAGTGGGGAATCACCGACAAAGTGCGCGCGCAAATCTGCAGCGAAAGCCACGTGTGCTCTCTGCGCAACTGTGGTCCCAACTGCCCGTACCAGGCAGCGCGACGCAAGGCAGAGGAAGCCGAACTCGTTGTGCTCAATCACACCCTTTTCTTCGGTCTGATGAGCAGCCTGGATATGCAACAGACTGTGAGATCCGATGATACAGAAGTGGTGGACGGGTTCCTTTTTCCGGATGATTTTGTGATTCTGGACGAGGCGCATACCATTGAGAGTGTGGCGGCGCATCAATTCGGCGTAGCGTTGCCGGAGTTTGAACTACGGCGCGACCTGTGGCGTCTTTACAACCCACGCACCCACAAGGGGAGCCTGCGCCACGCTGCCACGCCGCATCTCCTGCAGCTCATCGAAGAGGCGCAAATGGCAGCGGACGAATTCTTCACTCGGGCGGCAAAAGACTGCAAATCCGGGCAGCAGGAGGAAAATGGGGACACGCGAGAACTGAGGCTTCGCCAGCCGAATTGGACCGAAGATGTGCTTACGGAGCCTCTGGACAACCTGACGGAGGAAATTGTGGGCATGGCCAGGGAAGAGGAGAATGAGATCACTCGCACCGAACTTCTCGATGCGGCAGCCAACCTGCAGGCGTACTCTGCAACTGCCAGGGAAATCATCGGCCTCGCGGAACAGGAGCGCTCTGTCTACTGGGCGGAATTCGGCGGCAGGCAGGACGACCGGCGCTACCTCACCCTGCGCTCAGCTGTCATTAACGTGGCTCCCCTGCTGCGCGAAAAAGTCTTTGAGCGGGGCCGCGCCTGCATCTGCACGTCCGCCACTCTTTCTGCCGGTGACATGGGGATGGGCTATTTTGCCGGCCGCGTCGGCGCAGAGAGCGCGGAATGTCTGCAAATTGGCAGTCCCTTCGACTTTGCGAAACAAATGCGGGTCAATGTGACACGCAACATGCCGGATCCCACCGACCGGGAGCGCTATCTTCCTGCCCTCTGCGATTCCGTCAGCAACGCTCTCAAACAATCCAACGGCAGCGCTTTTGTCCTCTTCACCAGTTACAGCACCCTGCGCAGCGTGGCAGATGCCATCCGTCCACTCTGCGCAGAACGCCATTGGCAGCTCTTTGTGCAGGGCGACGGCATAGGACGCACGGATATGCTGAACCTGTTCCGCGTTCACAAAGGCAGTGTATTGCTGGGAACGGACAGCTTCTGGACCGGCGTGGATGTACCGGGCGAAGCCCTCTCCCATGTGATCGTGGTGAAGCTGCCCTTTGATTCACCCTCCACGCCACTGGTGGAGGCTCGTTGCGAGGATATTCGTGCTCGTGGCGGCAGCCCCTTCCGCGAGTATTCTCTGCCGGAGGCCATTCTCAAGTTCCGCCAGGGAGTCGGTCGTCTCATCCGTTCCAAATCTGACGCCGGCATGGTCACCCTGCTGGATTCCCGACTTTGTTCCAAGACTTACGGACGTTTCTTCCTGCGCGCCCTTCCTCCCGGGGCCCCCATCTCCTTCTGTGAGTGAGCCGTGCGTGGCGTGCATTCGGCTCTTCCCATGCTTTATTGCCCATCCTTTTTTTTCACATCACTGGATACCAGTGATTCCAGACACAGCATGCCTCCATGCGGCATAAGCGACAGGATCAAATTCTGAAGGGCGGATGCGGGCGCGCAGGGTCCAGTGCATCTGCGAATACAACAAGGGGATGCCCGCCCGGGAGAGGGCGGCATCTATCGCCTTCTTGTGATCGCGTACGACAGATCTCGTGGGACCGTGCACCATACCCATGATCTGCACGCCTCCGAAGTTTTTTTCCGCTCCGCTGCGCCAGTAGCAGTGGGTCATGCAGACATGGCGAGCGCAGATGGCGCCGGCACGCTCCTCTTCCCCGGAAGGCACCGCCCACATGAGCAGAGCTGCTTCGCTGGTGCCGGCAACAGCTCGGGCAGCAGAGTCTGTGTGATTCAGCACGACGGCGAAACGCCCCAAAGCGCCTGATTCCGCGAGCCGACGTGCGCGGCAGTAAAAATCTTCCTTTCCCAGACCGAGAGATGCTGCACGGAGGAACCAGGGTTCTTCAAGACCCAACTCCTCCTCACTGAGAGGGGCGCGGAAAGCGAGCAGGACGCGGCGATCCTCTTCATCTAATTCAATCTGCTTCGGGCGCCGGATAACGGGCAACTCATCCTCCACTGTCCCGGGGGGGAGTCCGACCCGCCGCAAGTGTCCGACGGAAAGACGGAACATACCGACTACGGGCATGCAGACGAATTCCCGCGCACCGATGCAACGGGACAGGATGCGACAGTGCTCCTCCAGATTTCCCTCCGGCGCGGGCAGACGCAGCGTGGTCCACAGCCGGAATTCGGCCCCGGGGGAAGAAGGATCCTCCGCCTCCCGAAGGACAACGTGACCGGAGAAGGGATCGTGCCTTACCAGCCAATCGAAAGCTGATTCGAGTGCGTCCTCAGGCAGATGCCACGCCACCAGACAGCTTCGCGTGAACGAGGTGGAGGGCAGAGTTTGCCGCACGGCGCGGACAATCCCCCCTCTCAGCAAAGAAACGAGACGCTCTCTAACCTCCTGAGTCGGGAGCTCGCAACGGCTTGCCAGCACCTCCAGCGGACGTTCATGGAAGCCGGACAACCGATCCTCAGCAATCGAGAGGAAAAGGCGGTTGACGGGATCTTCCGCGAGGGAGGAATTCATTGGGGATTCACAGTGCCGCAGTACGTGAAGAGGGACGCGTCGCCAAAGTATTCACGGGCGTCTGTGGCGAGCTGACAGGCCTGCTCATGGGTTTCGGTGAGGGCGAAGAGGGAAGAGCCGCTTCCGCTCATTAACGCGCCGTTCACTCCCGGGCGCTCCAGCATCCACATTTTCATCATCGCCAGGATAGGGAACTTCGAAAAGACCGGGCGTTCCAAGTCATTGCTCATCCGGAGCCCCTTCACAGTCTGCACGTCGTACATCACGTTTTTCAGCCGCCTGGAGCCGATGAACTTCCGATACGCTTCCGCCGTGGCCACGCCAAAATCCGGCTTGATCAGCACAATCGGGCTGGTCCAGCCCGCAAAGGGAACGAGCGGGCGCACCTGCTCACCCCGGCCGGTGCAACGACTCAGCACGGGATTCAGGAAGAAGGGGACATCACTCCCCACGGCTGCTGCCATGGCAGAGAGTTCTTCCGGACTGTACTGAGTACCGAGGATTTCATTGACAGCCAGCAAGGTAGTGGCAGCATCCGAGGAGCCGCCACCAAGTCCTGCCGCATGCGGGATGCGTTTGGTGAGAGTGATACGCTGCTTTGCTTTGCGTCCGTAGTGTTTCTCAAACTCCAAAATTGCACGCATCACAAGATTGCTCTCATCAGTCGGCACACCCGGTTCTTCGCACAGCAGAGTTGTCGTGCGTGAGTTGTGAAAATCCAGCTCATCGGTCAGATCCAGTCTGGCCATGATGAGATCCACATCGTGGTAGCCATCTGCCCTTTTTCCTTTCACGCGCAGGGAGAGATTAATCTTCGCCGGCGCTCGGTATACGCTACTCATGCGTGTCAGGTTACACGAAAGGGAGCCTTTCGTCAAGCTCGGACAAACCATGCCCGCGGCAAACACGAGAAGAGGCATGAAATGCGCGCGAGTCATCCGATTTCTGCTCAACGAGGCGAGACGGGTTCTGTTCCCGGTGGAGCTGTGCGCCGAAGCGACTCTGAGGAGGCGGAGGACAAATCATTGGCGGACTTGCGAGAAAAGGCGAAGTATGGTAAAAGGGAGGCATGCGAGAAGGAGAGAGAAAGAGACGAGTGCTCGAACGTGTGGCGCTGAGCATGGCTCTCTCTGTACTGGTGCATCTGGCAACAGTAATTTTGCTGGTGGTAACGGGATCGGGCGAGACGGCGCAGAAGAGGGGAAACGCCGTACTGGAAAATAAGGGGAAGCAACGGGTGCTACGCATCGCTCGGGCAGAGGAGAAGCAGCGGAAGGAAGAAAAACTTCCTTTCGCCAAGACTGACCCCGACCGAGAAGAACAAACCCCGGTCCGCGCGGATTTTGTCGGCGCGAGGGACAGTAAGGAAAGCTCCTCCGAGTTTGCGCCCAGACGGCGGAGTGACGCCCCGCTCCCCACACAAAACGGAGAGGAAAGCGAAGAAATTGTCACCTTCTCCCAGCGTGCGCAGAAGGGACCCCTGGAGGACAACCGAATCTCACGGCGTGCAGCACCGCCGCCGGCGCCGCCCGCCGTGGCAACCACTCCTCCGCCACCACAACAACGCCCCACGACGGAGAGAGGCTCGCGAGAACAACCAAGGACAGGAACCCCCGGGATTCCCGCGGCTCAACTGCCACCGAAAAAGGAGGCGGGAGCGGATACTGCCCCGATACGCCTCGCCACGCAACAGCCGGGGGAAGGGGAGGAGGAAGGCGCCGCCCCTATCCGTATTCAACCCGCGGTAGCGCCCATTCGCACTCCCGCTCCCGGCAGACAGGGAACGGTGTATGACCCCTCTCTGGCGGACAGCGTCCAGCCTTCCGGTGCAGGATTCCGCACGCATGAACGTCTCACCCGCAGCACCGGCAGGTTTGTTGTAGGCAGCCGACCTTCCCTGAATGTGGCGTCCACCCCGCGGGGACGCTACGAGGAAGAAATCTATCGTCGGATCGCGTATTTCTGGTACCGGGCATGCGATGAGCATCGGGGGGATATCATCCCGGGCAGCGTTGTCATCAGCCTGCGTATCAACACCTGGGGCTCATTGGAAAACATGGAGCTCGTGCGAAGACGCGGGGCGAGCGTGATCCAGCAATCCTTCACCTTCGGCGCTATACGAAACGCATCCTTGCCACCCATGCCGCGGCAGGTGCAGAGAGAGATTCACGGCGACCTCCTGGAACTCATTTTCACCTTTAATTTTGATTAACAACTCACCCCATCGCACACTATGACAGAAACCATCCTCCGATTTTTTGACGCTTGCCAGCCGTTTGGCTACCCATTGCTGGCCTGCTCGCTCATCCTCGTGGCGGCGATCATCTACCACCTGCTTTTCACAGGCAACGGACGACTGTTAGGGAAGCTGCAGAGCGCCATATCTCTGGCCCACGAAAACGATATAGACCCCACACCGGCGCTGAGCGACTGCTGTCTGAAGGACAGCTCGCCCCTCGCGCAGGAGGTGCTCTTTGCGCTCCAACACCGCGGCGAACCACACATCAAGGAGCAGATGGAGTCCCGTCTGCGCTTGTTGATCGATTCCCAGCGCGCGGGCATGGCCACCATCAACGTCATCACTAACATCGCGCCCATGCTCGGCATCCTCGGCACCGCGTGGGGGCTTGTGGAAATTTTCGGCGTTTTTGGCGGATCCGGCGCCGAGCCCGGCATTGCCATGGGAATATCCACCGCTTTGTATACGACGATATTCGGTCTGGCTATTGCCGTGCCGGGCATTATCGCCCTCACCTGCTTTGAGCGGGGATTGGAACGCCGGGCCGCCCGCATCGATCGCTTCTTCACCGATCTGCTTTCCAACGAGAGTAAGTAATAACATACTCCTCCTAATCCTCATGAATATCTATCGCAAAGCTGCGGGAGCACCGGGCATCCCCATCGTGCCAATGCTGGATATCCTGACGATCCTGCTCATCTTCTTCATCGTGCACACCGAATTCAAGCACCAGGTGAGTGTGCTGGATATCGCTCTGCCGCGCACGCAACACCTTGCCGGCGAGAAAGGGGACAACACCCAGGTTCTTCTCGAAGTGGCATCGGATGGCGCTCTTGCCCTCGGGGGCAGAAAACTTCCGCGCGAAGAGCTTTCTTCAGCTCTCCGCGAGCTGCTGGAGCACGCGCCACAGTCGCGCCTCCAGGTAGCCGCCGCGGACGAGGCTTCTCTCGGAGCATTGTTGCAGGTACTTGATACGCTGGACGAAGCCGGTTTGCAAGTTGAGCAGATTCCCTTGAGAATCCACACCAACGCGGAGGGAGAAAACGCTCGATAGCTCTGAGAATGTTTTCTTTGTTTTTTTCTGGTCATGGCAAGCAGAAGATGCTATAAGGATCACTGAACTCTCATGAAGATACAAGCGAAATACACACCCGAGTTGGATCCGGACTTTGTTGCACCGGTTTTATGGAACAAAGCCTTTGAGGAGAAAGTGGCGGCCACGCCGGGGAGCCACACGATTGAGCTTGCCCTTACGCGGCAAGACGGCACGTGCTTCCGCTGGAAGGGGCAGCTGTTGCCGGAAGGAGATGAAAATGAAGTACTGAACAACCGGTACGTGGAACGCATTGTGAAGTTTCTGCTCTGGATGAAGGGGGGCTGCACCATCATGGTGGCTGGGGATGACAAGGTGGCGGACATGCTGGCATCGACCTACTGCAAGGGTGGCGCAAGGGAGTTTGATTGGGATTTTATCGGCAAACTGATTTATGACAAACCCATCGAAGTGGTGAAGGTGGCCAGCGCAGCTGATTTACCGGCGGAGCACCTGAGTTCCATCTCGCTGGGTCGCAACCTGGACGGGTACCGCATAGGTTTTGACCTCGGCGGCTCGGATCGCAAGGCCGCCGCTGTCGTAAACGGCGAGGTAGTCTACTCCGAGGAAGTTGTCTGGAACCCGTACCATGAGAAGGATCCGAACTACCACCTGGAGGGCGTGGATGATTCTCTGCTGCGCGTGGCGAAGCACCTGCCGCAGGTGGACGCTATCGGGGGATCCGCAGCCGGGGTGTACGTGAACAATGAACCACGTGTGGCATCCCTTTTCCGGGGAATCGACCCGGAGGACTTTCGCCGCGTCATCCGTCCGATGTTCCATACGCTGCAGCAACGGTGGAGCGAACGCATGGGCAAGCAAGTGCCCTTCGAGGTGGTGAACGATGGGGAGGTAACGGCGCTGGCCGGAGCTATGGGGATGAATGACGACTCGGTACTCGGCATTGCCATGGGCACCTCCCTCGCTTCCGGCTACGTGGATCCGGAAGGGCATATCATGCCCTGGCTCAATGAGCTCGCCTTTGTGCCGGTGGACTATCAGGAAGATGGCGGTGTCGATGAGTGGTCAAAGGACAAGGGCGTAGGCGCCATGTACTTCTCCCAGCAGGCAGTGGCCCGCCTCGCCCCGCGCGCGGGATTCGACTTCGGCGACATGCCTTTCCCGGAGCAGCTCAAGAAGGTGCAGGCCGCCATGGCAGAAGGCGATGAGCGCGCCCGCAAGATCTACGAAACCATCGGCATTGAATTCGGTTATTCCGTAGCGTACTTTGCACGCTTCTACAGCGTGAGGAATCTCCTCTTCCTGGGACGCGTGGCCACGGGTGATGGCGGACAGATTATCATTGACAAAGCAACAGAGGTTCTGCACGGGGAATTCCCTGAGCTGAACATCAACCTCTGCGTCCCGGATGAGCGCACCAAGCGCCACGGTCAAGCTGTGGCGGCCGCTTCTCTTCCAAAAATCGTCAAGTAACGACATTGCGTACCCGATACCACGCCACGCATGGCTAAGAAGGGCAGTGAAATCTGGACTTGCCCGCGTTGCGGCGCACAGGTGGATATTACAGGTCTTGGCTTATACGCCGAGGTGACTTGTCCGCAGTGCGGTCTCGTTGACCACGTGCATGTGCAGCTCGGCGGATTTCGCCTGGAGAAAGTGCTGGGCATCGGCGGTATGAGTGTGGTGTACCGCGCGCTGGATATTTCCCTGCAACGTCCACTTGCTCTGAAGGTACTCAACGATGATTTCCGGAATGATCCGGAACGCATTGAGCGTTTCGAAAAGGAAAGCGCCATGATGGCGCGCGTGCGACACGAAAATATCACTGCTGTCTACTCCGCCGGGCGAGCATATGACCAGTTCTACATCGCGATGGAGCTGGTAGAAGGCGAAAATCTGGAGCACCGCGTCGCGAAAAACGGACCGCTTGAACCTCTGGAAGCCGTGAGCATCGTGCAGCAGGTGGCGCGAGGACTGGAAGCCGCACAAAAAGCCGGATTGCTGCATCGGGATATGAAACCCGGCAACATCCTGATCACCCGCCAAGGCAAAGCAAAAGTCATTGATTTCGGGCTTGCCCTTGCCGATAAGCAGGGAGACACGGAGGAAGTCCTCTGGGCTACGCCTTACTACGCCGCTCCGGAAACACTTAATCGTCAACAGGAAGATGTCCGCGCCGACATCTATGCCGTGGGCATCACACTGTCGTTTTTGCTCACCGGGGTGGGACAATTCGACGAACCGGTGGAATCCGTCAACCAACTGCTTGAGCTGAAGCGCAACAGACCTCCCTTCGCCGAGCAAATGCCCGAGGCGCCGACCGTGCTCAGCGATCTGGTGGACCACATGACCGCCTTCTCACCCAACAAGCGTCTGGCGAATTATGGCGAGCTCATCGAGGAACTTGACGATGTTCTCGGGGAGTTGAAAAAGCAGAAGCGCGAGGCAAGTTTGGGCAATATTCTGCGTTGGAAGCGCTTGGCACACAACGCAGCAGCAATCGTCGCCTCTCTCCTGCTGGGCGGAATTCTCGCGTTCTTTCTCAGCCCGGCGAAATTTGATCCGTTTCGTGATCCGGTGCCGACCCCCATGGGAAACATCGATTTGCAGGGTCCGGAAATGAGAGCCCTGCAGGCAGTCGTTGTCAGGATGGATGGAGAGACGGCGGCGGCGGAGCAGGAACTGCTGCGCATCTCCCGCGAGAGCAACGAACCAACTATTGGCGCCTGGAGCGCACGCCTTGCCCTCTTCCTCTGCTCGCGAAGCGCCGCACCAGACCCGGATGGAGCTGAGGAAGCTGGCAGATTGCTGAAAAAACATCTTTCGAACGCTGCCCACGCACTATCTGCCGGGCGCAGTGTGTTGGAACTTCTCAGCAAAGCTCCCTCCGTTGAAGAGCCTTCTCTCGCAGATTGGTTCAAACATAAAGGGAGCTGGGAATCGCTGACCCCCCAGAACGTCGAGAATGAAATAAACGAGCTCAATACGCTGAACTACCCTGTTCCCCTGAGGTTTCTCATTCTTGACAGCGTGGCTCGCCGCGCACTCTGGGCGATCGGTCCTTCTGCGGCGAGACAAATTCGCAAGACGATGTGGCAGACGGTGCCGGACCTGCAGGAATACTCCTCCTTCAGACGATGGCTCGCAGCCGCTGAGGAGGACGACAAGCTGTTGAGCCTTTCGCAGATGCAGGGAATCGTTGCCGAAGCTCAAACCGGAGATCGTGCGCCGAGTGAGGAAGCCGAAAGGAAACTGCAACAAATCGAGAAGGCTGAGCAAGTTCCGCCGATCCTGCGCACCATGGCAGAAGTCAAACGGGAAGCCATACTTCTCTCCCGGCATCTCTGCCGCACTTTTGTGCGCAAGAAACCAAAGAGCTGCCAGGAGGGCATGACTCTGCCAGCCATGCTTAAAGCACTGGGACAAGATTCCTCGGGCATTCCGCCTCAAGTTATTCAAGACGCCCGCACCATTTTTGGGATAGCGATGACTGAGTACATCCGGCGTGCACGCATCGGCGGTTACCTGCAGGACGAAGGAAAACACAGCCCGGAGATTGCCTTTATCCTGAGAGATTGGGAAAAACGACTGAGGTCTGCCGAGGATACCGATAAGCGCACACGGCAGGCGTTCGATCCCGGGAACACGCAACAGGTTGAAGAACTCCTGCAAGCTTGCCGCGAATCGCGATTGGTCACCGTGCTGCAGGGCTTCGGCTCCCTCAACTACATGGATCATCCGGGTTATACCGGCGCCGGAAG